>ASZI01000062.1 GCA_000416315.1 Osedax symbiont Rs2 | reverse complement strand
CTGAAAACAAGTATCAATCGGCGCAGCGCGCTATAATAAGAGCGCCACTAACGAAGGTTCTGCTAGTACCACTGCAACAATTGATCACCATCAATAGAAACCCTGCTGCGGAGCTAGAATCTTAATGGCTAAAGTCTTTGCATTTCACGGCGGCATCCACCCACCTGAAAACAAGTATCAATCGGCGCAGCGCCCCATAGCTTGCGCGCCAGTGCCAAAAATATTACAAGTCCCGCTACAACAACACATAGGCGCAGCCGCTAAGGCTTGTGTCAGTGTCGGTGACAAAGTACTAAAAGGTCAGCGCATTGCAGACGAAAATGGCAAGCTGAGTGTGCCGGTACACGCCCCCTCTTCGGGGACGGTTATTGAGATAGCTGATCAGCCAGTTCCACACCCTTCGGGTCTGTCCGCTCGCTGTATCAGCATCCAGACTGACGGGCTAGATCAGTGGATAGAACACTGTGGTTTAGCAGATTACAAAGCCCTGTCGCAGAATGAGTTAATCGACTATATTCGCGATCGCGGCATTGCTGGCATGGGTGGCGCGGGTTTTCCTACCGCGGTCAAACTGCACTTGGGCGATCACCATATCATCAACACTTTGATCATCAACGGCGCCGAGTGCGAACCCTACATTACCGCCGACGATTTACTAATGCGCGAGCGCGCCGAGCAGATAATTGCCGGTATAGAAGTACTGCAACACTTAATTAAGCCCAGCCATGTATTGATCGGCATAGAAGACAACAAACCCAAAGCCATTCGTGCACTAGAAATTGCCCTGCAGGACTGTAAATACAATATAGATGTGGTCGCTGTGCCCACTAAATACCCCTCCGGTGGCGAAAGACAACTGATCCAGCTACTGACCAATGTTGAAGTCCCTCACGGCGGTATTCCCGCAGATGTGGGCATCGTCTGTCAGAACATCGGCACTGTGTACGCTATTCATCGCGCTGTGGCGCATGGGGAATCACTGATCAGTCGCATCGTCACTGTCACCGGTGCCGGAGTTAGTCAGCCGCAAAATTATGAAACACTGATCGGCACCCCATTTGAAACGCTGCTCGAAGCAGCCGGACAATACCTGGGACACACATCCAGGTTAGTGCTCGGTGGACCGATGATGGGCTATAGCATCGATAATGTGCAGATACCTGTAGTTAAAACAACTAACTGTATTATCGCCGCCACCGATGCCGAGATGCCAGAACAGCCCAGCGCCCAGGCTTGTATTCGCTGCGGTCAGTGTGAACAAGTCTGTCCGGCGCAGTTGCTGCCGCAACAGTTACACTGGTTTGCCAAGAGCCAGGAATACGACAAAGCCGAGCAACACAATTTATTCGACTGCATAGAGTGTGGCGCCTGCTCATTTGTCTGTCCCAGTAACATACCGCTGGTGCAATACTACCGCCACGCCAAAAGCTCGATACGTGAACAACAGCAAGACAAACGCAAGGCAGATTTGGCCCGCGAGCGCTTCGAGGCGAAACAGCAGCGCGAACAACGCGCCGTTGAAGAGAAAGCAGCGAAACGTAAAGCCCGGGCCGAGCAGGCAGCTAAAGCGCAGGCCGAGAAGAAAGCTCAAGTGCAAAAGGCGCAGCTGCAACCCTCGCAACAGTTAGAGAAACTCGAAGCTACAGTCACTGCCGCTAGGGAAAAAGTGACAGGCGCCGAACAGCTGCTGGCGCAGGCAAAAGCTGCACAAGACAGCAGTGCCGATATCACTTCAGCCGATTTACAGCTTAAAACAGCCACTGCTAATTTACACAAAGCACAACAGGCAGTCGACGATTTTAAACCTGATGCAAGCACAGTTACCGACACTAAGAAATTGAAAGTTGCCGCTGCAGTGGCCAACACCCGCCTGAAGAAAGCACAGACAGCACTTAAAGCTGCCCAGGAGAAAAGCCAACCAGGGGTTGAATCACTGCAAAGCACTATCGAGAAACTGCAGCTGGAAGCGAACGCTGCCGACAGCGCTTACCAAAATGCTAGCGGTGATACTGGCACACACACAGCAGCGCCAACTCAGGATACAAATAAATTAAAGACGGCACTAGCAGTGGCGCGCAGCAAAGTCAAAAGAGCCGAGGCAAAACTGACTGCAGCGCAGAGCGAAGCTGCTGAAAACACCCCTGAATTGCAAGGGCAGTTGACGGCACTTAGACAAGTCCTGAGTAGCGCTGAAGACGCCTTTCAAATGGCACAAAACTCTGCCGCTGTAGCCATAGCTAAAAGCGCACCGGATCTTAAAGTGTTAAAAACCGCGGCGGCTGTAGCGCGCACTAAACTGAAAAAGGCCCAGGCACAATTAGCTAAACTGCAACCACTAGAATCTACAGACGCCGAACAAGCACTGCAATTGCAACAGCAAATAAGCTTGTTGACACAGAAAGTTGCCGACACCCAAGCCAGCTATCTCCAGGCCAAGCCTTCTGAGCCTGATAAAACTGATTTGCAGCAGCTACAAGATAGCTATGATAAAAACAAAAAGATGGTCGATAAGGCCAACGCAGCACTGCTTAAAGCCGAGAACGATAACAGTCCTGCTGTAGAGAAAATGCGCCTTGGAATTGACAAGCTAAAGCTGAAGCTGGAGGCGGCTGAACAGGCACTTGTAGAGCAAAAAAGCACTGAGGAGGACCAACCTACTGCAGCCATCAGTGAGCAAAAACCAGCACTGTCGGCTATCGACAAAAAAGTACTGAAGCAAAAGGTGGACATTGCCCGCACAAAACTGACCAATGCGCAAAAGCAACTGGCTGCAACGGACACTGATGATAGCGAGCTATCTGCCACTGTCGACAAGCTGACAAAACAGCACCACGATTTCCTCACAGAATTAGAGTCGCGCGATGCACAGGCACAGGCAAAAGCCGGAAAACTGGGGGTGGACTTAAACCAGTTGCGCAACGATTTGGCACTGGCAAAAGTGACTCTGATTAAAGCACAAAAGGCACTGGCCAAAAAAGAAAAGTCGACAAATAATGACTACCAACAGCTACAGCGAGCGGTTACTACGAGCAGCGAACAGCTGGATAACCTCAATGCAACACTGGCATCGATTGAAGGATAATGGGCAGATAATATGGCATTAATTAGCAACAGTTCCCCCCATATACAGCGCCCAACTAAAACCGCTGACATTATGCGCTTAGTGATCATCGCCACGGTCCCAGGACTGATCGCTATGACATTTTTCTTCGGCTGGGGCACACTGATCAATGTAGTACTGGCTGCAGTAATGGCCCTGGCGTTTGAGGCAGCATGTTTAAAAGCGCGCAAGCGTGCGCTGATGTTTTTTCTCAAAGATAACAGCGCCCTGTTAACAGCAGTACTACTGGGCTTATCACTGCCACCTTTTGCCCCCTGGTGGGTCACTGGCAGTGCCGTGTTTGTGGCAATAGTCATCGCCAAACACTTATATGGAGGCCTGGGACAGAACCCGTTCAACCCGGCGATGGTCGGTTACGCCTTAGTGTTAATTTCCTTCCCGGTAGAAATGACCCGTTGGACCTCCCCTTTTGAGCTCAGCGGTAACAGCTGGAATTTGTTGTCGTTCAGCGATACTTTTCAAATTATTTTTGGCGGCTGGAATCAGACCTTGACCAGTCTGGATTACATAGATGGCTACTCGGGAGCCACCCCGCTGGATACCTTGAAGCACCGCAACGGTTTAACCAATGAGGAGGTCTGGCAGAGCAGCTCAGTACTGGCGAATGTCGGTGCATGGTACGCGGTCAGCCTGGCCTATTTTGTCGGCGGCATTTTTCTTATTTACCGTAAAATTTTTACCTGGCACGCCCCCATTACACTGCTGCTGACCTTAGGCTTGATCTCGGCACTATTTTTCGCCGTCGATCCCGATACTTATGCGGATCCATTAGTCCATCTAACCACTGGGGCCACAATGTTGGGGGCATTTTTCATTGTTACTGACCCGGTTTCTAGCGCCACCAGCAATAAAGGCAAGATTATTTTCGCCGCAGGTATCGGTATCTTGATCTACATAGTACGCACTTGGGGCAGCTACCCCGATGCCATGGCTTTTGCAGTAATGCTGATGAATCTGAGCGCACCTTTTATCGACCAATACAGCCAGCCACGTAGCTATGGCCATCGCCGCGCCAATAAAGGCTTGAGTGCTAAGGAAAAAAGCCAATGAATATGCAGCAGTCACTAAAGATCAACGCTTTAGGAATCGGCTGCTTTGCCGCTATCACCGCCGCCTTAATTGCCGTTACTTTTGTGCTGACAAAGACCCCGATTGAAGAGAACGTGCGCCGGCAAAAGACCGCCAAGCTCTATGAAATCATTCCCACCGATAAATTTGACAACGATTTATTTAATGACACTATCGCGATTGACGGAACCGAATTCGGTTATTCACATAACATCAAAGCGCACGTCGCCAGCGCCGATGGACGTATCACTACTATCATCTTTCCAGTGCTCAGCTCGCAGGGCTACTCCGGCGATATCAGCTTGCTAGTTGGTATTAATGCCGATACCAGCATCGCCGGGGTCAGGGTAATCTCTCACACTGAAACACCGGGACTGGGAGATAAACTGGAACTGAAAAAGTCTCCTTGGCTGCGCTCTTTTGACGGCTTGAAAAAAACACCTATGCAGCCTTGGGCGGTAAAAAAAGACGGCGGTCAGTTCGATCAGTTTACCGGCGCTACTATAACCCCAAGAGCGGTCGTTAATGCTGTCGGTAAAAGCCTGGATTACTTTCACAAGTATCGCCAGCGCTTACTTGATACTAGTGTACTTAGCGCGGATAAAAATACAGGAGAAGCAACGCATGGCAACTAACTATCGCCAGCTGACCATCAATGGACTGTGGAAAAATAATCCGGCACTAGTGCAGTTGTTAGGTCTCTGCCCGCTGCTGGCAGTCACAGCATCTGTAGTGAATGCGCTTAGTTTAGGCATTGCCAGTATGTTGGTATTAATAGGTTCGAATTTTGCGGTATCGCTGTTTCGCAACTTCATCCCCGCTGCTGTGCGTCTGCCAATCTATGTAATGATCATTGCCGCATTAGTGACTTCTATCGAACTGGCAATGCAAGCACTCACTTACGAGCTGTATTTGATACTGGGCATATTTATACCGCTGATAGTCACAAACTGCATCATCATGGGTCGCGCAGAAGCTTTTGCTGCAAAAAATACCCTGGCCGCATCTGTATACGACGGATTCATCATGGGCCTAGGTTTTACCATAGTACTGGTTCTTTTAGGTGCGATCCGCGAAATTTTAGGCGCAGGTACTTTGTTTGCAGATATGCATTTACTCTTTGGCCCCGCTGCACAAAGCTGGAAAATCGTCATAATTTCTGATTATGTTGGCTTTTTGTTTGCGATTTTACCACCGGGGGCATTTGTCGGCCTGGGCCTGCTGATCGCTAGCAAAAACTGGCTGGATCAGAGCATCGACAGACGCAACAGCGCAAAAAACAACCAGCCAGAAAAAATTGATTTACAACCGCTTAAAAGTGAATGATAGTTTGAATACGTTAAGACTACCCCCCTCTTTACTAAATAACTACCTGAGAATCAATGGAAATTATTAAACGAGCGTTTACATTGTTGGCTATGTCTTGTTTTAAATTTGCTTGAATGCAGAAAATAACTGATTGTTAACACAGAACATTTTCGCTGAATTATTAACGCAATATAAACATCCAATAAACAATCAATAGTTTGGTTATTAAGCGCGCAGAAGTTAGCTTTTTTGTGTTCAATTGTCTAAACTAGCTCAAAAATTAATATAAAAGTATTTATCTTGAGCCATTCACTTAAAGTCACAATCTGCGATGATTCCCGCTTAGCCCAGAGACAATTGGCGCTGGCGATTAAAAACTGGAATGCAGACATTTCCTTCGCTGATAACGGTCAGATGGCTATTGAAGCTATTAATGACGGACGTGCCGACTTATTATTTTTAGACTTGAATATGCCAGTCATGGACGGCTATCAAGCACTGCAGGCAATCCGCGATCAAGACTTGCCGACCATGGTCATTGTCGTCTCTGGCGACATTCAGGAAAGAGCACTTAAAAGAGTCACCGAGCTGGGTGCTATCGCCTTTATCAAGAAGCCGATCAGTTTAGAGAAACTCGATAAGATCATCGAAGATTACGGATTGGTTGACCAGCTGCTTTTGAGTCAAGAATCCGCCGCGCAAGGCGCCAATCAAGAAGTAGTAATACACCCAACCCAGGAAGAGCGCTTTTCAGAAACCGCCAACATTGCCATGGGTAAAGCCGCGGACAGATTGTCGATTCTCTTAGATACCTTTATCAGTCTCTCTATCCCCACTGTCAATTTGATCAGCAATTCTGAACTCTACATGATGGTCAAAGGTACCAGTGAAAACGACTTTACGGCTACCATCAGCCAAGGTTTTGTCGCCGGTGGTATCAGCGGCGAATCTATCTTAATTACCGACAAGTCCGGATTGCCGCATATCGCGCAAATTCTGGGCTTCTCTGCCGAAATAGACGCGGATCTGGAACGCGATATACTGGTCGATCTGGCGGGGTTGCTAAGCAGCTCTTTTCTTAAAGCCTACTTCCAGCAAATTGGTATCAGCCATATTAATCAGGGCATTCCGGCATTTTTGGATTACAAAGGCCAACTGGAACATTTAGTGGCCGAACGAGCGCAGGAAAAAACCTTGGCCATTGAAGTAACTTATAGCATTGCGAGCCATGAAATTTACTGTGATTTACTGTTACTTTTCACGCTCGACTCTATAGAACCTATGGACCAACGTTCGGAGCTGTTTTCATGGACGCTATAACAACGCAATTTGACGCCAAGCAACAACTAGAACTGGTGCAGTTTTTAGATATTGGCTTGATTGTCATCGATTGCCAGCTGAAAATTAAAATGTGGAATAGTTTTATGACTAACCACACTGCTATTGAAGCAGATGAGGCAATTGACCAGCAATTATTTAGCTTGTGCTCGAACCTGCCAGTGGACTACCTCAGGCGTAAATTCCAATCGGTAATCACCCTGCAGAGCGCCCTGACTATCACCTGGCAACAGCGCCCGTACATATTTAAGATGAACAACTATCGACCGATCACCAGCAAAGCTGAGTTTATGTATCAAAACATCCGTATCATTCCTCTGATGAATGGTAATGCCGTTGTTGATCATATTGCGATTGCCATATACGACGTCACTGAAGCAGCGCGCTCACATCTGAACTTTCAAGAACAAAACAAGCAACTCAAACTTGCGAGTCGTATTGACCCACTGACCAATCTATTCAATCGAGGTTACTGGGAGAGCCGGCTGGAGGCTGAATTTAAGAGATACTCCAGAGCGCACTCCAGCTCAGTGCTAGTGATGCTGGATATTGATCACTTTAAAATCATTAATGATACCTACGGTCATCAAGGTGGAGACGCAGTACTGCGCTCACTCGGTGAGTTACTGATTAAACAGCATCGCATAACCGATATCATAGGCCGATACGGCGGCGAAGAGTTTGGCATATTACTGCTGGATACTACCACTGAAAAAGCAGTCACTCTGGCACAGAATCTATCCGATGAACTAGAAAAAAACACGGTAATCTATGATAATCAAGAAATAGACATTACCTTGAGCTTTGGTATTACTGAAATAAACAGAGCCTTTACCAGCCACGAACAGTGGATCGACATGGCCGATAAAGCACTCTACCAATCAAAACAAAACGGCCGCAATCAGGCGACCGTCCTTAATCAAGTTTAACTTGCGGCTGATTTTTAAACAGTACTTTTTCAAGTGCACAGCTGTGGACAAGATCAAGGATAACTTCTGCAGGAGCCTGGTTGATGCGACCAACGATTGCTGTAAGACATTACTTTGTCGCAAGTAACTGCCTATTTTCAAGTAAACTTTCAATGACCTAGCAACTGTCAGTGACTTTTTGCAAACAGCATAAGACTGTGGGCAAATTTTAGGCAGTTTGTGAATTAAAGTATGGTTGCTAATCAGCCGTTATCACTTAATCATCGGGAATTTCTAATTCGATATGTGTTTTAGGGATACAGATACAGGTCAGTACTTCGTCATCCTTTAGATCCACCATACCCTCATCAGTATATTGCACCTCACCCTGCAGTAGCCGTACTTTGCAACAGCCACAATAACCGGCCCGGCAGTTGTAAGGCGCATCTATCTGCTGCGCCTCGAGGGAGTCCAATAAACTAGGTTCGTATTGATAATAGAAGGTTTGGTTACCCACTTTAATACGCGGAATACCTTTTATTGCGCTGCTATCACTCAAAAATAAACTCCGTAAAAAGCCTTTATTACAACGTCATTGGTTAAAAATCGAAATCATCAAAGTCGCCATCTTCCAGCGAATTATCGATCTGGCCAACCAAATATGAGCTAATTTCAGATTCCTGAGGTGCCACTTGCACATTGTCACTGCTCAACCAGGCGTTCATCCACGGCAGCGGGTTTTGCCTGGAGGGGAATATTTCATCAAAGCCAACTGCTTTTAAGCGTACGTTAGTTATATATTCCACGTAATCACTTAAAATCTGTGCGTTCAAACCTATCATTGAGCCATCGCGGAACAGGTAGCTAGCCCAGTCTTTTTCCTGCTCTGCGGCCTCGGCAAAAATAGCAATGGCCTCTTCGCGACAAGCCTCAGCAACATCCTTGAACTCGAGATCATCGACACCAGAAGCTAGAGTATTGAGAATACTCTGCGTGCCGGTTAAGTGCAGCGCTTCATCACGTGCAATCAATTTGATAATTTTAGCGTTACCCTCCATGATCGCCCTTTCAGCAAAGGCAAAAGAACAGGCGAAACTGACATAGAAACGTATAGCCTCTAATACATTGACAGACACCATGGTCAGATAAACTTTGCACTTTAGATTCCACAGCGTGCAATCATGCTCGACCCCATCGATAGCATGCACGCCATAGCCATGTACCGCCTGCACATTAATTAAATGAATCAACTCGTCATAGAATTTAGTCACCGTTTCTGCGCGCTTGACGATTTCTGGGTTAGTCACTATTTCATCAAATATTACTGAGGGCTCGGTGACTATATTGCGGATTATATGAGTGTAAGAACGAGAGTGTACCGTCTCGCTAAAAGCCCAGGTCTCAAGCCAGGTCTCTAGTTCTGGAATAGAGACGATCGGCAGAAAAGCAACGTTTGGAGAGCGCCCCTGCACTGAATCGAGCAAGGTCTGATATTTAATATTACTGATAAAGATATGCTTTTCATGTTCGGGCATATCAATAAAGTCTTTGCGATCAGTCGACAGATCTACCTCTTCAGGGCGCCAGAAGAATGATAGCTGCTTTTCAATCAGCTTTTCAAAGATTGGGTACTTTTGTTTATCGTAGCGGGCTACGTTAACATTTTGCCCAAAGAACATAGGCTCTTTTGTAGAATCGAAATCTTTAGCATTAAAAGTAGTATAAGCCATGAGTCATTGCCGCAAGTAA
>ASZI01000061.1 GCA_000416315.1 Osedax symbiont Rs2 | reverse complement strand
AAACACGCCAGTAAAAATAATTTTTAAACTTAACAACCTTGATACCATGTATGATTGACTACCTTATAAAATATATATTTAATTTCATATACTTATACATCAAAAAATTACCCCATTATCAGCAACCGCTGTCTAATCCCAAGCTAAATCAGATAACTATATGTTCTCTAAGCAGCTTATAGCATATTTGATAGCAGTTCAAAAACGTATAATAATAAATGATTTAACAGAAATTCACGAAACGTAAACAGCTTGAAAACATCGACTATTAGCTTAACTTCAGGGGTAGATAAATAAAATTATTGCTACAAAAAAACTCTTTTAAATATATAGTTGCTATTATTAACAACAGTAAATCTTTATATTTATTTTGTGTTAATAACTCAGTCGGTTAACATTCAGCCAAACTCCGTACAATTGCAGCTATTGTTCAATAAATGCACGTTGAATTCAGACGGATCTAATTGCAAGCGTACTATACATGGAGTGTCCTATTTATGATGACCAAGACCACCATCCTTATAGCCGATGAGGATAGGGATCACCTAGAACAAGTCAAACACTTGTTATTAGATCAAAGCTATGAAGTTTTTTGTACAACTGATGGTGACCAGGCACTGCTGATTTTACAGCAAAATAAAATTGATCTGCTAATCACTAACTTCCAACTCAGTTTAGTCAATGGTAATAAGTTATACAAATTAGCCCAGGCCCAATATCAGTCTTTACCTATCCTAATATCCACTCATAGTACTGCACTGGCCGAAGCATTAGTAACTTCGCAAAAGGGTATTTTTGGCTTTATTGCTAAACCTGTTGAATTAAAGTTATTAACAGAAATCACCCGCAGCGCTTTGACCTCGATTAAAAGACGCAATAATACCGATTGGAAGAGTGGTATTTTAACCTGCACTGGGCAAATGGAAAAAGTACTTGATCAGGCCCACCACGTCGCCGAATCTAATATCAACGTGGTAATACAGGGCGCCAAGGGCTGTGGAAAAAAATTGTTAGCCAAGGCCATACATTCAGTTGCCGCTAACGACAAAAAGCCTTTTATCTATATCGATTGTGCCAAATTGGAAGAAGATCAACTCAATGAGCAATTATTAAACAATCTTAACAAAGATACTAAAGCAACTATCTTTCTGGATAATATCAGTAAATTGGCTGCCCCTTTGCAGCAATCGTTACTGACAGGGCTACAGAGCTGCCAGCGTGCTATTGCCGCCTCGGCGCAGTCCGACAGCGACTTGCGGATTATCTGTTCATGCAGGGCCAATCTGGAGCAGATAATGCTTCAGGGCTACTTTGATAGAGAGCTCTTTTACCTGTTAAATATCATTACTTTGAATATTCCGGCACTGAGAGACAGAGTGGAAGATATTCCGCTACTGGCGAGGCACTTTTTAGCTGAACACAGCTTGAAGTACAACAGAAAAGTACGCAATATCTCTCCCGGAGCTTTACACCTCCTGGCCAAAGCTACCTGGCCTGGCAATATACAGCAGTTAGGTGATGTGGTTAAACAAGTGGTCATCGAGAGTACTAGTCCAGTGATCTCGGAAAAACTCATCTCCGGTGTGATTTGCGATGACGATTCGGCGATGCTTTCCTTCAACCAGGCCAGAGCAAATTTTGAGCGCGACTATTTGATGAAAGTACTGCAAGTCACTGAGGGAAATGTCACACACGCAGCTCGAATAGCGGAGAGAAACCGCACCGATTTTTATAAATTATTGAATAAACACCAATTGAGTCCCACTGACTTCAAGCAAAAATTGCGCAGGTTGAGAAACACTAAAATGGAGCAAAAATTATTAGGTTAACTGTACTGCCGTTACTTGGTTGAGCAATAGCAGCTGCCCACTACAGTGCAGTGATTGGTTGCCAGACCCCCAGGTGATGGCAATATCCTCTATCTATATGGCTTACGCAACGGCTGTAACAACGATTCCAAACCGTTGAGCTTAACCACGTATAATGTGGCCAATAACTCTCCCAACTCTCCTTTTGGAAAGCCTTTTCGCTCGAACCAGCAGACATAAGGTTCTGGTAGGT
Organism: Osedax symbiont Rs2; assembly: GCA_000416315.1. Classification (GTDB taxonomy): domain Bacteria; phylum Pseudomonadota; class Gammaproteobacteria; order Pseudomonadales; family Balneatricaceae; genus Rs1. The sequence continues at coordinate 25,839 of ASZI01000061.1, read as the reverse complement.
CGACCAGCACGCGACCCGCATATTTACCAAAGGGCATTTTCATATTCGCCAATTTTTTTAAGTGTTCAGGTTTTAATTCCATCGACTGTCTCCATCTTCTAGGTTGTCAGCGAGCTGTTCTAATTGTAATCGGGCAATAGCACGCATGCTTTTAACAAATTGCCGATAGCCTGATAGTTTGTGGCCGAGATAAATTTTTTCCAGTGGCAGCAAATCAAAAAAGTAACTGTCTACTAATGCTTTTTCAGCACTGTTCAGTACTTCTGGTTGAGTCCATTGAGGATACTGCTGCAACAACTGGTAATAGAGGTAAGCAACACTCTCCAGCGGGCGCTGCTGATAGGCAAAACAGTATAGTTGCGCTTTACACCAGTGCACATATGCACGATCAAGTCCGTCATCCGCAGCCCTGTGCTGCTCTACTGGCAAGGCCTGCAAACTTGACAGGTCTGTTTTTGGACTAAAAATTCGCCGCTTTTGAAAGGCTAACCTGATCGAAAAGCTCGACCTCAAACAGTTAAACAGCTGCCTTTGCGGTTGCAGTGGCTTTAACACCATCGCATTGTAGCTGCCAGTGATTTTGTCTGTTTGGTTACCTACCCTGACAAAACTAAAACCTTGTCCCAACCAAAACTCTATCAGATCTTGCTGCAGTGAAAAATTAGCCGCCAGATAATGATAATTAGTTTTCAGCGCCCACTGCTGTACCTTTTCTAACAGTTTGCTGGCGATGCCCGCACGGCGCTGCGAGTGCAACGTTGCTATTCTGACGACTCTGGCAAACTTAAAACTCTTAGCTTGCAACAGCCCCTCTTGGCCAATCAACATTTGCGGGATCAAATTCCCCCTGGGCCTGCGCCTCCCTTGATGCATGGCTATAGCCAACTGTTCGCCACTCATTTGCTGTTGATCGACCGGGAACTGCTCTACAATTCCTTCACCGGCCACCAGACACACACCGACAATTTTTTGCCCGCAACTGGCTAACCATAAAGACATATTGGGACTGTCCAGAATAATGCGGAGATCCCCAGGGGTTGTGCGATAGTGTGCCTGTGAAAGCAGGCTAAACAGTTGCTGTAGTGTGCCGGGACTAGCAATTAGCTCTGCAGCGGACACTAGCCTAATAGTTAAGCTACTTTGTATAGCTTTACCTGCTGCTATAACAGCACGGCTGTCAGTTGCTGCTACATTAACTTCATCATCGCCTTGCACTTTAAGTAACAGCACTTTATTGAGCCAGCCTTCCAGTGGATCATTTTGTGCCCAACGCATAGGTAGCGACAGAGAAAAAAGTTTGCAGTCACTGCTGTAATTTAGCAATTGGGCCAAAAAGCGTAGTTTAAAGCCTTGTCCTGTTCCCTCATACCCTTGCATAGTGCTACTAAAAACACACTGACGAAATTTCTTCACCAGCCTGAGTAGCACTTCAACACTAATAGCGGCCGCCTCATCTATTAGTAATAGACTGTTGTCCGGGAGACTAAATTTGTTATTCAACAGCTTGTCTGGAGTGTGATATGTCAGATCTTGACCGGCGAATTTTTGTACTTGCTGTACAGCCAATGCATCTGCAGCAGTTAGGTAAATACTTTTGTCAGCGGCCAGCTGTTTCGCCAGCAGACCTAAAAGTGCCGATTTTCCTCGGCCTCGATCGGCCATCACAACTGTTTGGGATAAGCTATTGGCGCTAATGTGTTGGGCGATATCAGTCACTAACTGTAACTGATACTGAAGAGCTGCAGGATTGATTGCAAAGTCAGCAGAAGCCAGGGACGAGCCGCCCAAGTACTCAACTTGAGTCCGATCACCTGTCGGGTAATCAGTTTCTAGCGCTGCTGTTTGAGTGTATCTAGTTAGTTGACGATCTTGCAGCAAGTTGGATTTTAGCCAAGTTAAAAAATACCGGCTGACATCGCGCTTTCGATACGGCTGCACCCAAAGTTTGTCCAGCTCAGGATCGGCCCACTCCTGCCAATGCTCTAGGTCAGGAGTGACTAATATCAACACCCCAGCGGCAATTAAAGTACCACTGATTTGTGCAAGAGCGTCTGGATTAAAGCCGCTGTATCCGTCAAATACAAGAGTTTGATGTTCAAAACCTAAGTATTTGTGGCATTCTTTAGCGCTTATATGTTGTTGACAAAAACTACCAGGTGCAGCGTTTATCGGATCTATAACCGCAATGGATTGCTGCTTTTGCAGTAATTGTGTCAGCTGCCTAAGTTGAGCATAACACCAGCATTGCTCGCCGCTGAGCCACAACAGCTGGCGGTGGGATTTAGCTGCCGCCAACGACTGGCAGTGTAAATACGTTTGTTGCAGGCTCATCTGCTGGGCTCAACTAGCTTTGACACAATAACTCCACCGTATGGGATATGCCTATTTATCGATGTCTAGCAATAATTGGATGTGAAATTTAGTGCCATTTTCCAAATCAGAAGTGACGGCCATTTGTCCCTGGTGCTGATCGGTAATGATAAAATTGGAAAAAGATAAACGCTTTTGTGAATCTACATCGCGCTGCGGCAAAATAACACTCAGCGAAGGTTCGAATATACTTACCTGTTCCTCATCACTGAGAATGGCACCATTGTGTGCCAGACATATCCACAAGCTGTCCTGCTCTTCACTGACGCTAAGGATGATACGCGGCTTTGCTGCAACATCCGGCATCTGCTCCATTGCGTAGCAAGCGTGGCGAATGATATTTAGAAACACTTGTTGTAGTTCAGTGGGATAACAAGCCAACAGAGGTAGATTGCTGTGGTAATCTCGTTCAATATCAATGTCACTAAATTGCAACTTGCCCGGCATGCTCAGCATATCACTGGCTAGCATTAGCGCATTGTCTAACAGTACAGTCACTCGCTGCAACTGCTTTGCCTCGCTGCGTCCCCGGGAGAACCTGAGCAAATTTTTCACAATTGAAGCGACTGTCTCCGCTCTGGAGGAGGCATCCGTTAGCAAGGTATTTAATTTACTGACTTCTGTTTGCTCAAGTACCTGGCCGTCGGCTTTTTTGCCCATTAACTGCTGAAAACTCTGCAAATCCAATAACATTCCCTGCAGAGGGGTATTAATGTCGTGCGCCATTGCCGATGCCAATTCGGTCATCGAGGAAATTTTCTCGTTGTGCACTAAGATGTTCTCAGCTTGCTTTTGCTTAGAGACATCATTCACCAAAATAACCACCCCTTGGCTATCCCCGCCGCGCAACGGGTATAAAGTAATGTCGTAAAAATAGATACCGCGCTGACGATGCGGGTAAGTGACAGGCTCAGCGGATTCTATTACTTGCTGAACTTGCTGCCAAGTAAGAATAATTTCGGGATAGACTTGCCACAAATTATTTCCTATTGCCGCCGTAGCAGCTATGCCAGAGAGTTCTTCAGCCTGTCGGTTCCACTGCGTGACATTTCCCTTTGCATCTAAACTCACCAACACTATCGGCATCGAAGCGAGAATATTTTTTGTATAAGCTTCAGAGGTCTCGAGCTGACCACTGGTTTGTAAATGTTGGTCAACCTCTACGGCCAGCAACTGGTTTGAATGGGTCAATTGCTTGTTCGCGGTATCTAAAGTCGCGGTTCGCTCAACAACCCTGCGTTCCAGTTCCGCGCGAATGTTGCGCAGCTGGTTGTTGGATTTACTTAAGCGCCGATGAGCGCCAAACAAACTTAAGATGACTAATGCCAAAATAATGATCAGCGAACCGCTGCTCCAGTTGGCCAAATGTTGCCAGTTAGTTTTACCCGTCTCATCGCGAAAAATATCAGAAAACCCTGCCAGCGCAGGTGAACTCAGTAGCGCAAGCATTAGTAATAGAAGACTTTTAATCATTAGTTATAAGTTACCTGGCCGCTCAACTTTCAACGAAAGCATTCTGCTGCATGAATCTGAAGAAAGAAATAGACAATAAAAAATTTAATAAATATAAGATGTAAAACTGCAGTTTAGTATAACGATTAAGGATCGGTGGCTGAATCCTTTTTCAGAAATATTTGACGATTCTAATCCCTGAGGCTATCCACAGAAGCTCAATACAGCAGTCTTAGTTTTTTTCTGCTGCAAAAAAAATCCCCTATGAAGGGGATTTTTTGATTAAAGCAAAACCTTTATCTGCAAGCGCTTATCCAACCCAAGATAATACCAGGGCACTCGCTGCAGCTTCGAAGTCAGCTGGCTTCTACATTGGTTAATTCAACGCCTTCTTTGTCACTGCTGTGGCGACGAAACAATACTCTCAATAGCCACGACTTAAAGCTGGAGTAATGTTTGTAGATTGTCTCTGGCAGTACCAACAGGCAGGGAGTCAAAAACAAGGTCAATACAGTGGCGAAAGATAATCCACCGGCGATAGTACTGGACAGTGCCGTCCACCACTGTGTGGAGGGGGCACCGAAACTAATATCACGATCAAACAAGTCAATATTCATTGCCAGCACCATAGGCATAAGTCCCAGCACAGTCGTAATAGCAGTTAACAGCACTGGACGCATTCTCAAACTACCTGTCGCCAGTGCTGCATCGTAGGCGCTATAGCCATTTTTACGCAGTTCGTTAAAGCAGTCGATCAAGACAATATTGTTATTCACCACTATCCCGGCCAGGGCAATGGTGCCGACGCCTCCCATGACCATACCAAAAGGCTGCGAGGTAAGCATTAAGCCGATGAAGACCCCGGCAATAGAAAAGATAATTGCCGATAGCACAATAAAAGATTGATACAGGTTGTTAAACTGCGTTACTAACACTAACAGCATGATGAAGATGGCAATGGAGAAAGCCTGTGCTAAGAATGCTCCGGTCTCTTTTTGCTGTTCATCTTCCCCTTTAAACTCTAATCTTATCTGCTGATCAAACTTAAACTCAGCGAGCAATTCCTGCATTTGCTGCACTTTTTCATTAACCAGTACTCCCTCTTCAACCTCTGCCTGGATAGTGATCACCCGACGGCTATCGACACGCTTGATCGAACCCGTTTTTTGCCCGGGCTCCAGTGAGACAAAGTTACTCAGTGGTACCAGGCCGTTGGCTGTTAATAACTGCATTTGCATCAACTGATCTAAGTTGCGCTTTTCCCGGGGGAATCTTAGCCTAATATCCACCTCATCATCGGCGGTTTCCGGACGATAATCTGTCAGTTTAATACCGCTGGTTATTAACTTAACAGCCTGTCCAACAACCGCCACATTGGCACCGTAGCGCAGTGCCTCTTCACGATCTACTATCAGACGCCATTCTATTCCCGGCAGAGGTCGATTGTCTTCAACCCCGACAAATCCTCCGGCGCTGTCCATCGTCGCCCGCACTTGCGCCACTGCTGCAAATATTTTCTGCTCTTCAATACCTGAGACTAACAGCTCAAAAGGTTTGCCTGAAGATGGCCCCCCCTCGGCTTTACGGGTCTCTATTTTTATTCCGGGGATGTGTTCAGTACGCGACTGCATTTCTTTGAGCAGCTCATTGGCCTTGGGCCTGAGATCCCAGTCATCAAGTTGAAATTGAATCACAGCGACGATATCTTCCGACTTGTTTTGCTCGAAACTGCGGGCATAAACAGATTTATAGCCGACCATTCCCTCAATACTGCGCTCAACATTGCGCAGCATTTTATCTTTTTCATCGATAGATAATTCACCGCGGGCATGCACATTAATCAACACCATGTCCGGCTCAACATCCGGAAAAAACTCCATGCCATTGTTTAACTTAGTGTAACTTGCAACAATGCCCAGCATAATCAACATCGCAGTCACAGTACTGAGCAGTGGCCATTTCAAGATAGCGCCCAGTACAGCCCGGTAGCCCTGGTTAAACTTTCCCTGGGGAAGTTCAAACTCATTGCTATCTTGACTAACCGATTTTTTGTTAAAACTGAACACTGACCCCAACACCGGCAAAAAGATCAACGCCATAAACAGTGAGGCGCTCAAACAGACCACAACCGTCGCTGGCAGATATTTCATAAATTGACCTATCACTCCCGGCCAGAACATCAGCGGCATAAACACCACTAAGGTAGTGACAGTACCGGCAATCACCGGCCAGGCCATTCTTGAGGCTGCATAAGTAAATGCTTCTTTAGCACTTAAACCTTGACGTTGCCTTCGATCTGCCAGTTCAGTGACAACAATCGCCCCATCCACCAACATGCCTACAACCAAAATCAAACTAAATAGCACCACGATATTTAAAGTAAAACCTATCATGTACAAAATCAGAATACTGGCCAGGAATGAACCCGGAATGGCGAAGCCTACCAACAGTGATGAACGCAACCCCATAGCCGCCAGCACTACCACAAACACTAAGACAATTCCGCTTAATACATTATTCATTAAATCTTTAAGCATATCTTTAATTTGCACTGACTGGTCTAAGATATAGGCGTACTCTAGCCCTGCTGGCCAAACCTGTTGTCGCTGTTTAACGATCTCCTGAACTTCGGCAATAGTGTCAATAATATTGGCGCCTACTTGCTTAGTGACTTCCAGCACTAAAGCTGGCTTGCCGTTAACTCTTGCGTAGCCTTCAGGGTCTTTATAGGTCAATCTAATCTCAGCCACATCCGCCAAAGTCACCACTGTGCCATTGGCCGCTTTAATTGGCATAGACAACATGTCATCAAGGTTTTCGACCACCCCTGGTACTTTTAATACCTGGCGACCATTGCCCGAATCCACGGCGCCTGCAGCGACTAAAGTATTGTTATTAGAGACAATAGATAATATAGAATTAAAGTCTAACTGATAAGTTTCCAGCGCCTGGGGCTCGACGATGATCTCCATCATCTGTTCGCGCTCTCCACCGATTTCAACTTCTAAAACACCCGCAACACCCTCGATTTGCTCTTTCAGGTCTTTAGCCGCCTTAATTTTCACCCGCTCGGAGACATCTCCGGACAAGGCGATATTAAGCACTGGAAACAAAGCCACATTGACTTCATTAATAGAGGGCTCATCCGCCCCTGCCGGCAAGTTTGCCTTGGCTATATCCACTTTTTCTCGAACATCTAGCAGTGCCTGATCGCTATCAAAGCCTGCATCAAACTCTAAGGTAACCGATGCGTGCCCTTCAGTACTGAAGGAACTCATCTCCTTGATTCCCTCTACATTTTTTAACTCTTTCTCCATTGGCCTGGCCAGTAAACGCACCGCATCATCGGGTGAAATACCGTCGTAGGGGATAGATACATAGATTATCGGAATGGCCACATCGGGATCCGCCTCTTTGGGGATCGCCTGAAAGGCAACAGTTCCACTGATCATCAAAAACAATAGAATTAATACTACCGTTCGACTTCGATCTACAGCAGCGGCAATAATCGCACTGATCATCTCAATTACTCCTTCGCCGCGAGTTGACTATCTGCTGTGTCAACAGTGCTAGAATTGATATCAGTCGATGCTGTGACCGCGCTGACCGGCTCTACAATTTCGTCATTACTGACAAAATCTTTACCCTCGGTAATCACGGTAATATTCTCCGCCAGGCCCTTAAACCAAAAACCTTGTTTATCAGTGCGAATTATTTCTACGACAGCCGTGCTGACTTGGTTTTGTCGGTCCAAAAGTTTCACTTGCAGGTCACCGTTGGTGCTTAGCCCCAAAACTGAATTAGGCAATAAATGCCCCTGCTCTGTTCCCAGAGGTAGCTTTAAAGAAGCTGTTAAACCGATTAAGCGTTTTAGCTGAGGATTGTCTAAGGTCACTTCAACGCGGTAGCTGCGGGTAACGGAATCGGCGATTCTGGAGATAAAGGCCAAATTACCAAAAGCACTCAGACCATTACTTAAGCTGATTTCTACTGCTTGATTGAGCTGTAAATCACCGACGTTTTTCTGTGGTACTTGACCGGTCACTTTCAACACAGTGTCATCTACCAGCACACCAACCACATTGCCTTTTTGCAAATAATCTCCCAGTTCTACAACACGGCTGTTTAAGACTCCATCAAAAGGTGCCTGTACACTGGCGCTATCTACTTCGTGTTGTATAAGCGCCAACTCTGCCCGGGCCGTCTGCACACCGGCCTGGTCGGCAATCAGCCGATTTTCGGCAATCATGCCTCTCTTTTTAAGCTTGCGACTGGCGGACAGATCACTGTTTCTCTGGCGCAAGACAGCTTTTGCCTGGGCTAATTGCTTGAGACGATAGTCTGCAGACAGTGTCACTATAGAGACTCCACTCGCGATCCGCTGCCCCTCTTGCACAGCAATTTCAGCAATGCGCCCATCCACTTCAACTTTGATTTCAACTGACCGATTGGCTTCAACTTGACCTTGAACTGTCACAAAGCGCTGTACCGTTTTAACTTTAGACTCCAGCACTGTCACTTTCATCAGTGGCTTTTTCTTCACCTCTAACGGCTTATCCTTTTGCTCACTGTCATTACCGGATACACCAGAAGCCATCCATCCACCGAGAACGGCCACTACAACTACCGCCGAAAAAACTGATTTATTCATCGCTATCATCTCTCAAAAAATTAATCTTTACAGGTCCATTTGCCATCGCCGACACCATATAATCGGCCATCAGCGGAATATATTGATCTTGTAACGGACAACTATGTTCTTGAGCATCTCTGCTGTTTTGAATCCGCATTATCGCCCCTTCAAAAGTCGCGCTCATGCCTAATATTATTACTTCAAGGGGAATCACCGCAGTGATTGCTCCCTCCTTTACTCCTTTCAGTATCGGTATACTAAAAAGTTCAATTAATGTCGTTTCAGCACTGAGCAGCTGCTGTTTGAACTTATCACTTAACCTGTCTCTGAAACCGTCCTGTTTACAGGCCAAATAAATTTTGCTGTGCACCGCATCATCGCGATGAAACTCAAACGCGCAGATAATAATCGCATGCATTTGTTGCATACCGCTTAATTCAACGTTATCGACGATACCTTGAAAGTTATCCAGTAAGGTTGCAAAACCGGTTAATAACAACTGTGCGTATATGTCGTCTTTGCAATCGAAGTGCTTATATATAGTACCTTTGCCAATACCGGTGACACTGGCAATATCAGCGACACTAACATCTTGCCAGTGCTGATCGCTCAACAGTGCCAGGGTGCACTCCAGAATTTGCTGCTCTCTGAGCTTAAATTTTTGTTCTTTCCACACAACTTGCATTTTTTTCTCACAGCGATGAGATTTGCAACGCGACCAGCACTGCCTTAAGTATCTAGTGATGGACGGCCCGCTCAAGCTCAATTATCAGGTAAAAGTAGGAATTATTCGCAAAAACAAAACCGCTGGTCATTTTATGACCGCCAGTCACAAAATGCAACTAACAAAGCTATTGATCTTAAATTTTACCATCGCGACATTATGCAACAGCTTATGTCCATACAATATCCCTTAAATGTATGGATGCACTGTCACCTTGTGCGCCAAAGCACTGGACTTTAAATAGCCTTTAAGTAGAATCGATACAAAATAATATAATAAAGAGGGATACAATTTGAAATTCAATAAATTAGCCATAACATCTGCTGTTATTCTCGGTGGTTTATCCATGCAACTAAGCGCTGCGACACAGTGGAACGTATCTCTGTGGGGCAAGCCTCGCGCCTTTACTGCGCACGTGGAAAAATTAGCTGAACTGGTTGAACTGAAAACCAAAGGTGATTTTAAGATAAAAATTTCTTACGGCGGATTGTCTAAAAACAAAGAAAACTTAGATGGCATCGCCATTGGAGCCTTTGAAATGGCCCAGTTTTGTGCCGGTTACCACAGGGACAAGAACCCGACAATCACTGTTATGGAGCTGCCCTTCCTGGGAATATCCACACTTAAAGAAGAAGCCAAGATTTCAATGGCTCTTTACAAGCACCCTGCAGTCATCAAAGACTTGGCCCGCTGGAATGCCACTTTACTGATGCCATCGCCACTGCCTCAGTACAACATTATCGGCGTGGGCGATGCACCTAAAAGCGTTTCTGATTTCGCCGGTATGCGTATTCGCGCCACTGGTGGTATAGGTAAAGCACTGGCTAGCATAAAAGCCGTTCCCACCTCAGTGACAGCCACAGAGGTTAGAACAGCACTGGATTCGGGCGTCGTCTCCGCAGTCGCTTTTGCGCCACACGCACACATGGCGTTTGGCACAACTGCTGCCGCTAAGTGGTGGACTGCCAACTTGAATCCAGGCACTGTAAACTGCCCGGTAGTCGTCAACTCTGATGCATTAGCTGCATTAAGCGACACTAACAAGGAAGCACTGCTGGGCTCTGTGGATGAGTCAATTTCTCACTACATCAGTAGTTACCAAGGCAAAACCATGGATAAATGGGGCCCATTACTGGATGAAAAGAATATTCAACGTATCTCTTTTAGCGATTCAGAATTGGCCGAGTTCAAAAAAATTGCCGCGGCTCCAACTCGCGATGCATGGATCGCCAGCATGACCGAAAAAGGTCTGCCAGCTCAAGAGCTGTATGACCTGGTCACCTCTATGATTGGCAAGTAGTACCGCCCTACTCACTAGTCCTGTGGGCTAGTGAGTAATTTCTTCCAGTGTTTCTCACTGTTATTTTTCGTCAAGCTATATATACACAGGGGTGGCTATGTCCAGTTCCTCAGATATTCTCCAGGATAACTCTTTACTGAGCCGGATCGATCGGCTATTTTTTCGCCTGGAAACTCTGTTTGCCCTTCTCGGTGGCATCACTATTGTTTTATTGGTAATGCTAGCCGTTTTTAATGTCATGGGTCGCTGGCTGTTTTCACTGCCAGTCTCTGGCTACATAGATTGGGTTGAGCAATTTATGGCGGTGTTTGCCTTTTTTGGCATTGCCTACTGCCAGCGCCTGGGCGGGCATATCCGCATGGATATATTGGTCTCCCGACTCAAGCGCCGGGTACTTTGGATCAGTGAATTCACCTCAACTTTACTGATGTTAATCATCACCCTGGTACTTATTTATGGCTCTTACCTACATTTTTTAAGAGCTTTTATCAATGGCGATAGCTCTATGGATATCAGTTTGCCTATCTGGCCGGCAAAATTAGTAGTTCCCTGCGCCCTCACCATCTTAGCTATTCGCTTACTACTGCAACTTTGGGGCTACCTGCGAGCGACTATCGAAAACACCGATAGCCCGGTCGCAGTCCCCCTTATTGAAGATGCTGCTACCCAGGCGGCACGGGAAGCTGAAACTGTTTCTCATGCCCCAGAGGATCAAAAATAATGGATGCTATCAGCAATTGGTTCATGAGCATGGGCTCTATCGATATTGGCCTTATCGTTTCCGGCTTTATGCTGTTTATGGTGGTTATTGGTGTACGGGTAGCTTTCGCCGCAGCAGCCTCTGGATTTTTAGGCTTAGTGTGGATTTTTAGTATTAAATTAGGCTTTGATAAAGGTTTAATTGTGGCGATGAAAATGGCCGGCACTATCCCCCACTCAAAAGTCACTACTTTGTCACTGTCCCTGATCCCGACCTTTATTTTAATCGGCTACTTAGCTTACTACGCCGGACTGACTCAAGCGCTATTCACAGCTGCCAAGCGCTGGGTGGGGTGGTTACCTGGAGGCTTGGGAGTCGCCACGGTTTTCTCTACTGCCGGTTTTGCTGCGGTTTCGGGAGCTTCAGTAGCAACTGCCGCGGTATTTGCCAGGATTGCCATCCCTGAAATGCTCAAGCTAGGCTACAAGAAAAGTTTTGCCGCGGGTGTGGTTGCTGCAGGCGGGACTTTAGCCTCTTTGATCCCCCCCTCCGCCATTTTGGTTATCTACGCTATTATTGTCGAGCAGGACGTCGGTGTATTGTTGATGGCCGGTTTTTTACCGGGTGTAGTTTCGGCCTTTATCTACGCCGGTTTAGTAATTTTGTTAGCCACTGTTAACAAAGATCTGGGCCCGCCGGTGAAAGGTTTTAGCTGGGGTGAACGCTTTGAATCGCTGCCGGGCACTTTCCCGATCTTTTTTGTCGTCGGTATCATCATTATCTGTATTTATGGTGGCGTAGGCACTCCTACTGAAGCAGGTGCTCTGGGCGCATTTGTTATCTTAGTGATGGCCATTTACAAAGGGATGAAATGGCATAACCTGCAAGATGCATTAATTGAATCCGCCAAGCTGACGGTGATGATTTTCACTATTATCTGGGGGGTATTACTCTATGTGCGCTTTCTCGGATTTGCCGATTTACCGACAGCTTTTTCCGATTGGATCACAGGTCTAGATCAGAGTCCGATGATCACTCTTGTCTGCATCTTACTGGCCTATGCTGTGCTGGGTATGTTTATGGATGCTATTGGCATGTTATTACTGACGTTGCCGATCACCTACCCTGCTGTGATTGCACTTAACGGTGGTGAGGATGTCAGTGCCGCAGATTCAGCCTTTGGAGTATCCGGGGTTGGCTGCGCTATTTGGTTTGGGATAATCGCGGTAAAAATGTGCGAACTCTGTTTAATTACTCCACCCATAGGACTGAACTGCTTTGTAGTGGCCGGGGTGCGCAAAGATATTACTGTACAAGATGTCTTTAAAGGCGTTACACCGTTTTTTGCCGCCGATGTATTCACTATTGCAGTGTTGGTTGCCTTCCCAAGTATTGTATTGTGGCTACCCTCGCTGATTAATTCATAAACAGTCGGAAGTCGTGAGACAGTATTAAAAACTGCCTCACGACTATTCATTTAATCATAGACTGCAATATCACTGGAAAAATAAACTATGACTTAGTGTGCCCGATGCATAGCAGAATATTCCATAGCTTTACGTTGGGATTATTCTATTTAGTTTGGTAGTGGGAATTCAAGCCGCTGATTAATGGCTGCTGTTGTTGCACTATATCAATCAAAAACTCACGACAGGCCCGCACCCTGGCGGTGTCCCTCAAATCGACGTGACTCAGTACCCAGATCCCCCAATCCGAAGGCTTTAAAGGTAAATCTAAGCGACGTAAATCAGGACAGCTGTCGGCGATAAAACAAGGCAACCTGGAAACGCCCATTCCACTGTTGACACAATTGACCATGTTGGTTACATCATTGACCCGCACAGCCACTTGAGCATCTTTAAAGTGCTGCTTAACCCATTGTGGATGTTGACCTTGCTGTTCCCATAATACCAAATGCTCTGCAATTGGGTGTTTTTCTAAGTACTGAACACTAGCGTAAAGGCCATGAGTTAACGGCAAAACTTTTTTCCCGATCAGATAATCAGGCGGATTGGCGGTCAAGCGTAAAGCAATATCTGCCTGTTTTGCCGATAAATCTAACAGCCCGGCAGAACTGGATAACAGCAACTCTATTCCCGGATAAGCGCATTTGAATACTTTTATATAGGGGATCACCAGACAATTAAATACATCGTGTGCCGCAGTCAGGTTTAAAGTGCCAGTAAGCTGGGTATCCAAACCCATTATTTGCCGCTCAATTTTGTGACTCTGCTGCTGCATCATTAACGCCATTGGCTGCAAATTCTCTCCGGCCTCTGTCATTGCATAGCCATCCGCCAGACGATCAAATAGCCTGCTACCTAAGCGCTTTTCCAATGCCTGGATCCTGCGCGCTACTGTGGTGTGTTTCACCCCTAATTCGCGACCGGCGCCACTCATGCTTTTTGCATTCGCCAGCGCCAGAAAATATCGCAGATCATCCCAATTCATTGTCTGTACCTCTATTGTTTACCAGCTGTGCATCATTGCACATTAGAAGCTATATTTCGATTATTATATTCTTTGCTTGCACAGGCTAAGCTAATTCTAGTTTCAATGAAATAAACAGTTATTTATAGGTGCAGACAATGCCAACAGCAAGATTTACTCAGATTACTTTGATTAGCCATTACCTATGCCCTTATGTACAAAGGGCAATAATTGCACTGACGGAGCAGCAGATTGAATTTATACGTATCGATATTGATTTGGCCGACAAGCCCGATTGGTTTAAAAAGCTGTCACCTTTGGGTAAAGTCCCCGCTCTGCTAATTGATGAGCAGACAGTATTATTCGAATCTAATGCAATTGTCGAATACATCAATGATATTAGTGGCGCATCGCTACTTGCCTCCGATCCATTGTCAAGGGCCAGGCAGCGCGCCTGGATAGAGTTTGCCTCCGCCACCTTAAACAACATCGGCCAGCTCTACAATGCTAAAACCGAGGCCGATTATCTGGACGTATACGCTCTGTTAGAGAGCAAATGGTGTGCTTTAGAAAAGAACCTAACCGGCTCAACCTTCTTCAGCGGTGAAAGTTTTTCGCTGGTAGACGCCGCTTTTGCCCCGCTATTTCGCTACTTTGATGCTCTGGAAAAATTTGCCGAGTTTAGGTTTCTCAAACTCTGCACTAAAACCGCCAGCTGGAGAAAAAATTTGGCACAGCGCCCCTCTGTAATAACAGCTGTGGCAACAGACTACATTCCTTTGTTAACTACTTTCGTGATTAAACGCAACTCCTATCTGGGCACACTGGCCAACGACTATCAACTGCAACTGCGTTAAGCGGGGCTAGCGATAGGCTTATTGGTAAAAATTTTAAAGCTTATCGCTGACAAATGGCCGCGTTGGATAGACATCTCAACCCGGGCAGCTTGGCAGAACTAACGGCATTAGTGCTATGCGGCTTAAGTGAATGCATACAAACCCCCAGCACATAATGATTAAAATAAGCCTATTTGCAGCCCCACCAACTGCTCAAAAGAGCTTCCTTTAACAGATAGCAGCGCATCCAGTGCCGGTTTTAATTGCCTGTCGACGTAGTGATCGTAATCTAAACGGGAGTTCAGACACTCCTCGGGCTCTGGCCCGTTAACCGTTATGTAGTATTTAATCACTTGATTGCGGCTCACTTGTTCACGCAAATTTTGCGCCCGGTAATACTGTTGTAATTTTAGAGCAGCCTGGGCGTGCGGCGGCCGGTTTTTTTGGTACTCCTGTAGCCCCTGGCGTAATTTTTTGTGGTATAACAATTGTCCATCTAACTTCCCCGCGCGCACTGCAGCTACTGTGTCAACTATGTACTGCTCGTAGGGCAAATCGTTAAAGGCACAGTGAAATACATGCTGCTGCATTTTCTTGGCCAGTTCAGTCCAGTCGCTACGCACATTTTCCATACCTTTAAAAACCATTTGCGTGCTGTCATCAGTAAAGTGCTGCAACCCGGCATAGCGTTTTTTTGTGCCCAAATCAGAGTCACGCATGGTTGGCATTAGAAACTTAGTGTAGTGGGTTTCATACTCAAGCTCTAAATGGCTAGTGATGGCGTATTTTTCGCTCAGCCTTGAGCTCCACCAGGCGGTCAGCTCAGTGGCCATCTGCTCGCCTATTTTATGTGCCTGGGTATCAGTACAGTTTTCTCCGAGCCAGACAAATACCGAATCAGTGTCGCCGTAAATGACTTTATAGTCATAGTCTGACTCGATTTTTTTAGCGGTACTGGTGAGTATTTCATGGCCGCGCAAGGTGATAGATCCGGACAGTCGATGATCGAAGAAGCGACAGGCATTGGACCCTAATACGCCATACATTGAGCTCATCAATATTTTAATCGCCTGAGACATAGATTGGTTGTTACTGAGTTTTGCTCTATCTCTGGCCTGCCATAATTCGTCCATCACCAGCGGTAAAATATTATTGTCTTTAGTGAATACTGCACCATTAAAACCTGCAACTAACTGCTCCTGATCCTGACAAATGGCACTTTGCGCCAACCCCAGTGGATCGATTTTAAAAGTGCGGATAATGCTGGGATACAAGCTCTTAAAATCCAGTACTAATACATGTCGATACAAGCCGGGAATAGAGTCCATCACGTAGCCCCCAGGCGATGCCATATCTGAGACACCGGAGGCGTATTGCGGACCGACATAGCCATTGCGGTGTAGCAGTGGCAGGTATAAATTATCGAAGGCACTGGACCAGCCGCCAATTTTATCCAGGGCCAGACCGGTCAGCGCAGTGCGTTCAATTAAATATTCAATCAGCTGTGCGTGCGCAAAAATTTCCAGCACTAACTCACAGTCCATTAAGTTGTACTTGGCCAGTGCCTGTTTATCACTGACGTACATTTCAATGATTTCATCGGCGCGATGGGCGACACTCTCTACCAGCTTGCCTTTGTCGAGCAGTACTCTGGAGACGTTTTCTAATGAAAAACTATCAAATTGAAAGGTTGCCCCTTTGAGCACATCTATGCCGTCCAGGACTATACGACCGGCAATACGCAGATAGACTTTGCCGCGAGCCGATTTATGCAAATTAGCAAGGCTGCCATCACGGCCTATATGCAGCGCTACAGCGTATTGATCTGCTCGCTGTTGGATCACTGAAAAGTCAAAACCAATAACGTTCCAACCGATAATAATATCCGGATCGCAGTCATTGATCAGGCTAACATAGCGCTGTAACAAGCCGCGCTCATCGCCGCAGTACTTGATAATACGGTCATCGGTGCCTTCACCGAGCATCAACACTTGCTTAAAGCCACTATTACTCTGTACCCCAATACAGAGAATAGTGCCTAAGTGCATATCCGTTTCTATGTCCAGTGAGAGGATATTAAAACGCGGTTGGTAGCGCTGTTTGGCAATTTTATGCGGCTCACAGCTATTGCTAAAAGTAACCGCTCCGCGGATAAATCGCTCCATCAAATACCTGTCCACAGGGCGAATATCTTCTTCCATCATCACTATATGGGCGTGATGCAATTTGTTGATGATTTTGCGCGCACTGTGCAAGCTGCCGGCATACAACCCCATCACTGGCTGCTGCTGTAGATCTTTAAGTTGCAGCGCTTGTAATCGCCAATCTGTAACAGAGCGCAACAGAAAACGAATTTCAGCCTCATCAGTGTGCAGTACAAAAAAGACCTGCTCCTGTCCGCTCAAGCAGATGTATTGCGGCCCGCTGTCCGTCACCAGCCAATAGCTGAGTTCGATGCCCTGCTCAGTATCGCGCTGGTTAGAAGATAAGACAAAACCACTGTTAACTAATGCAGACACTTGCAGTTCAGTCCGAAAAGGGTCGCACGACTTCCATCGACGCAAATTCCGCTTGCAACACGCTGTGACTGCACGCCTCAAACAATAATTTTAAATTAGGCCCAGCATCCATAGTAAAAAACACAGCAACTCCCGCCTCGCGTAACTGCCAGACTTTGTGCATCACTGCCAATGACTCCGGCAGCCAATAGACCAACGGCGGCCAGGCGGATATCATAGTGGCATGCATAGACATAGCATTTTTCTCTGCACAAGCGCCCATCTGAGAAAAATTTTTCTCGGCTATAGCCTGCTCTAAAGTAATCAAGTCGCTGCCCGCCTGCTCGGGCCAACTAGGATACAACTTGGATGTTTCGATAGTGCGAGTCATGCCGCTGCGCGAATCTACCGGCTTCTGTGCGCTGCTGACTTTAATTAAACCAATACATAAATCTGGCCACTTGCTGTCCAGCTGACAGGCGACACTGTCCATACCATCGGCCTGAGTGCCCATATCCCAGCGCACAAAACCTGTATAAATAGAGCGCGAAGCACTGCCGCTACCCATTCTGGCAAATGCGGAAAGCACCGACTTTTCCAGCTTCAGCGAGAAAAACTCATCCAGGGCCAGCACTAGCGCGGCAAAACCTGAGGCTGAAGAGGCCAAGCCCGCTGCCGTCGGGATATTGTTACGGGTATCAATAGTCAGCGCAATTTTTTGCCCGCGACGAAACAAGTCAACAAAGGCAATCACCTTACGGCTAAAGTTACTATCCAATGACAGATCTTTGTTATTGAGCCGCACTCTATCCAGGCCTGTGTCACTGTGGCTAATGTTGGTGTGAGAGCCCAAATGTGCCAGCGATACTGATAAGCTCGAATTAACCGGCAGATTTAGCTCGACATCCCGTTTGCCCCAATATTTGCACAGGGCGATATTACTGGGAGCAAAGGCATCAGCATTTTCTTTAGCCACTAGCTGGGCCGGGAGATAACGGTTAACAACACTGGCTTTATCGATACTGCTATTGCTCATGACTGATGACTCCCTGTGTCGAGACCTTAACTTCAATCTGTTGGTAATTATCCAGTGACTGATCAGTGCCCAGTGAAATAACACAATCACCCAGACCTGAACCAGAAATCTTGACCCCATATACGCCACTTTGCGCGCGCAGTTTATAAATCATCTCACTCAAGGCTAAATCATTGACACCCAAGCTATCCAACTGCCCCTGATAGAGGTTCATTAACTTGCCTAATTCTGACCACTGTCGAGCTCTGATTGCGCCCATTGCAGCAACACTGATTTGATCCATCAGCTGATAAATACTGGCATATAACTGCGGCTGCTGCTGCTGCCACTGGGCAACGATTGCCAATACATCCGCGGTTTTAGTTTTGTATCCGACATAGTGCAAGGATATTTGTGGCAGCCCATTAAGCACCTCAACGGTACAGGGATCTACTTTATAGGCGATGACTCCGCCGTAGATACTCGCTGCCAGATCTGTTCCAGAGCCGCGTCCCTGAACCGCTCGCACTACTGCCAGTGACAGCTGCAAGTGTTCTGCCATAGAGATATTGCGCCCACTGTGTAGCGTCAGCGCTTTAACGGTTGCCGCAGTCACCGCCGCGGATGATCCCAGACCTAAGGTATGAGAGAACTCTGCCTTAATCACCAAGTCAAAACCACGCTCAAGTTTATCCAGCTGCAATGATACCGCCTTGAGCACAAAACTGAGCTTTGCCTCGACAGTCAACTGGTCCAGGCTCGAGTGATACTGACACAGTGTTGAGTCGATAGTGATCAGCCGATCAGCTCTGGGGGTTAGTTGCACTTCAATACCTTTATCCAGCGCGCAGGCAATCGCCCAGTAGCCCTTTACTACTGCGTGCTCACCCATCAGCATCACACTTCCAGGCGCAGTGACTCTAATTACCTTGCTCATTTTAAATGATAACCCTCGCACCTTTTAAGTCCTGCTCAACCGCGCCCCATTTCATATTGAAACCAGCAAACAGTTGCTCTCCGGTAGTATCTTTCGCATACACTAGTAACAGCCCACAGGAATCGCCAATATAAGAACCCGCTCCGGCTATCTTGGCCACAGCGCCACGCATTTTCAGCTGTTTAATAATCGCTTTGACTCGCTCAGAAACCACACCAATGTGTTCCAACAACGCTTGATTGGCCACTATTGCCTCACTGGGATCATGGTTATTTGTTAACTGCTGCGTCATCTGCGCTGTTACTTCTGCAAACTCATTCCACAGTTTAGTATCACTACTGTGTTGCTGGGCGACATAACTGACACATTCTCCGGTCGAACACTGCGGGGTGCCGGTAAACAACCAATACCAATTATGCTGTAACCGCAACGTTAATTGCTTAACATTTTGCCTCTGCACTTGCACCGACCCACCCAAAATAACGGTAGCCGCATCAATCAAACTACCTTTGCCGTGCTGCAAGCGCTCACAATGTTTTACCAATTGGTAACGCTGTTCGCTACTGCTGGGTTTATTATTAATCGCTTCAACTAACAGCACCGCTGCTGCAATCATAGATGCAGATGAGCCCATTCCCGACCCAATAGGTAATTCACTGTCGCCGTTAAAGTGTGCACTGAGCGATTTGGCAGGCAGCTGCGAGGCCAGCACATAAAGAACCAGCTGCACAGGTGAGTTGAGGATATTTTCAACTTTTATACTGCCGTCAATAAATTTTTGAAACTGTCGATCTAAAAAAGACACCAGCGGAGATAGCTTAGCTATGGGGTGATTGGAGTGGACTTTGATGCCGACAAATTCAGCAATTAGTTCCGAGCCTTTAACCGGGGCGTAGTGGATATGACTGTAGAGCTTTATCGCAATGGCAATGGCGGGCGCTCCGTAGACTACAGAGTGCTCGCCGCTCAATATTATTTTACCTGGCGCGAGACCTTGCATCAGAGCGCAATGTACTCTCTTTTATGATCGCTAATATTCGCTAATCGGAATTTACCTTTAGTGTCTGCAGTTATTTCCATGCTCTCACCGTTTCGCGGATCAGGTGCATGATACAACTCCAGATACTGCTCGTAAGCCAGTTCACTGCGCGAATCCAACATAGCCATATGCAGCTCTTTGAACAACCATTTCTCATAGCCATCCACGACAGTTCCAGAAAAGAACTCGGCAACGCAACCAGAGCCGTAACTAAAAAATCCTATGCGCTGGCCGGACAGATTATTTTTGGAATTTTCCAGTAGTGAAGTTAATCCAATAAACAGTGAGGCGGTGTAACTGTTGCCAATCAATTTGTTATACAGCAGTGAGCCTTCAATTTGCGCTTCGATGCCCTCGACTTCTAAAGGGGATTTATTTACTTTTGATAAGTGTCGGTGCGCTTTTTGCGCCATCCGGGAAAAAGGCAAGTGATAGCAAAAGAAGCTTAAGTCGGTAAACGCCAGACTACTGGCATCACGAAAATGCTCCCAGGCCCGCTTCAACGATTTCAGATAGATTTTGGTTGAATACTTGCCATCAACTATGGCGGTTTTACGGTAATTTGGACGCCAAAAATCCATCACGTCTTCGGTATAGTTACCCACTTGAGGATCTATAGTGATGATTCTGGGGTTGGCCCTGATTAACATAGCCACAGCACCGCAGCCCTGTGTTGCCTCACCCGGACTATCCAAATCGTATTTGGCGATATCGGAGGCGATCACTAAAACCGTTTGCTCTGGCTGACGAGCGACTAAAGCACAGGCCATCTGCACTGCGGCCGTGGCAGAATAACAAGCCTGTTTGAGTTCTACCACTCGACAATTCTCATGCAACCCTAACAGGCGATGCACATAGACACCCGCTGCTTTGGACTGATCGATACCTGTTTCGGTGGCAAATAATAAGGTAGAAATATGTTTACTGTCTTCGCTTTTGAACAAAGGAGCAGCGGCGCTAGCCGCCATAGTCACGATGTCTTCATCGTGAGCGGGCATGCCCATTTTTTCCTGTCCAATGCCAACGTAATACTTTTCCGGGTCGGTGTTCTGCGCTCTGGCTAGAGTCCGTAGATCCAAATAATAATTGGATGTGTAAAAGCTGATTTGATCAATACCAACAGACGACATACTAGGTTTGTTCCTCAACGCTCTTGCTGCAATAGTGAATTGTTTTTGAAGAGGCTTTTTATATCTTTCATTCCTAAAAGAAACATAGCTGTTTTAAATTCCTGGCGCAATCTCTCTATTTCTAAGATTACCGCCTCGGTGGATTGCATAGCGGGTTGTAAAAATGGTGCGGCAACCCCACAAATTGAGGCGCCGAGTATAACAGACTTAAGCATATCAATCCCATTCCTAATGCCACCACTGCTAATTAAAGTGACACTATCGGTATAAGAACTCAATGCCTGCAAAGAAGTGACCGTATCTATACCCCAATCTTGAAAGCACAGCCCCAGATCATTACTCAACTGTCCATTTTTGCTGGCAACAACAGCTGACTCACGCCTCTGATTACGATGATGTTCAATACGACTCCAAGATGTCCCCCCCTTGCCAGCGACATCAAAATACTTAACCCCGGCCGCCATCCCCTGTTTAAGGTCTGCAACAGAGAACCCTGACCCCACCTCCTTTAGCAGAACCGGCTTATCTAACTGCTCAACAATGCTCTGAATCTGCAAGTGCAGATCACGAAACTCTGTATCACCCTCAGCCTGGATTGCCTCCTGTAATGCATTTAAATGCAAATACAGCCCATCCGCTTGTAAAATATCTACTGCCGCTTGCGCCTGCACTATGCTAAAGCCTTTATTTAACTGTACTGCGCCTATATTCCCCAATAACACCGTACTAGGGGCAAACTGGCGCAACTTAAAACTCTCTGCGGCAGCCTCACTGCTGAACATCACTCGTTGCGACCCCACGGCAAGAGCCACCTGGCAGTGCTCAGCCGCCTCCGCCAAGTGTCGATTGATTTTCCTGATCAACTGATGATCGCCACCGGTCATAGATGAAATTAACAGCGGAAACGAAAGACGCTTAGCTAAAAATTCACAACTTGTATCGACCTCATTGAGATTGATGCCAGGCAGGGCTCTGTGGCTAAGTTTAAGATTATCGAAATAGCTGCCGTTTCGATCAGTTTCAGGATCGTTATTGATCACTTGTATGTGTTCAATTTTGCGATCGTTGGTTGCGTCGGTCATTGCCTTTCCAAATTTATGTGCGCTTGCATCAACTCACCGGGATTTGTCTGCGCAGCTAACAGCGATAACTCTCCACACAGTACTGTAGCGGCACAGATTGCCGCCAGGCGCCGGGCGTTATCTCCAGGGGGGCGGTCATCTTTACAACCTAGCTGGCGCAAATTCTCTTCGACAAAATCCAAGCCTTTACCGTTACCGACTGATCCGACTATTAAGTTTGGGATAGTACAAGAGAAATACAGATCATCATCGCGAACCTCAGCGTGCACTACTCCCTGTGAGCCCTCAATGATGTTTGCCGCATCTTGACCTGTGGCCAGATAAAAAGCCAGTAACATGTTGGCGTAATGGGCGTTAGCACTGCGCAAGCCACCCGCTATCATAGTTCCAATCAAATTCTTTTTTATATTTAAATCTACTACTTTCTCCGGAGTGGTCTTCAGCCTGCGCCGACATATCTCTCTGGAGATAATGATTTCTGAGACGACATTTTTACCGCGCCCTAATATACCATTTACTGCGGTGGCCTTTTTATCAGAGCAGTAATTAGCCGATATCGATGAATAGCGTAAGTACGGATACTGCTGCAACAGCCAAGGAAACAGATGATCAGCCGCATTAGTTACCATGTTGTGCCCAGAGGCATCTCCAGTGGTAAACTCCAATCTGAGATAGAGTAAATTTCCGACTATCTGCGCATTGATGTCGATTAACCGCGCAAAGCGACTGGAGCGACTGACAACTTCATTCAATTCACTGAACCTGGATTTTATAGACTGCAATGCATTCAATGCCTCTTGGGCATTACCGGCCTCCAACAAAATAGAGCGACTCATGCGCTCATCAACGACAGTCGTGAGAATTCCGTCAGTCAATGTAGAAACACGTGCACCGCGACCCACTGAATGCCACAGCGGTGTTTCATAAGTGGCTAGTGGCACTGCTATCTTTTCCTCCAGAGTACTACCACTTATCTTGATCGGTCCCACCCAACGCATTGGGATAGGTGCAGCTAATATTTTGTGCTTCTTCATATATTTTGTCCAAAAAAAAAGGCTGCTATTAAGCAACCTTCTGTTTTATTTTGCAGTACTTTAATAACAACACTCGCGAGTTTGTAAAGTAACAACAATGATAAACCGAGCTTCATTGTTTAGTGCAGCTCCAGTTATGTGCCGGATATGTGGCACATTTTAACCAGCGAGCATCAATTATGCAACGCAGAATCGATACTCAGCATGCTCTGCTTTGCCTTTAACAGCCCTGCGAGCTTTCAGTCACCTAGAAAGGGTTCAATTTTCTTAAGCGCTCCATTAATGTTGGGCTAGCAACCGCTACGTTTTGGACAAAACTAGTTGCCTGCAACGCTTTAAGATCTAGTTCCAGAACATCTAACAACTCACCAGTACTACTGAGCACCCGATACTGAGCTAACATATGATCGTAGATTGCTTCATTAAAGGCATTCTGAGATGAAAACACTTCGTTCTCTGTATCTAATAAATCCAGTAGTGACCTCTGGCCTATATTAAACTGCTTAAGATAAGAGTCTCTGGTGCTCTCTGTCGCAGTTACATGCTGCTCCAGGTAATCCAGCTGGCGGCCCAATATTTTATAGGCATTCCAGGATAAATCCAGACTTTGCAATGTCTGTCTGGCGGCATCCGCCTGAATGTTTCTTGCCTCATCAATCTGGTGTCTGGTCTGACGAACTCGCGCTTTATCAGAGCCACCGTTATAGAGGTTATAGCGCATTCTAACCATCGCAGTAATATCTTCGTTGGGCGCTTCAACTCCATCGATATTTTCGTTCCAAGTACGATTCACTTCCAAGTTCAATGTCGGAAACATCAAACTGCGCGAAGACTCGTACTGGTGACGGGCCGCTTCAACATCTGCTGCTGCCAACTTTAATGTCGGGTGCTGTTCATAGGCACGCTCTAACGCCTGCTCGAATGTAGCGGGGATCCAGCTCTCTTCAATGGTCGGGTCTTCCATAGAGGCAGCAACTTTATTGCCTGTCACTCTTTGATAGGCCGACTCTGCGTCCATTAGGTTATTTTGTGCAGAGAGTACGTTAACTTCTGCCAGTGCCAATCGACCTTCCGCCTGCTTAATAGAGGCGATAGTACCTACCCCAGATTCAGATCTTCGTCTGATCTGCTCAAAGATACGCACATGCGTCATCAAAGTATTTTCAGCTTGAACCAGTAACGACTTTCGCTTAAGCACTTCTAAGTATGAGCGGGCAGTTTCCAGTGCCGTTTCTTCGGCGATTTCTCTCAACCTGTGATTAACGGAATCAAGACGCGATGACTGTCTACCTACCTCACTACTGGTAAGAAAACCATCAAACAGCATTTGGTTTAAACTAAGGTTCGCTTCAGTACGTTTAAGCTCAGTGTCATCTCCTGGGAATTGTTTAGTTTTTTCCCAACCAACGCCTGCTCCTATATCTATTTTAGGGAAGTAGCCGCCCTTAGCCTGCTTTACTTCTTCAAAAACCGCGTTGCGCGCGTTCATCACAGACTGTACTTGTGGACTAGACAACACCGCTGCTGAAACAACAGAATTTAAAGTTTCAGCACTAGCCATCCCTAGTGGTACTGAGCTTAACGCTAATACCAATATTGCCTTTTTGATTATCACTTGCATTCTCCTATGCAGCTAAAACAAGTTCAGCTATTTACTATCTTTTAATTTTATTATTAACGAAACGCGATCGCTGGTTTCAGTTTTTCTAAGAATGGAACTGACATGTGCTTTAACTGTTCTTTCAGTTATGCCCAATTCTCGACCTATCTCTTTATTACTGGCACCGGTAATCAATACCTCAACTGTTTCCATCTCTCTATCACTCAAGCCAAATAATGATAGATCTATATGATTATCATCAGATTGTTGCAACAGGCGCTTGAGCATCTTTTGCACTATGCTGGTACCTGCCCAGATATCTCCTTTGCGCACGGAGCTAATCAACTGACTGAATATTGACGCTGTTACAAAAGTATTAATATAGCCCTTAAAGCCTTTGAGTAATAATTCGATTCCCTGAGCATCATTAGGATTATCTGAAAAGCCAATTAAATTCACTTTATTCCAATAAACACTAAGCGAGCTGATCTGATCTTTAGTCAGCGAATCCAAGTGCACTAAAAGGCAGCATTGCGGCGTAAATACTTGCACTTCGATATTGTTAATATCTAAAAGTACCGGCCTATTTTCACCCGAAATACTAATCCAGCGCTGCTCTACATTTTCTCTAGATGTTAATATATACAAATTCATCGTCTGCTTCTATTAAGATTCGGCTCATAATAGCACTATAAACTGCGCCCCAAAAGTAAATCTATTATGAATCAAATAAAAAAATTCATAATTTGTTCATACTCAATTAATTCAAGGTTAAAGCATCGCAATAATTTCATGATTGTTGCCTAAAACAATATCATGAAACAAATATTAAGACTGCGTTAAGCTTAGTTTTTTCTAATATTTATCTTTCTGTCAATGCATTTTGCTTAGCTTTTAGAATAGGTTTAAGTATGTAATCCATAACAGTTTTTTTACCGGTCATTATATCTACTGAAACAGTCATCCCCGACATCAGCGGTAAACGCTTTCCATCTTTTTCTATGTAAGGCTTTTCAGTGGTTAATCTTACAATATAAAAAGGCTCTCCTTTTTCATTTA
>ASZI01000060.1 GCA_000416315.1 Osedax symbiont Rs2 | reverse complement strand
TAAGATATTGGTTTTACAGTGGAATTGAAAAATCTTAGCTGCACCCATAGGTTCAGCGGGTATTTTTCTAACCGCTGTAGAATCAAGAGCTTACGCTATGTAGTGCAGTGAAGTCACTGATTCAGGTTATAGTAAAAGTTGCACCTATCATCATAGGTATAACTGTATAAGGGGTTAACAGTGGTAAATGAAATTAAACGCCAAGATGAGGAACAAGAGCTCGATATATTGTTTGCTCGGCATTCTATCTATACAAAAAACCGAGATGTTGAATACTACGAGCTGTTGTTCCGTAGCAAAGATAATACATTTGACCCTAATATTGCCGATGAGCAGGCAACTTTTGAGGTGATTGTAAATAACTATGCTAACGTGATTAAAGACGGCATGCAAAAAACAGTCCCTTGTTTTATTAAAGTGACAGATGATTTGTTGTTGAATAACAAGTTACCTGACCTGCCAAAAGGCCGTTTTGTTTTGTCTCTATTAGGTAGATCAAAAATAACCCCAGAACTCGTTGCAAAGCTGAAAGAACTGGGCAATCAAGGTGTGAGGTTGGCGCTTTCAGACTATGATCCTAGAGAACGACGTTTTGACGTGTTATTGAATATAGTACATATCATTAAGCTGGATATTCAGCGTTTAGGTATGGAAAACCTACCTGGCTTGATCGCTAAACTCAAGCCCTTTCATCTTGAATTACTAGCAGATAAAGTAGAGTCACAAGAACAATATAATCAGTGTGCCACTATGGGTTTTTCGCTTTACCAAGGCTTCTTTCTCAGCGAGCCAGCCACTGTCAGAGGCAAAAAAATAGGTGCGAACAAAACAGTATTGTTGCAATTGTTGACGGAGTTTGACAGGCCAGGTGCAAATGCCAAAAGTATCGAAGAGCTGGCGTTAAATGACCCAAACCTGACCTATAAAATCTTAAAAGTGGTTAATTCTGCGGCGTTTAATACGCCTAAGGAAATCATTTCATTATCTCACGCGATAAGCTTACTGGGAATGGCGCAAATAAAACGTTGGGTGGTTATTTTTATGACCACCGGGGAAGAGTGCGCCGTACCCGATCTAGTATCGAACATGTTAGTACGTGGGAGAATGTGTGAAATAATTTCTGAAATGACTGGACAACATGATCCGATTAGCCATTTTATGGTAGGTTTACTGTCCCAGTTAGATGTGCTGCTGAATATTGAAATGTGCGATTTATTAGATCAGATGCCCTTAACTAATGAAATTAGTAACGCTATTTTAGATCATAAAGGTAAAATGGGTGAGATACTAAGCGATGTTAAGTACTACCAACACGGTGATTTTGATTCAGTGAAAGGAGATGTCAACAGTACTGTCTATCAAGTTGCCTATCGGCATAGTATTAAATGGGCCGATCAAGTGATGAAAGCTACCTAAGATATTCTGCACAATGTGACACAGCCCCGCAGGGTGGATAACTAAGAGCCTATCTCCTTGGTCAGAAACTTGATAAGGACTGGGTATTAGCGGGGTTCTCTCTCTCGCGGACATAGGCCCTTAGTTATGCACAGGGAGATGTGGGAGTTGTTCTAAAGAGCTAGTATCACTGATAACAGAACCCTGAATCAGTGACTTCACTGCACCATGTAGCGCAAGTTATTGATTCTACACGGTTAGTAAAATACCCGCTGAACCTATGGGTGCAGTTAAGATTTTCAATTCCACTGTAAACCAATATCTTACACTCTGTATTCACTTTGAAGTCACGGATTCAGGAGATGACAGCTGTATTTGATAGCGAGTTTTTTCAAACTGTGTAGGATCAATGGCCTATGCTTAGCAGTCGGTTATTTTGGTTGAACTGAACATAGCTTCTAAAAAAATAGAGATTGTTTATCAATTCTTTCAGTAATCATTTAAAGAAGCCCATAAAAAGTTGTAGTATATTAAAGACTGAAACGTCTTGTACTTCACTGTACGTAAATTTTCACAAAGATTTAATTTAAGCTGTCTTTATTTGTAGTTGACTAAGGTAATTGATTGATTGAATACTGAGAATAACAAAAGAGCTGCTCGCAATAAAATTCGAAAATTTGTACCATCATTTTTGCTGCAAATATGGGTGATATTAGTTGTTTGTGTGGTATTGGTTTCTGAGTTTTTTTGGCTGCCAAGTAGTTTAGAATCTACACTTAATCAGCACATCAATCGCTTTCAATTTGTGTTGCAAGTTTCTAGTCGTTTATTTGCTGCTCAGCCCTCTAATATTGAACGAGATCAATTACTTACTCTGCTTAATGAAAATTCTGAGGCTCAATACTGGCTGGAAATAGTCTATGCTGAAGAAGCGAACCTAAGGTTACAAGCGGCGGCTAATACAGAACTGCAACTGCTACTCCAGCCATTGTCTGACTCCTCTCTCGCCTACGGATTATGGTTCAATCCCTCTGAACTTTTACTTGAGCAAGAAGCATTATATCGCTGTTTTGAATTAATACTAATTGCTTTTGTCACTTTTATTATCGCTATTATTTGGATTAGGCGCTGCTCGTTTATAGCATCGCTAAAGAAATTGATTAAATCGGCTAAATCTTTAGAAGAAGGTGATTTTAATACGCCATTTCCCAAGGTTAATAGTCATTCCGGGTTAGTTGAATTATTTAACACTTTTGAGGTGAGTCGTAAGGCTCTGTCAAAAAGCCGTTCGGAATTACTCGCTCAAGTTGACGCTAATAAGCTCAGTGAACAACGATTGCACGATTCACAGGAAGTTGCTAAGTTGGGTAGTTGGGAGTGGATAGTCGAAGAGGATACTGTTTGGTTTTCAACCAGCCTAGAAAAAATACTAGCTATAGAGAAAGGCTCAGAACATTTTGGAATTAAGGAGTTTTTTCAACAAGTACATCCCGCCGATAGAAAAACTCTCCTGCAAAGTCTTGCGCCTAAATTGCAAGTTGGCGCGATCGTCTCTACTGATTTTCGAGTGTCAGTAGAAGGCGATATTAAGCATGTGCATTTGATGGCCGATGTCAAGCAACAAGCTGATGGGAAACTACGTCTGATTGGAACTTGCCAGGACATTAGTGAGCGCAAAGATATTGAATCACTACTGAAAAAATTATCTAGTGCTATTACTGCCAGTAGTTCTGGGGTGATGATTACAGATGTGATCGGTACGATTGAGTATTTGAACCCTAAGTTTACTGAAACTACAGGCTATGAGCTTGAGGACTTAGCGGGAAGTGCATCAGTGATCCTCTCTCGGGATTGTCTACCTGAAGGTCAGTATGATGAAGTTTGGGGGGATATTCTCTCTGGAAAAAGCTGGCGTGGAGATTTACAAAACATCCGTAAAGATGGCAGTTTATTCTGGTCCGTCGTCTCTATTTCTCCAATTAACAATGAATATAGTGAATTAACCCATTTCGTTATTGTCTGTGAAGATGTATCTGAACTCAAAGATGCCCATGCAAAAATGGAACAGCTAGCATTATTTGATGAATTAACCGGTCTGCCAAATCGACGATGGCTTTTTAGAAAACTAGCGGAATTATTTCGTAATGATGTTATGAAATATCCCGCAGTAGTGATGTTATTAGATTTAGATAATTTTAAAGCAATAAATGACACCCAAGGTCATCCCGCGGGAGACAAATTATTAATTGAGGTGGCTAACCGTCTTAAATTGAGTATACCGGACGAAGGGTTCGCAGCGCGTTTAGGGGGTGATGAATTCGCGATACTTATCAGCCCAGTCAAAAATGTAGAACAAATTGAAAACCTCGCTAAACAAGTGCTGAATGATATTGCTCGACCCTTTATTATCAATGGAAGCGAGATAAAAATTAGTACTAGTATCGGACTTGCCTGGCTGCCAAAAGATGGCAATATGCCCGATACTATTTTAAAACATGCAGACTTAGCAATGTATCAGGCTAAGGAAATGGGGCGAAATCAATACCGTCAATTCACCGAACAACTGCATGATCAGCTGCAGCGCCATATACGCTTTTCCAGAGAGTTACCTGAGGCGCTAGCAAATGGCGATTTTTATTTATGCTTCCAGCCTAAAGTAGATCTAGCCGCTAAAAAAATTATTGGGGTCGAAACTCTCATTCGCTGGAAACATCCTGAATTGGGAAATATATCTCCTTTTGATTTTATCTCGATAGCGGAAGACAGCGGATTTATCGTCCCGCTGGGAAATTGGGTATTTGCTGAAGCCTGTCGACAAATGAAAAAGTTGCGTGAAATGGGCTATGCTGATTTAACTTGCGCGATTAATATTTCACTGCGACAGTTTAGTGATCCCTCGCTACTGGGGGTTATCGAAAAATCTGTTCGCGATAATGGTTTGAAGCCGCAGAACCTCGAAGTTGAAATCACAGAATCTTTATTAATGGAAGATGTTGATAAAGCCATAATGACCTTGAAAAAAATTCAGAAATTAGGGATTAGTGTCGCCATTGATGACTTCGGAACTGGTTATTCTTCCTTCAGCTATTTGAAAAATTTACCGATCAATACTTTAAAAGTGGATAGATGTTTCATTAAAGATATTCCCAGAAGCCATGAAGACATGAAAATCACTGCGGCGATTATATCAATGGCACATAGCTTGAATCTAAAAGTAGTGGCTGAAGGCATAGAAGTAGAGAGCCAGAGTGAAATATTGTTAGAGCAAAAGTGTGATATTGGACAAGGTTATTTATTTGGCAAGCCAATGAGGCTAGCTGAATTGAAGCAGCAACTTGATCAAGAGGAGTTTTTAAGGCAACTAGAACAAGGGTGAACTGATTTTTTACTAGATTCTAGTTAGCCAATAGCTGTGTTAGAGTGGCGCAGATTCCTCTAAACTCTATCTGAGGTTGATAAGGAGAATACGTTGAATAACGTGAAGAAAATTGACAGCACTCAGCTGGCGGTACTAGAGCAGTTAATCGCTGCCATTGGCCAGGCTTTACTAGGTAAGCAAACGCAAATAAAGCTCGCACTTACTTGTATTTTGGCCAGTGGTCATTTACTAATTGAAGATCTACCTGGCATGGGAAAAACCACGCTAGCGCACGCTATCGCTGACGTACTAGGGCTGCGTTATAATCGGGTACAATTTACCAGCGATTTACTGCCGACTGATTTACTTGGGGTGTCTAT
This sequence comes from Osedax symbiont Rs2, assembly GCA_000416315.1. GTDB lineage: Bacteria > Pseudomonadota > Gammaproteobacteria > Pseudomonadales > Balneatricaceae > Rs1. The sequence continues at coordinate 92 of ASZI01000060.1, read as the reverse complement.
TTTTAATCGCACCGAGCAAAATTTTGAGTTTCATCGAGGTCCGATTTTTACTCAGCTACTACTTGCAGATGAAATTAATCGCACCACTCCTA
>ASZI01000059.1 GCA_000416315.1 Osedax symbiont Rs2 | reverse complement strand
CCAGCAGCAACGACTTGAGTGGTTGGGATTAATAATGATGCGGTAACTGCGACTGTAACTAATATCTTATTAAACATTCGATTATCTCTTTGATAGTGTTTCGTTGTTAATCTATGAAGCTATTTTAGGGCAAAATGCACTGTGAAAATAGGCAATTTGTGACAATAAAAGTGCCCTGAGTGCCAATTTTTCTATTACAGACAAAAACGCCCTGTAAGCAGTTCGAGTCATTGTTATCTTGTCGACATCATCTGCGTTGACACCTTTGCCTGGCCTATTTACACAATGGGTAATAGACTGTCTTTACATAACTTTGAAAGCTTTCTACTCCCATGTTTTGCTCGACAAATTCCCAGTTATGCAGGGCTCTGTCCCAGGTATTTTTAAACTGTACTTTAGTCATTCCTATTTCAAGCGTTGCCGCTAAGGCTGATAAATAATGATCCCGGGAAAGGCTTTCACGGTTCATTTTCATCGCCAGGACTGAGCATTCCCTATACTTGTAGACACTCTTCACTGGATGCTCTACAACAGCAGCATTAGCCTTAGCCTGTGCTGTCACTAATACAACAGTATTCAATACTGCTAATACCGCTAATATCTTAATCAACTTTATTCCCCTGAGCTTGTCCGCTGCTAAATATGTTGCTATGCAACTCTGGACAACAGCTTAATTCCCGCCTGTCTAGAACCACCTATAACTAGTTGATATATAATTGATTATTTGCTGTTTCCTTGTTTAAAATTTGAAACCTCTACTTGCGCAATCTCTACCCCACTGCCTGCAGCATTAGCGACAGTAACAATTGAAGCCGCAGCACTAAGGCACATCAAAATTGCTAATACGATTAAACTTTTCATAGATTTTCCTGGGTTATATATGACTAAATTTTGAAATTTTTCCCGGTTGGGCAAACGACAAATCTCGCTAATTTTTATCAACAAGGTTTGCACAGCTCAGGGTTATCACTTTGAACAAATCAACAAACAACACATCACCGGCAGCCCCATTAGACGTGACTGCAATTTTTTTAGTAACACTGTCATCCCAAATACTTATCAACGCGATACTCAACACATTTACATCTGACATGCTCAAGGATTTAATGATCGTTTCTGGAATTTGTAAGATGATAGAATCATCTGAACGGCAGTGCTGCAGCAAAGCAAAAATCTGAGCATGGTTTTGCTGCTCAAGTTGATGCACCGACAGATGCCAGTAGTCATCAGTGTCTAGAGTCAGGTGGAAAACCAGATGATTAAGTAACACTTTAAACTTTGCCACTTGCGCAGTGTTTTTCATCGGTTGAGAGTCAATCAAGCTGAGAGTCAGAGACTGGAGCTGTTGTCCTCTACTACTGGTTTTCAATGTGTTCACTCCTGTCATTGATAAACTTTTAGATAGACTAAGGCCGTCACTTTACAGCTATCCAGGCTGCTCTTTGTCCAAGAGTCAGCTTGCAGAGCTGATGAAAACTGCTCTAATGCGACAGTCAAATTCATCATTTGCGTAGCACTCGCTTTACTTAAGGCAATCCCAGCTAAGACGCTGTAACCAAACTTATCGGTGTTTTCAACAGCGCTTACCGAGCATTGCATCAATAAACTGGCGGCTTGTTTATGTAATAGCTCGACGCTTTTATCCAACAGCAAAAACACACAGCTGGCAGCAGCCACTATCAGTAGAGGTTTGACTATCCCGCGACGGGTTAATATTTTTTGCATAACAGTTTTACTTGTACCCCTGGCTGTCTAGGTGATTTGTAGGGAGTATTCTATCTGTGACGTTAAATGGCAGCTTTGCATTTAATGACAGATGCTATGCAATTGATGCCAGCTTGGAGGTATTTCAGCAAGGTCTGATATTGATTGAAAAAATAATCCCAACCCATAAAAAAGGCCCTGGGCAATTACATGCTCAGAGCCTAGTCCCAATGTTTTGATTTCACGTTGCTTATTTAATGACACAATTTTGTGAAGCCTTACTCACTCAATATTACAAGTTAGACTTCGCCCCTATGTAGCTGTAGCGGGTCAGATGCTGTTGATTAAACTTACCAATCTGACGCATTAAATCCGGGTTCTGATCGCGAAATTTCTGCCCTTGTGCTTCGAAATTGTAATAGATCACCACTAGCTCATCGGGCCTTGCAATGCCATAGGCATCATTGATTCGAATGAAGGCTTCGCTATTGTAGTGATTCTGGCGCTGCGCGGCTTGAGCTGACAACTTTTGCACATCACTGCGGCGTTGCTCTGGCGCTTGGTTATTATAATCACTGAGTTTAAATAGATAGCTTCGCTTGTCACCGCGATGCTCTAACGCTAAATCAGCAAATTGCAGCATAGGCCCTTCAACTAAAATTAGATTTTCGCTACTGTCGTCTAACGCGCTAATTAGACCCTGACTGCTGATCTCTTTCAATTGCGCTTGTTCACATTCTAATAAAAAAAATCTATTGGTTTTCGGTAGTTTGTAATCTCCCTGGACACCTAAAGTCTGCCCTTCACGGCGTAGCACACAGCCTTGATTATTATTTTGTAAAATTTTCACAACGTTATTGTCATTCGTTGCAGCTTGATACATGCCAAATAAGCCAATACTTTGCGCCTGCACAGTTTGACTGAGCAGTGCTGTCACTATTAAGGTAAAAATTATTTTATTCTCGGTTTTCATCGATTATTCCTCTCTCGTAGAACAGCAGTTACAGCGGTAAGCTGTTAGTGGTATAAATTTTCACTTGTTTAAAAGCCACTTTGCGCAATGGCAATATCGACAAATATTCTGCATTGCTAAAAGTTTCACGAGCACTGTCTATATCGGGATATTCAATTACTAGCAACAGATGGGGTAACTCACCCTCTGCTAAGTTATCGGTCACTTGATACTTTCCCAAGACCATTCCACCGCGAGCTTCGCCGTTGGCATTTGAGCGGCGCGAATACTCTTTAAACTCAGGAGTGTGCATACCGTTTGCATTGAAGGTCGCCTCGATAATGACAATGGCTTTAGTAGTACTTTCAGTGTTTTTTCCAGTTGTGGAACTCATAGTGTTATTCCTTATTGCATCAGTGATTGTTTCAACAAGTGGATTATCCACTTTCAGTAACACAATAAATAACGAGATTTTTTCCAGAATATAATAGAAATACTTGTGCTAGTATTACCCTCCCGGTATTTGGCAAAGGTTGTGACAGTGGACTTCAATAAAGCACGTACTTTTATAGAAGTCGTCGACAGCGGCGGCATCACCTTAGCGGCGAATAGATTACTGCGTACTCAGCAGGCAATTTCGCTGCAGCTACAACAATTGGAAAAAGAGCTGCAACTGAACTTATTTCATCGTCAGGGGCCAAAGATAACGCTTACAGCAGACGGTGATAATCTCTATAAGCTGTTTAAACCGCAGTTAATGGCTATGGAGAATGCGCTACTAGAACTAAAGTCGGGAAAACGACAGGCTAGAGGCTTGATCAGAATTGGTCTGTGGATGGAGCAGGCCGTAAACTATTTACCGCAGATGATCCGCATCTTTAAACAAGAGTTTGCCCAGGTAGAGTTTTCCCTGACCATAGCGGAAGATATCGAAATTGAACGTTTGTTAAAAACTAACCAGCTGGATTTTGGTCTGCAGCTGTTTTGCCAAGATCGAAAACTGTTTAAAGCGCAAGCGGTTTATCGCCAGGCAATGACCCCGGTTGTCTCTCGCTATTACTAAAAAAATCCCCCCGCCGCTAACAGTGTCGCCGATACATTAAACATGCCACTACTCGACTACGCCGCCCAGTACTCAGCCTATCACCAATGGGTGAAAAAAAATGACCGTCAGCTGTTGCCTCAGGCACAAAAAAAAGTTCCGGCCATCACTACTTCTAACAACTTGGTATTAAAACAACTGGTATTACAGGGCTTAGGTTTTAGTTTTCTACACCGCGAGGCAATTGAAGCTGAACTGGACATCGGCGAATTAGTGCCCTTATTAAACAGTCCAAAGGCACAAAACATCTACGTAGAATTAGAATTAGTGCATAAAAGAAAACATGCCCTGGGCTACGTGCACCAGCAGTTTGCGCGACTGTTAACTGAGCAGAAAGATAGCTGGATGCAACTATGATTTTCTACCTGTAGTTACTCATAGATCCGCTTTTAATATAGCATCGACTTCATTTAGCAGAGGGAACAGCTGACTTGATCGATTCGAAATTAACAGCTGAAAAGCGACCTCCTGATAAAGGTGCTCAGATTTACTGATCTCCTTTAATGATGGCTCCTTAGCGAGTATAGCTTCGACTACATCTACAGAGTGAATCACCACGTCTTGCCTTTTGCGTTGAAGCATTTTCAAACAGTTTAATATGGTAGGTACTCGGTGGAACAACACTTGTTTTTTCTCATAAAACTCAACGGCCCAGCCGTTTCCAATGACATCACAATACTTTAGTGTTTTACTTTCTGATTGTATTTCTGGGTCAGTTCGCAACGTTAGTTGCGCAGATGAATTCTTTAATGAAAACCCCTGAAATTTTAGTCTGTACAGAATCTGTGAGCTACTTTTACTGTACGACAGCCTTTCTTGGGTCGCGGCTGTTACAAAACCGTCGGCTTCCCCAGAACGCACCATACTTTGTGCACGGTTCCAGGGCACCCCAATATGACGCACTGTATAGTTGAGTTTATTGACTAATAACTCTTCTACTATACCGGGTAATATACCTTTTACATTTTCTGCATCCCCATAAGAATATGGGTACCATTTGTTTGCATAAACAATTCTAACTTCTTCTGCATACATAAACTGACAAAGTAAAAGACTGAAGACCACAAATATAGACTTAAATGACATTGGCATGCTCAAACCTGAGTAAATATATACTGTACTGCCAACTACCCGAACAACACAACACTCTGCTTGCATTAAATCGATGAGAAAATTCCCCTAAATATCTGCACCACGTTTGAGTAACTTGCGATCAAAAAACTTAAGATTTGTACTTTTATCTCGTTTGGCTGCATACATAGCGATATCTGCATACTTAACCAATTCTTCGGCTTCACTAGAGTGATCGGGGGTAACGCAAATCCCTAGGCTGAGTTTTATTTCTACCTCTTGCTCTTCTATTACAACCGGTAACTTGGCAATATTTAATACTTTCTCGGCAACTTTTTGTACTTCAGAAAGAGATTTTATATCATTGATTAATAATACAAACTCATCTCCACCTACCCGAAAGACACTATCCTCAGATCGCACGCTCTTTAGCAGACGAGCTGCTACTTCTATCAACAGTGTATCACCGGCATCATGACCTAAAGTGTCATTGAGAAGTTTGAAATCATTGAGATCTATAAAAAATACAGCAGATTTAGTTTTAAAATTAACCGAGTTCTTGATTGATGTTTGAATGTCTTCCACTAAAAACGAGCGGTTCTTAAGCCCGGTTAACTTATCGTGGTGTGCTTTGTGATTTAGCTCCTGATTATTGATCAATATGCGCTGGTTCATATCGAAAAAACTGGACAACAAGTAGCCCATTTCATCTTTTTGCAAAATATCCCCTATTTGTATTTCTCTCCCATCTTGTGATTTTCGGGTGCTGGCGAGAAGTAAGTTTAAGGGCTGAAACAGATTCTTCTGAATAAAAATAATAGTAAATATCGCCAGGGTAATAAAAAACACCAATTCAACCACTATCAGCGTAGCTATCTGTGCTTTACCGGCCTTAAAGTCGCCTTTTCTCGCCTCTAATAAAAGAGACTCGGCATTATTAAAGTCATTCATAATACGCCTCATCTCATCCATGTACTCTTTACCTTCATTACTTTTCACTTTTTCCACGGCTCGTAGGTTATCGCCATCTCGCTGTACTAATTCAATAGTCTCCGCCATCACATCAAACTTAAACTTCATTAAATCTTTAATTAATAGCAGTCGATCTTGTTGTTCAGAGTTATCCCGGGTGAGGGTTTTTAACCGAAGAAAGTACTTTTGAGACCTTTCACGCCCGGTATAGTATGGCTGCAAGTAGATGGGAGTACCGGTCAGCAAGTAGCCTCTTTGCCCTGTCTCAGTGTCTGTCAGACTGCTTAAGAAAGCCTGACTTTCAATCAACACTTGATGGGTATGATTGACCCATTTTAGTTTCTCCTCTTCATGTGCTTCCAACTGAAAAGTAAACAGAGAATTGCCAATCGCCGCGAGAAATAGTATCGCCAAAAGAGAGATTAATTTAAACCTAATACTCATACTCATACTCATACTTTGTCGAAGTTTTTTGCTGTTGTGAAATATCTTATCAATCAATGATGATGCCGAAACTTTGCTCTTGATAACCAGATAATCACTTGGTTGCTGTATTCTTTTAACTATTAAATAAAATATAGACCTTATTTAATTTTCAGCTCGATAACTTTTACTGTTTGCATCAGTGCATAGCCAGAGAATAGCTATGTGCAGCAAAACTGTGTTTGTTTTCAGACACTTCAAAGTAGCTCCTGACCTTTTGTAAAATAATTATTCACTGCCACAGTATTGTGCTTTCAATACCTGCCAACTTCTGTATCTTTGCACTTTCAGCTACTTAGCTACCACTAGCACCAACACTGCAGGAAAGCCCTTGCTAAAAACGTTACCCCTGATCTTTTTTTCACTACTGTGTTTAGGATTCAATCACGCAAGTTACGCCCAACAAACCGTGCGTCTGGCAGTGGGTGAATGGGAACCTTATGTCTCGAAAAACTTGCCGGATAACGGTTTCCTGGCGCGTATTATCACTGAAGCTTTTGCCCTTGAGGGGGTAAAAGTAGAGCTGGGATTTTTCCCCTGGGCCAGGGCCAAAGCACTGGCGCAACAAGGTGAATGGGACGGTACTTTTCCCTGGGTATATTCAGAAAAACGCGCACAAAAATTTCTCTATAGCGAGCCTGTCATCGCCAACCAGGGGGTGTTTTTTCATTTGAAAAGCTTTGATTTCCAGTGGCAGGACTATAGTGATTTAACAGGGCTCAGCTCAGGTGCGACCAGTGGTTATAACTACGGCGCCTCCTTCCACGAGGCACAGCAAAACGGTACCCTAAAAGTACAAACTGTCCCCAGCGATGAGTTGAATTTCAAAAAGCTACTGCGCAAAAGATTCGATATTTTCCCTTCAAATTTGCACGTGGGTTATCAGCAAATCAAAAACAACTTTAGCCCGCTCGATGCTGAAAAATTCACCCATCACCGCAAAGTGTTAACGCACAATAATCTGCATCTGATCTTTTGCAAAAGCAAAGTCGCTAACCAACAATTAGTTCAAACCTTTAATCGAGGACTAATAAAATTAAAAGCCTTAGGAAAATATGATCAGTACCTGGCAGAAATTCAACCGCTCAATAACTAAATGCAGTGCCACTCGCCCTCTGTATAGCATGATCATTGACCGCTACACAGATAGCTTAAAGTTGGCAGTCGGAGAATGATTAATTAAACCCACTCACTGACGGGTAGTCAGTATAGCCTTTGGCGGTTTGGGTATAGAAAGTACTACTATCAGCCACAGCTAAAGCTGCGCCCTGGCGATACCTTTGAACCAAATCAGGATTAGCGATAAAGGGTGTGCCAAAAGCTACTGCATCGGCTTCATTATTTTCCAGCGCAGTAGTCGCCGTCGCTTTTGTATAACCGCTGTTGATTAATAACTTCCCTTGATAATGTCTTCTCAGAATAGGTGTAAGGTACAGTGATCCATCATTGGGCTTGGGCTCTAATAGATGCAGGTACGCCAAATTAAATGGATTGAGTTTTTGCACTGCTGCAGTAAAGACAGCTTGTGGATCGGAATCTTTTATCCCCCAGACACTGTTCATCGGTGACAGCCGTATCCCCACTTTCCCTGAGCCAATTTCCCGGCACAGCGCCGCCACAATTTCCAACATAAAACGCAGCCGATTTTCTATATTACCGCCGTATTCATCTGTGCGTTGATTTACCCCATCGCGGGTAAACTGATCAATCAGAAAACCATTGGCGGCATGAATTTCTACCCCATCCAGACCTGCATCAATCGCCCTTTTGGCGGCATCGACAAATTGCTGCACTACTTCTTTGATAGCTGTTGTGCTCAGCGCTTGCGGCACTACAAATTCTCGGTCTCTGCCTTTTGGGGTTGTCAGTGAGCCGTTTTGTTTAACCGCTGAGGAAGACACGGGTAATTCGCCCTCTAGAAAATCCGGATGAACAGTACTACCCATATGCCATAACTGCAAAAATATACGACCTTGCTGATTGTGTACTGCTTGGGCGACTTGTCGCCATCCCTCTTGCTGTTCTGCTGTAAATATCCCCGGAGCATGCATCCAGCCCAGAGCGTTTTTTGCCACAGCTGTGGCTTCTCCGATGATTAAACCTGCACTGGCGCGCTGTGCATAATACTGCGCCATCAAAGCATTTGGAACTCCCTGTTCAACGGCTCTCCCTCTGGTCAGCGGAGCCATAAAAATTCGATTTGAAAGTTTATAATCACCTAAGGTGATAGTGTTAAATAGATCTGCCATTATTGCTCCCGATGCGTTCCTGGTGCCCGCATTGATAATTATTTCCAGTCGTACACGACCTTAAAAGTAGCGACCCATATATGACTGAGCCACCCACTGTTCTAACTCCAATACTCGCTAGTTAAATTCTGCCTTGTAGAGATCTCCCACTACAGGTAACGCCAGTAAGCGCTGCAGATAAGCATTCAGGTGCTGATATTTCTCAGTCAGGGATTGCTTTAAGATCATCTGCCAGTGTATTGCCACACCAAGATACAGATCGGCAATACTTAAGCGCTCTCCGGCGATAAAGGCATGCTCAGCTAACTCTTGGTCAATGATGTAAAACAGTTCATGCAACGCACTTTCGGCCTTAGCCACAACATCCGCTTGATTATCGGCGTAACGAGCGGGGACAAAGGCACGGGCAAAATGTGGGTGGATGTTGCTGTAAACAAACATCATCCATTTTAACGCTTGAGCTCGCTCTAAGCTGCCGACAGCAGGTAGTAATTTGGCGGCGGGGGCTATCTCACTGATATATTGCAAAATCGCAGCCCCCTCGGTGATGATTTGGCCATCAACCAACAGAGCCGGTACTTTGCTTAATGGGTTAATTTTTTTATAGGCTTCACTAAAATGCTCTCCCTGCGCAGTGTCGATGATTTTTATCTGGTGTTCTAAATTTGTTAAAGCCAGTGCCGCTTTTACTGCCAGCGAACAAGAGCCCGGTGCATGGTATAAAGTAATCATTACTATTTCCTCATCTGTTTATGTTTGATGAACGCCATACTAAAGCAGCGATTACATTGTGAAAATTCTCGATTAATGCAAACAACTCGTGCAATAATGCACGGATGAATGATTGGGATGATATTAGATATTTTTTAGCCGTTGCTCGCAGTGGCAACGTTACTTCTGCTGCAAAGGCACTGATGGTGAATCACTCAACAGTGTCACGGCGTATCCACGCCCTGGAGGAAAAGCACGGTGTAAGGCTATTTGAGCGAATTCCAAGCGGTTATAAAATGACTGTTGCCGCTCTGGACATCTACGAGATAGCCATAGAGCTTGAAAACAAAAACCAGCAAGTCAGCCGACAGTTATTTGCACAAGACAGTCGCTTACAGGGCGATATTCACCTGACAATGCCACACGATCTACTGGCGTTTTGCCTCATTGACGAACTGGCGTTGTTTCGTCAACAGCAACCCGACATCAGGCTCAAGCTGTCTGTTAGCAAAGGTCTTAGGGATTTGGCGGCTCGCGAAGCCGATGTCGCCATTAGATTCAGTAGTACACCACCGGATTATTTAATAGGACAGAATATTAGCTTGTTGCAGCATGGAATCTATGCCAATACTGATAAGCTGAGATTGGACAAGAGTGTGCCAATTATTAGTTGGTCGGGAGAAAACAGTTTGCCTGGATGGGCACAAACACATTTTCCTAAGGCCCAGGTTGTGATGCAGGTGGATGATTTGCTGGCGATGTATGCAGCTGTCAAAGCCGGCATAGGTGTGGCTAGAATGCCCTGTTATTTACCCGATGTTCTTACGGAAAGCCCAGTAAAAAGACTGCCGATAGAGATGCCCAGGTCGACATGGGGAGTATGGATCTTAAGTCATGTAGATTTACGCCACACAGCCAGAGTTCGCTGCTGTCGGGAATTTTTGCAGGAGAAATTAACCCAACGCAAAGGATTATTTGCCGGGGAACACTCTAACTATGCCGACTAATCCCCAGCTATGACAAAAAACCTGCACAGGACTGAAGCGGCCCGTGCAGGTTCACTATTTACGCTTGATCACTGGGTGTAAGCAGCCCTATAACGACCTGCTTTTTTCACAGTGTCTACTGCTATAGAAAGCTATATTGCTAAGCTGCTTTTCACCCTTGGCCGGTGGCTCATTTTAAATTCAAAACTGCCGCAGCTGATGTTAACCTCTCTGTCCAGGAATTGCGTAGCCACCGTCTGTAGCAATAGCTTGCCCGGTAATATTGGCTGCGCGTTCGCTGAGTAAAAAGGCTGCCAAGTTAGCCACTCCTTCAACCCTACCCATGCGACCAGTCGGATGCGCAGCAGCAAAATTCTCTAAGCTTTCACTGTCGTGGCCAAAAGCTTCGCGGGTCATTTGTGTATCTATGCCGCCGGGATTAATGTTGTTAATACGAATGCCCATAGCGGCAAGTTCCAACGCCGCTGGTCGCAGCATTCCGTCCATTCCCGCCTTGCTGGCGGAATAACTGGTTGACCCGACCAGAGCCCCCTGAGACAACCAGGATGAAGTATTCACTATCGCACCGCCTGTATCACTCATCGCTTTGGCTTGTTCGCGCAGCAATAACCAAATCGACTTAAGGTTGGTATTTATGGTGTGATCCCAGTCCTCTTCAGACTGCTGCAGCATAGGCGCGAAGTTACCTATAGTACCGGCATTGTTAAAGGCAAAATCTAGTTTCTTAAATGCGTCTTTTGCCGTACTCACCATCCGTGTTATATCTGCTGAATGAGTCACATCAGCTATGATCACAATTGCACGCCCTCCCCCCTGTTCAATTTCTATTTTCAAAGTGTTTAATAAGTCAGCACGCCGGCCTACTATAGCGATATGCGCCCCTTCTTGAGCAAATAATATAGCTGCTGCCCTGCCGATTCCAGATGTCGCGCCAACGACTATTCCCGATTTTTTCTCTAATAATTTCATGCTCTGTCTTTTCCTTAGTTAGGTTTGCTGGCAGAGACTAAAGCAGTGCGGTGACTAATGAAATTCGCGTTTATTGCACGCTGCCCGTGTAAAAATGCACGCCTAGCTAAAAGCTGTGGCTAAGCCCGCTGAGAGATAAGCAATTAGGTTTTCCAAGCTTCCTACGGCGCTATTGAACCTATAAGTTTACTCAACATTAATATTTCTAATTGACTGTTAAGAAATTGGAATTTGTCTAACGCGTTAAAATAACTAAAATTATTGGACTACATCAATCGGGAGCACCAGTAATGACTATTCATTTTCAGCCTGCGGCTACTGTCAGGTTATTGACTCTAGACAGTTTAATTCCCCACGAACATTACGATCGCCAACACGCGCTAACATTGGCTGAAAAAATTCAATTCGAAGGAATTTGGAATCAACCACTATTAGTCGATAAAAGTTCTCATATCATTCTCGACGGTCACCACAGATTAGTCGCCGCACAACTACTTTGTCTCTATGTCATCCCTTGTTTTTGCCTGGATTACGACGACAATAAAATTATTGTCGACTCCTGGCGCGATGATTTCTACGTTGATCGCAAAGTAGTGCGCCAGGCGGCAAAAGGAGACTTACTACCGATAAAAACCAGCCGTCATCACTATGCTGCAATTTTCCCGAAACAAGTATTTTCACTGGAACAGCTAAAGGCGGGCATGGCGGCATGATGGCAAATCCGACTCTGATACTGCTGTTGATCTCAAATGCGCTGGCCTCAATAGGCACAGGGGTTGCGATGATCGCTATTCCCTGGTTTTTGGCGACCGGCGAAGGTGGCTCAGTACTGTTTGGGGTCCTTGCAACTCTGATTAATATATTTTTGTTTTTGGTTACGCCTTTCATCGGCCCCGCTATTGATAGTTGCTGTCGGCAAAAGTTAATGATTGGTTTGCGTCTCGCTTTTGTGCTGGGGCTCGCTCTGGTCTACGCTATTTTTGCATTCGGCGATCAAGTTAATGCAGCCTTGATCGTCTACTACTGTTTAGGTGCCGTCTTTTATGCCTTTAACGTCCCGCTGCGTACAGCCTATGTACAAGAGCTATTTTCCGGGGACGAATACGTGCGCATTAATTCAATTCTGGAGGTGGAGAATCAAGTCGCCGCCGTCAGCACTGGAGCCCTGGCCATATTGGTAATGGAGTATTTAGGCCTCTCCATCATCATATTCGGCAATCTGCTGTGCTACATAATCGCGGTATTTTGTATCGCCAGAATAAAATATCCGACAAAAAAGCTCTCTATAAAAACCCAGAGTGTCATTCAGTCTTTCAGGGAGGGCCTGCAAATACTCAAGCGCAAGCCAATACTGACATTGATGTTGTTGGTCTCATCTATTCCCTATGTCGTGATTATTATGTATACCGTTTTACATCCCATCGCCTTATCACAGCTGCCACAAGCGAGTGGCTCAACTTATGCCGTTGTTGAACTCTTGTTTGGACTGGGCGCGATTCTAGGAGGCTGGGTGATAATTTCTAGTCGATTTAAAACGGCCAACACAGAACAGTCATTGCTCTATGCCCTAGGGCTGTTTTTAATGGTTGTTTCGCTACAGGCACTTTTTCCAAGTTACTGGGGGTTCATCCTGTTAGCAAGCGCCTTTGGTTTGAGTAACTCAGTAGTGCGGATACTGCGACAAACATTACTGATGCAACAAACCACAGCCGCCGAAATAGGCAGAGTCGGTGCACTGCTGCAGGGCTGGATTATGCTGATGCGGGCACTTTGCCTGTTTGTATTGACCTTAATAATCTCCACCTTAGGGGTTTTGGGCGCGATTTATTTTACCTTATTCATTGCAGCCGCAGCCCTGCTAGTCTTTTTACCTGCGTACCTAAAGATACATCAAGCTATGACCCAACTTCCACAACACCTAGGAGCTTCCAATGATATTAGATAACAATATATTAGCGCATATAGGCAATTCACCGGTGCTATCCCTTCAGGGGTTGCTGCCCGCGGGATCTGCGCAATTATTTGTAAAGTTAGAGGGCTATAATCCGGGCGGTTCAATTAAAGACCGCGCCGCCTTAAATATGATTCTAGAAGCAGAAAAATCAGGGAAGCTTAAAGCTGGGGGGACTATCGTTGAATCTACCTCGGGAAATTTAGGGGCTGCACTGGCGATGATTGCCGCAGTACGTGGTTATAAATGTGTCATCATCGTCGATCCAAGAACCAGCCAACACAACATCTCAATGCTCAAAGCATTTGGTGCGCAAGTGGAAATAGTCACTGAAAAGAACCCCAAAGACGGTACTTACCAGGAGGCCAGGATTAAACGTGCGCACTATTTAGCCGATACTCTAAAGAATGCCTATATGCCCTGGCAGTACGGAAACCCCTGGAACCCTGCGGCACATATAGATACTACCGCTGTGGAAATATTGAATGATTTCCCAGTGGCGCCCGATGTATTGGTTGCGGCGGTATCTACGGCGGGACAGATCACCGGTATTGGCAAAGGGGTGCGCAAGCGAGGAGCCAAAACAAAAATTGTCGGTGTGGATGTAAAAGGCTCTATCGTCTTTGGCGGTACTAAAGGACCAACCGCTGTCACAGGAATGGGTCTGGGCTGGGTTCCCGCTAACCTGGATGAAAAGGTCGTCGATGCAGCTTTTTTGGTTGACACTCAGCCGTGTTTTTCAACTGTGCGAATCATTGCTAAAAAATTCGGCATTTTACTGGGAGGCTCTAGTGGCGCTTCGCTATTTGTCGCTATTAACCAGGCGCTTAATTTGGCTTCCGATAAAGTTGTTCTGGCTATTTCAGCTGACAGGGGTGAAAAATACCTGGATGAGTTTTACAGCGATGCCTAGCTGCAGCACAAAGGATTATCTGACACTGATGACCTCTCTGTCATTTTAGCCCAGGCCGCTGCTTTAAAGCCTTTTAGATACCCGGCCAGAGAAATCAACTCAAGTGCTGCCTGATAGGAATTAGCAGGCGTTTTAAATCTGTTGTTATTCTGCCGTAGTGTTATATTCTCCCTGTAGTGACATGTTGTTAATCATGTATTCATAGGGAGAACAAATGCGAAGAATACCTCCTTTAAACTCAATTCGTGCGTTTGAAGCTGTTGCCAAGCGCTTGAGTTTCAAGCATGCGGCCGAAGACCTCTTTGTTACCCAAAGTGCTGTTAGTCAGCAGATAAAACTGCTGGAAGAACATTTTGGGTTTTCTTTATTCTTACGTAATACCAAAGGGTTAACTTTGACCGAAGAAGGTGAAAAAATACTCCCTGCAATCGCCCAAGCCTTCGAAATAATCTTAGATGCGGTCAGTGAAGTCAGCAAGACCACTAAAGAAATCTCTATCAGTACCTCCACCAGCTTTGCAATGAGTTGGATGATGCCGCGTTTTCATCAGTTTGAGTCCGAGCACCCTAATATCACAGTGCAGATGAGTGCCGGTAGTCAGGAAAATAACGTGCCAAAATATTATGATTTGGAAATTTTGTACTCCACTACCCCACTGGAAAGGGAGGGTACAGAGCCTCTGTTAGAAGAGTGGATGATACCTGTGTGCTCAGCGAAATATTTGAATAACGGCTTATTTGATGTGCACGATCTAGCAAAACAGCGACTGCTATTAAATTCGCCTACTGCCAGTGATTGGAAAACCTGGGCAAAAATGATGCACATTGACTCCAATAGCTTCGCTGGCGCGATCAATAGCGCGATGAAACTACCTACGGATTTTGCCGCCATTGAAATGGCAATTGCCGGCTACGGTATCGCCTTAACCAATGTCCACTATATCAGCGATAAGCTCAACAATGGATTACTGGTTCCTGCAACTAAGGTACAACCTGTGATGTTAGGGGCTCACTATTTATCACGTAAGAAAAACCTATCTAAACATGCATCCGAGTTATTGATTGAATGGTTTCTAATGACGGCGCAAAAATCCGCACATGAAATTAACCTAGCCATCGATAAACTTGGCTTAACTCTGGGAAGACCAGCCTATAAATTTCGAAAATAAGGCCCAGCCCCATCTAACTTACCTGATGCAGTAACTTGTGCTACTGCATCTCTGGCGACAATATTGCCCTTGCTAGATAAGCCTTTAAGCTTCACATTTATCCCTACTGCACAGTGCAGTATTTTCTTTAGGATCACAGGCTAGACATAAGGTTAAATTAGGCAATTCCGCAATTTTCTAATTCGGCTATATTTACTATATTAGTGGACAGTAATCGCTATCAATTTTGTGTGATGCAAACGCACATCAATAATCAAGATAGGCCGCTCATGAAATCGACAGTAAATAGAAAAACATTGATAATCATCTGTCCAGCCACATTTTTATTGGTCTTAACCTTTTCCCAGCAAGCACTAGCTAAAGAGACCGTGCGTTGGCGGGTAGTTGACTGGCCGCCTTTTTATATACTGCAAGGTAAAGATAAAGGCAAAGGTATCTATGATGAACTTATCAGTATGCTCTCTAGGGGGATGCCCGAGTACAATCACCAGAGAGTGGTAATGAATACATACCGGGTCAGAAGAGCGTGGGAGAAAGGTGAAAATATCTGCCACCCCTCTGTCATACCCGACAGCTACAGCATTAACTCTGTAGTAAACAGTATTCTGTTACCGCACCGTTTAATCGTGCATCAAAGTATTGCCGATAAATTAAATACCGAGCAAATAGTATTAGATAATCTATTGGCCAATAAACAGTTTCGCGGAGGGGTTACCCCTGGGCGTTACTCCAGTTTACTGAACAACATAGTAGAGCAACACAAATGGCGAAAACACCTCAACAAACACCCGGCCTATGAAAACCTGATCAAAATGTTATTTGTCAAACGCCTGGACTATATCATTGAGTATCCACCTATCATTGCCTA
>ASZI01000058.1 GCA_000416315.1 Osedax symbiont Rs2 | reverse complement strand
CTCTGTGAGCGGCCGGCAATTTAGCAAATAGCGGAGGAGTCTTTCGGCAATATTGGGCGTGCTTTTTTGGTTACTTTCAGGGACATGCTAACAAGTCCGCTACGCCTCTGGCTTACAGAGCATTCCAAGATTTAGGCATCGACTACAGGAATGCTGGTTGCCTGTCGAAAGTCGATAACAACGAGATTGGGATGCTCTGTAAGCCCCAGCGGGCGGGCTATAAAACGGCCACCTGCTTTGTCAGGCAACTTGGAAAGGACACGTCATTCCACTTCGTTACCTTTCGCGCATCTGACCGATTTATAGTCCGCAGAGAAGATACCGGACTTATTTGCATGTCCCTATGACGAGCAAAAAAGTAACTCGTTGAAAACGAAACTTCTCTTAAAAACTGAAAACATACCAGATACTAAAATAATCAATAAAATCCGCCTTTAAAGACAAAAATTAAAAGAAAAATGAGTTAAACAGAAGTTAGAGTAGGTAGCCTTGAGCAGATCAATGGACGAGTAGAGCGCACCATTACTCGCTGAAAATAAAACGCCAGCATAAGCTGGCGTTTTGTAATAACAAGTAACAACTTTGTTGTCTACTTCCAATCGGTGATGTGTTTGATTTCCAGGTAGTCTTCCAGACCCCAGACGCCGCCTTCGCGACCATTACCTGACTGCTTGTAGCCGCCAAACGGGGCTGCCTGCTGTGAGTCGATACCGTTGACTCTGACCATACCACTGCGCAATCTGCGGGCCACCCGTTTGGCTTTCTCGGGATCTTGAGTTTGCAGGTAGTTAGTCAGTCCATAGACAGTATCGTTGGCGATGGCGATCGCCTCCTCTTCAGTATCGAAGGGAATCATGGTCAGAACCGGACCGAATACTTCCTCGCGGGCGATGCGCATGTCATTGTTAACGTCTGCGAAAATAGTCGGCTGCACATAATAACCTTGTTCTAGTCCCTCTGGACGCCCCAGACCACCGGCAATTAGATTTGACTCATCAATCCCCACTTGGATCAGCCCCTGAATCTTATCGAACTGCACTTCGCTGATCACCGGGCCAATGTGTCGGCCATTTTCAGTGGGACTGCCGACCTTGACGGAAGCTGCAGCAGCTTTTGCGGTTTCAACTGCCGCAGCATAGATCGAGCGCTCCACCAGCATTCTGGAAGGGGCGTTACAAGATTGACCGGAGTTGCCAAAACAGTGAATCACGCCGCGTTTAACCGCTTTGTCATCGGCATCGGCGAAGATGATATTCGCCCCTTTACCGCCCAGCTCCAGCGTTACACGTTTAACAGTATCGGCGGCAGCTTTAGTGATAAGCGCCCCCGCTCTGGTAGAGCCGGTAAATGACAACATGTCTACATCAGGGTGTGAAGACAATTGTGTGCCTACGCCTACTCCATCACCGTTTAACATGTTAAATACCCCGGCCGGGTAACCCGCAGCTTCAACAATTTCTGCAAAGATAATAGAGGACAACGGTGCTATTTCCGATGGCTTAAGTACCACAGTACAACCTACTGCCAGTGCCGGGATGACTTTTAAGGTCACTTGGTTCATCGGCCAGTTCCAGGGGGTAATCAGACCACAGACACCTATCGGCTCTTTGATGATCTGCTCAGAACTGTTCCGAGCGCTGATCGGCTGCTCAAACTCCATCTCGGCAAAGGCCTCGATAAACCCTTTAATGTGCCCGATACCACAACCCGCCTGGGCTGTAGTGGCCAGATCAGTCGGTGCTCCCATCTCCATTGAAATGGCCGCCGCCATATCTGCGGCACGATTTTTATATTCTGCCAGCAATGCCTGCAACAACTGCAGGCGGTACTCTTTAGAGGTCTGTGACCAAGAGTCAAAAGCTTTGCGCGCCGCTGCTACCGCAGCATCTGTATCCGCCTGATCACCCAGTGAAATAACTGCACAGGGCTGTTCAGTAGCAGGGTTGATGACTGAAAAATCATTCTCGACTGCCGGGGCAACCCAGGCGCCATCGATATAAAAATTACGTTTATCCAACATTCCAATTCTCCTTTGCTCACTGTTTCAACAGCTGTATTTGTTTGTGATTTTTAATCGGTAAAAACATAAGAGCGAAAGTGCTCTAAAGCATCTTCACTGACTAAACTATTGATATCAATCGGTTGTAAATCATCATCCAGACACTTGTCATAGATGCTCAAAACATCTATCAGTCCCTGCATTTTAGCCAGACGCTGCTCAGGTTCTAGCAATGGTGCGTGAGTAGACAAATACAGCACTGGTTTATTTAGCTGCAAATACTCTTTTAAGCTGGGCATCAGCTGGTATTCGCCACCTTCGATATCGATTTTCATAAAATCTATGTGCTTAACTGGAGACATCTGCAAAAATTGCTGCCACTGCATCGTCAGTACATCGACGCCACTGCCCTCGTTGTCGAACAGCAGGCTGGTCATACTGTCCCCGGGCTTACCGCGGTGGCTGGCCATTCGCGAAATAGACATAGTTTCCGCCAGTGCCAGACTATAGGAACTGACATTTTTTAACTTATTTAAATCAATGTTCCAGCGCAAGTAGCGATAGGCAGTGGGATCGGGCTCAAAACATATCACTTTTTTTGCCAGCTGCGCCGCGTGTAAAACTGTCGGGCCTATCCAGGCACCTATGTCGCAATAGTGGCTGTCCTCTTTCAGGTAATGGGAGAGAATCTTATAAGTGTTAGGCTCCCAAGTGCCGGATCCCGCCTTGCGCCAAAAGTCGACGTGATAGGGATCTACTTTGACCTCATAACCCGCGATATTTGCATCCATATACCCTTGCAGCAGATACTCATCTCGCAGCTGTGAATCTCTATCGGCCATGCCTGTCTCTCCGTCTGTTTTTTAGCTAATAACATTACTATTATGATGATGGGGGCATGGAAGTTAAATTAAAACGCTAGCAAGTTTAATATCAGTATTTATTGATGTTTTTTTGCCCGCTCATTTAGCGCATTATTAGTGACTCGACACTGCGCATATCCCAATAGTCAAACTTTAACTAACAGCGCCTCTACAACTTTTTGAACTTTTAAAGCCTCGGCAAAACTGGCCAGCTTATGCTGCTCACCGCGCATCATTTTTACCACTTCACTCAATTGGGTAACATCCAGATCACCTTCTAAGCTGATCGGTTGCTCCTGCCAGCAATTATCAACACTGACTTTTAAGGCGCGAAAGCCGCTAAAGTGTATAGATTTATCTTTAGTGTAAACAATCCAGTTATTAGTATCCGGGGTGTTGCCGCCTATTACCCCCTGTAGACGCACCGGAATATTGTCGCTGCTATAATTAGCTTGTACATAAGTCTCTGCATAGCCATCACGCTGATACTCTATCTGGTGATTAAGTAATTGAAGATCGCCTATTAAACGCTGATGCAAAAATACGAAGTGCGAATACACTTCGCGCAAAAAGCCTCCCTGCTCTGGCAGGCACAGCCAGCTACTAGCCCCCTCCTGCCAGCGTCGCGGCCAAGAGCTGTAGTGGAACTGGAAATCAACACTCAAAATATCGCGGTTGTCGATGTCAGCCATTAATCGCTCGATTTGTCTTACCACCGGACTGGAGGCCAGCGATAAGTTGACTGCCGACTTAAGGTCACTGTCTGCCAATCTGGCTACTAACTGCTCGGCTTCTTGGATGTCTACCGCCAGCGGTTTTTCACACCAGATCGCCTTGTTGGCATCCAATGCTAAGTGACAGTACTGAGTATGTGTCGCCGGTGGGGTGCCTATATAGACAATGTCTACATCAGCACGCTGCACTAGTGCCTGTGCTGACTCTTCTACTTGTACACCGCTATAGGCTGGGTCGGTTAACTGCACAGTCGCCAGATCATACACAGCGACAACTTCGATATCCGGATGCGCGCTAGCGGCACGTAAAATCCTATTACCTATAGTACCAAGACCAATAATCGCCAGTTTAATCATCAAAGCTATCTCCAGAGTGGTTGAGGATTAAAAATCTACCACAGGTAACTCATTTACAACACTATTTATTGGCAAGCACAGGTTCAATGATGGTCTGGGTATAAATTTTGTTGATCCTGCTCTTCAACCAGCTCAGCTTCGGATCGCGGTGCTGGCGAGTGTGCCAGGCCATATAGATTTTTGCATCGCTAATGTCTATAGGCAAACGCTTAGTGATCACTAATCCCCGGGCCACCGCACTCACAGTTGCCGCCTCTGGCAAGACAGTAATCAGGTTAGTTTCAGCCAGCAGCGGGAAGGCACCGCTAAAGCTATTTACGGTCATGGCGATACGGCGCTTTTCTCCCAGCTCAGTGAGCTTAGCATCTACAGCGCCGCGCGCATCCCCCGATAGCGAGACAAACAGATGCTCGGCCGCCAGGAACTTAGCCAAGCTTAACGGCTTATCTGCCAGGGCGTGATCGGGGCGCATTACGCAGACAAAGTTGAAATCGCTCATCCATTGACTATGAATAAGTTTATGGCCGCCGCTGTAGCTGTCCAGTACCAAATCCACTTCGTTACTCAGTAGCAACGCCTCGCCATCACCGCGAAAGGGCACCGCATGTAAATCTATGCCGGGGGCCTGCTGTTCTAACATCTGCCGCAGTGGCAGCCAGAGGACACTGGTCATGCCATCGGTCAGCGCAATACGAAACCTGTGCCGGGCCAAGGCGGGAATAAACTGTACTGGGTTCACCGCGTTGCTGATGGTGTTGAGTGGCTCGGGTATCTGCTGCCATAATTGATTGGCAAAAGGGGGCGCCTTAATACCGCGCCCCTGTTTAACAAACAGCTCATCATTCCAGTTATGGCGCATCCGTGAGACTGCGTTAGAAACAGACGGCTGGGTCATAAACAGCCGCTGCGCAGCAACTGAAATTGACTGCTCTTGCATTATGGCATCAAAAATAACAAACAAATTCAGATCCGCTCTATTCATAACCACTCTCAATACATTGATTTTATCAATGTATATTATACCAATGATCAATTAGAAGATATGAATCAACCAGTGCAATATGGGCTCACTTCCAAACACAACCTCAGTACTAGGAGCACCATCATGAAAGCAGCACTTATCGAAAACTACGGCGACATTGGGCAGCTTATCTACACAGACGCGCAAACTCCAGCAATTGCTGCCAACCAGGTATTGATTAAAGTACACGCGGCAGGCGTCAATCCAGTAGATTGTTACATCCGCGGCGGCATGTTCGAAGACACCGGCACCCACAGTCTGCCGCTGACTTTAGGCTGGGACACAGCAGGCACTGTGGAACAAGTTGGCAAGGCAGTCACTAAGCACAAAGTGGGTGATCAGGTATTTGCCATGGCACCTTTTGACAAAAACGGCAGCTACGCACAATACTTAGCAATAGAGGCTAATATCGTTGTCAGCAAACCTAAAAACTTGAGTTTTGCCCAGAGCGCAGCAGTGCCTCTGGCAGCGCTGACCGCCTGGCAGGGGCTGTTCACTGAAGGAAAATTGCAGGCGGGACAGCGAGTCTTAATTCACAACACCAGTGGCGGAGTGGGTAGTTTTGCCGTGCAACTGGCTAAAGCAGCTGGCGCCCACGTAATAGGGACTGCATCTGCAAAAAATAGAGAATTTGTCGAAGGACTGGGAGTCGATCAGTTTATCGACTACCAGGACAGCAAGTTTGAAGACCTAGTAGCTCCGGTCGATTTAGTCTTCGCCGGCGCTGTTGGCGGTGTCGGTGGCGACGATGTAGTTGCCCGCTCTTTGCAAGTGATTAAAAGAGGAGGCCATTTAATTTCCCTGTTTGACGAAATAGATTACGCGCTGGCGCTAGAGAGGGGCATCACTTACCATAAACTCATGGTGCAACCTAACGCTGCAGATTTAACCCAGATCAGAGATTTACTGGAACAAGATAAAGTGCAAGTACACTTAGATTCTGTGTTTGACCTTAAAGATGCTCAACTGGCCCACCAGCGCAGTGAAAGCAAACGCACTGTCGGTAAGATAGTGTTACAGGTAGTAGCGGACTAACTGTTTACTGCACGGATGCTCCAGAGCTACTGCTTCGCTAGCTCTGGAGAATTACCCATTAAGGTGTTTTTGCCAGGTACAAACCACTGAGTAAAATCAGTGCGGAACCACTGATAAGCATAGCCGTCAGCGGCTGACTAAAAAATAGATAGTCGATCGCCAGGGCAAAGATAATCCAGCTGTAACCGACCGGAGCGACTATCGATAAGTTGGCGATGCGGTAGCCGCGAATATTGCAGTACTGACCTAAGATCGCCAGAGGCCCCAACAGGCAGAGTGTCAGCTTCGTCACTGTGTCGGTTTCTCCCCAGATCAGCAGTGCGGGGATAGCGAACAGTAGAGCGCCAAAGAAGTTAACGTGTAACAGCACTACTATGATGTCTTCCTTAACCGCCAGCGCGCGAATCAGCACACTTTCCAGAGCCAGAAAAATGGCACTGCCCAGCGCCGCCAAGGCCGCAAACCCCAGCGCAGATTCCGCTTGAAAAGCTCCCTGATCCAGCAGTACTACCACAGCCCCTGCTATACATCCGCTTATTGCCAGCCAGCGCCTGACACTGACTAGCTCGCGAAATATCAACATTCCCAGAATAATGGCAAACACAGAGTCAAGAAGACCTATCGCAGCGGCATCGGCTACCGCCATGTTGGCTGCCGCATAAATAGCCGCACAGCCACCAGCTCCGCCGACCAGTGCTCTGCTCAGATGCATTGGCCACTTGGGACTGAGGGTTAACCTGACTTTCTGATAGCGGGCGACGGCAATCATCACGGCTAAACCAGAGAGATAGCGGAAAAAGATAATCTGCCAAACCCAATCACTGCCACCGAGCAGCTTTCCAGAGGCAAATATCATTGAAAATACCGCGGTACCGCTCAGTACCCATAAGATCGCCTGCATGTTGTTGCCGGTTGCATTATTGGTCAGCGTCTGACTGTTTGCACTCATTACTTCTTCCCTGAATCATTGGTTGTTTCGCCAAGCTTAATGTATAATATAAGTGATTGATTATTAACACCATATAATAAAAACACAATACACTAGTTGTCACTAACTCTGATAAAATTAGTCGGGAAACACCACCACCCCCAGAGATTCTAATAACACCGACTGCTGCCAATCATTAATTTTAACCCCCTGCAAATCCAGTTTGCGAATATCCAGGCCAGTCAATTGTGCATTGCGCAGATCCGCCCCTGCCAGCGACAAAGTTTCAAACTGGATTGCAGACAGATCAGCTGCGCATAAAGTACAGCCTTGCAAATCTGCGTCCAGAAAATTGCCACTAGTGAAGACACTGCCCGCCAAGTCACACTTAACTAGCTGACAGCCTGAAAAATCAGCATAGCGAAAATTACTGTTGTTTATAAACGCACTGTAAAAAGGCTTATTGCGTCTGATCAGGCTGCCAAAATCTGCCATTTTAAAACTGCTGCCCTGGGCCTGGCAGTCAACGATTTCTATGCCGAACATAGAGCTGCGTTCAAATACAGACAGGGATAGATCAGATTTAGTAAATTTTGCATTGGTTAAATCAGCAGCGTAAAAATTACAGCCTAATTGCCGCTCACTGTCATAGAACGAGCAATGGCTAAATAGCGACTCTTTTAGATTGGCCTGGTTAAAGTTACAGTCGTAGAATTTGCAGTTCTGCGCCTGCACAAAGGCCAGTGAGGCAAAACTGAAATCACACTGATGAAACTCACAGTTAACCAAGTTCCTCTCCTCTAATTGGCTGCGGTTGCAGTTCAGTTCACTAAAAATCTGCTCGCTGTAGTTAAACTGACTTTGCTGCAAGCTATTCTCACTCAGCTGCTGCTGAACGGTTTTTGCCGTTTCAATTGTGCTGCTATTGTCTGCCCTTGCCGATCTTGGCGGCATCTGAGTCGCATTGGGTTTAGCTATAGCTGATTGTTTTGGCTGTATTGTCTTGTTGCGGTTATTTTCCAGGTTAGACAGTGCAGCATCTAGTGCATCTGAGGTATTTTGCTTCATTTTTTCTCCACTGATATTATTCTATGACTAGCGATAAATTCGTTAATTCTCACCAATTTTGCTGGTTTTTTTTTGCATACTATTGATTAATTAGCATAAACACCAGTGACTTCTGCTGAGTTTTACAATCATTTAAATGCCCCTTCCAGAGCTGTTACAAGGCTCTTCTTAGCCGTGAAAAGCATCTTTTCATGAGCACATACGAGCATGTTGAATACGCTGTTTAAAATAGCTACCAAAGCCCTTGAGCGGCACTTTATATCGATCCATATAGATGTTTAAGCAGCGACAAACTTGGGGTTTTTTTACTGCACAATTTCATTGTGACAGTCAGCCAACTTCCTGAGACAAACACTTAACCCTAGGCTTGAGGATCGTTATTCAGCTACACTGACCCGGACTTACTTTGAGAGATCAACTGTGCGGCTGAATATCTTTTCTAAATTACTGTTAACCCTGATTGTGACTTTTAGCGCATTGTTAATCGTACTACTGTTAGTGATCAACTGGTCATTCCGCCAGGGGTTCAGCGATTTTCTCTGGCAAAAAGATTTAAATAGCAGTGCAGCGGTGGTCACTAGTTTGCAAAGCTTCTATCAGCGCCACAACAGTTGGAAATCGATACGCAATAATCCGCGCCAGTGGGCTCAGATGCTCAGGGACAGTTCAGCATCTCTGGATTTTTCACCGCCAGCTGCCCGCCGCCCACCACCGCCGCCACCTCGGGGTGCCAATATCGGTCCTCCACCTCCAAAACCGCCCAGAGGACAAGCTCCCGCAAGGCCTAACTCAGGCCAGCAGTCCCTTGCAGAGCGACTGATATTGACAGATAAAAACCGCGCTATGGTTTTTGGTCCGCCGCAACAAAGACGCGTTAAACAATGGTTGGAAATCAAGCTGGAAGATAACAAAATCGGCTGGCTTGGAGTGATCCCGCTGGCGTTAGAAACAGACAGCCTAGCGGGTAGCTTTGTCGAGCAACAAGTTAATAAAGTTGCGATATTCTCGCTGTTAGCACTAGTACTGATTGCATTAGTATCAGCGACACTGGCGAGGGTTTTTACCCGACCGATTAACCAAGTGGCCAATGCAGCGGCAAAGCTGGCAACAGGCAATCTAAATATTTCGGTGCCGGTAAACGGTGAGGATGAGCTGGCGCAGCTATCGAAGAATTTTAATCAGATGGCCATTAAATTACGCCGCAACGATACCCTGCGAAAACAGTGGATCTCGGATATCTCTCATGAGTTACGCACCCCTATAGCAGTACTCAGTGCCGAGATAGAAGCGATCCGAGACGGTATTCGCCAGCCAAGCCCGCAGCGAATGGAGTCGCTGTATGTAGATGTGCAAAATCTGACTGCGCTGGTGGACGACCTGCATCAACTATCGATGGCTGATCAGGGGGTTGTGCAGCTAGTCTGCAGTAACTTAGACATGCGCCAACTGTGTGCAGAACAACAGCAGTTGTTCAGCGCTAGAATGATCAGTCGAGGTCTGGAATTAAAGTTACAAGTAGCTCAAGGGCAGCAGTATGACATTTATGCAGATAGGCACAAATTAGCTCAACTGTTAACTAATCTATTAGAAAACAGCTTGCGCTACACTGATGCCGGCGGTGAAACTGTGGTAGCGCTGAGCGCGCAGCAAGACTTCTTAAAGCTGGTAGTGCAAGACAGCGCCCCCAATGTCGCCGATGCCGATTTAACGCAAATTTTTCAGCGGCTCTATCGGGTCGACAAATCCCGTACCAGTGCCAGCGGTGGATCAGGTCTGGGGCTGGCCATCTGCCAGAGCATTGTCGAGCAGCACAACGGTAAAATCAGCGCCGCTCAGTCTTCACTGGGAGGGCTGGCAATCACTGTCTTGCTGCCTCTTAAGACAAATAATTCAAACTCTCTGTCGCAGACAAATTCGGGGTAAAATATGAGTTCCAGAGCAGCCCGGGTATTAATTGTTGAAGACGAGCGTAAACTGGCCAGGGTGCTGGCTGAATACTTAACGGCCGCCAACTACCAGACCCACTGTTTGTACAGTGGCGATCAAGTAATGCCCTGGCTGGTGGGTAATAATACTGACCTGATTATTTTAGACCTGATGCTACCAAAAGTAGACGGTATCAGCCTCTGTGCTCAAATACGCCAACAATCCGAAGTACCTATTTTGCTGGCCACCGCCAAAGTGACTGAGGAAGATCGGTTGCTCGGCTGGCAGCAAGGTGCCGATGACTATATTTGCAAGCCCTATAGTATGCGTGAGATGGTGGCCAGAGTGACGGCAACACTACGTCGTGCAAAGCCTCAGGAACATTCCAAGTTTACTCAACCTTTTCAGGTCGACGTACAAAAAATGCAAATTCACGCCGCCGGAGTTCTGCTGCAGTTGACCGCTGTGGAGTTCAGACTACTGAACCATCTGATCAGCCACCCGCAAATAATTTTTAGTCGCGACCAGTTATTAGATGTTATCTACGACGATTATCGCTTCGTCTCTAATCGCACTATCGACAGCCACATCAAAAACCTGCGCAAGAAACTGACTTCGCTGTTCCAGGGCGAAGAAATGATCCAATCGATTTACGGCGTCGGCTATAAATTTTCCCCACAATAGGCAACTGACTGGCGTTACAAGCTCCCGCTTTAACTGTTAACTATTGATATTACTGCATTAGCTATAACTTCACATTCCCCACACAATTTGCCTTGATCTCACCGCTAGACTAAGACTTCAACCAACTGCGAACAGTGAACGCCCTGCCCTGGGGTTGCGCGAGCCGCTTTGAGGAAAATATGGATGGAGATTAATCAGATGAATTTGCTGCCCTCTACGGCAGCTGAAGGATCGGCCAAAGTACTTTCTAGGCAACAGCGACAACAAGTGCAGCAGACGCTGCAGCAATATGACTGCAACGACTTGAGCGCAGAGCAAGCTAAAGAAATAGTGCGACAGTTTCAACAACAGTCCATTCACCCCGGTCGCGAACTGGCTCAGTTAATCACTCGGTCAGGGTTCGACGCCAGCACATTGGCACAGCTGGCAGGTCTTGCTCAAAGGCCCAATGACAAAAATGATAATTCACAAGCGCAGACCAACTTCACTAGAGGAGGCAGTTTGATAAATCGCTTGGAGCAGCTTATCAGTTACTTAGAGCAAGCTGATATATCCGAGCAACAAAGTGAACAGGCATTTAGCCAAGTCCGCGAGTTATTTTATCACTCTAAAACCCATGGCCTGACTGACACTCAGGCGCAAGCATCTAGAGGTAGCATATGAAAACTAATCAACAGCAGCCCCCAGCCAGCAAGTATGGCACGCTATTGCTGAGCACGGTAATGCTCTGTGCTTTCAGTACTTTGAGCAGTGCTGAAAATGCCGAGCACATCAGCCAGGCAGAGCTCAATAAAATGCCCGCTAAGCAGGCATTTAAAACAGCCTTTGAGGTGGGAGATGAACTCTTTGAACACCCTTTCACCGCCGCTGAGGGCGTGGGCGCCAATGTAGGCCAGGGAATTCGCTTCACTCTCATCCCCAGAGCAGACCTGGACGATGAACAGCAGTGGGCACAACACTTGCCCAAGCGAGTGACCGGTCCCAATGCTCAAAGTTGCGATGCCTGTCACAGTTTGCCCTTTGGTGATGGCGCAGGCAAAGTGATGATGAATAACATTCGCGACCCACTGCACAGCGCTGATCCCAGTAAGTTTATCAGTCGTCAACCGCCGCACATCTTTGGCTTGGGAGCACTGCAGCTACTGGCAGAAGAGATGACTGTTGTCCTGCAGCAGCAACTGCAACAGGCCAAATCACAAGCGGCAAGCAGCGGTAAAACAGTACAGCTGGCACTGCGCGCCAAACAGATTGATTTTGGTACACTCAGTGTCGCCAGTGATGGCACCGTCGATAACAGAAAGCTGCAGGGGATCAGTGCAGATCTATTGATAAAACCTATTGAGTGGAAAGGCATCACCTCTAACATCCGCGCCTTTGTCCGCGATGCAGGTCACAATGAACTGGGGATGCAGAGCACGGAGATCGTCGGTGATAATGTCGATGGTGACGGCGACGGTGTAGTCAATGAATTCAGCGTCGGCGACATCACCGCAATGGTCATTTATCAGGCGGCACAGCCGAGGCCCACTACCGTCCAGGAACTGGCCAGTTTAGGTCTGGCAGAGCCTTTAACTGCGCGACAGCAACAACAAATTAGCAGCGGAGAAACCTTGTTCGCCACTAGCGGCTGCAGCAGCTGTCACACTCCGCAACTGTTGATAGACAACCCGCTGTACTCTGAGCCCAGTCGCAATAAACACTTCCGGGATCAGCAGTTTCCGGCCGGTCAGGACCCCATTGAGCAGGGCTTGTCGGTGCAACAGGCGATCACTTTTGATCTGACCAAAGACATGCCCGACAATATTATCCAGCACACTGATGGCACTAAGACCCATTTGGGGAATTTTCAAACCAATGCATCAGGTCAAGCTATTGTGCGCTTGTTTGCCGACTTAAAACGCCACGATATGGGCCAGGGACTGGCCGAATCCATCGACGAAGCAGGCACCGGCGCCGCTAATTTCATCACTAAAGAGTTGTGGGGTGTCGGCTCCACCGCCCCTTACTTACACGATGGTCGCGCCACTACTTTAGACGAAGCTATTCTCTGGCACGGTGGTGAGGGACTGGCTGCCAAGCAACAGTATCAGAGCTTGGTGCTGGCAGATAAACAAGCGCTTTTGGCATTTTTAAACAACTTAGTGCTGTATAAGGCCGAGGAAGAGGAATAAACAGCCTGAAATTTTCTCCTGCTAAACTTGTACGGATAAGCCCCAGTATTGGGGTTTATCCGCAAATGTGGAGGACGTTAATATTAAAATATTGATGACTCAGTTTTGCTGGTGAGCATCTCCAATACTTTCATGCCCAGGTAGGAATTGCCTTTTTTATTCAGCTTTGGACTCCACACTGCTATCGAGTACTTGCCGGGGTGCACAGCGACAATACAGCCGCCCACACCGCTTTTCCCCGGTAGCCCCACCCGAAAAGAGAACTCCCCCGCTTCATCGTAAAAACCACACAACTGCATAATGGTATTAATGCGTTTGGTCTTGCTCGGGCTGACGATCACCTCGCCACCGAAAGGGTTAATGCCACCGCCTGCCAAAAACATAAATGCCCCCGCCAGTTCACTGCAGTTCATCTCGATCGAGCAGAGATAAAAGTACAAATCTAATACTTGTTCGACATCGTTTTGAATATTGCCGAAGTCGCGCATCAGATGAATTAGCGCATAGTTTCTATGCCCTGAGAGGATTTCTGAGACCGCTACTCGCTCGTTGTAGTGAATGTTGTCAGATGCAGCCACTTTACGGACAAAAGCTAATAACTGTTTTTTCGGATTTTTGAGCAAACTGATCAAGACATCGCAGACCACAATAGCCCCGGCATTAATGAATGGATTGCGCGGGATTCCACGCTCGTACTCCAGCTGCACTAATGAGTTAAAGGCACTGCCGGAGGGCTCAACCCCGACCCTGCTCCATAACTTACTACCGAGCAAACTAAAAGCTAAGGTCAGTGACAGCACTTTAGAGATGCTTTGTATCGAAAATTTCTCCTGCGCATCTCCGGCTGAAAAATGGCTGTTATCCAAAGTCGTCAGGTGTATCCCTAACTTATGGGCATCTACATGTGCCAACTCGGGGATATAAGAGGCAACTTCCCCTAAGTTATCGACATGCTGCAACTCGGCAATGATCTCACTGAACACGCACTGGTAGTTTACTTGGCTCATAGTCTGGTTTCTAAAATTAGCGGTTAATAATCGCAGACTCTAACACAGAATGTGTCGCTATCTTTATAGGCAAAAGTTGTTTTTTCTTTGCCGACTATCCAATCACAAACACAGTGAGCCACTGACACAGCCGTCACAGATACTGTCAGGAAAAATAAATACTAGGCAGCTTAAACGTTATAGTATAACATAACATGTAAATAACCTCTGAGCCGCTAATGCTTAAATCCCTGCTGTCAATCAAGAGCTTCCACTGCACCCTGACACTGCTATTGCTGCTGCTCAATTTTAGTGTGATTGCCCACCAAACGGATACTGATGCAGCGCACCACGCTGAGCATCACTGTAGTCTGTTTAGCGCTTGTGCCCACGCCATTAGCGGCGATGTTCTAAACCTAGAGCTGAGTAAAAGTACATTTTTCACCGCCCCCGAACGCTTGCTCCACTCACCTAAAGTCACTATCTATAAACGACAAGCACGCGGCCCACCCCTGCTGTCTTAGAGTTTTTGGACGACATTTTCGATCCCGCTATATTTCCCTGCAGTTGCTTAGGTAGTTGTTATAGCATCACCAGTTGGTCCAAAAGCTCTCTGTAACCGACAGTTACCACCCCCTTTTAGAGCTCTTCAGCAGTGTTGAGTTCGATCAACTGTGTCCAAGTTGTCGCTTAAAATCATTTTGACGGATAGATAGCTTACAAGCATTTCCGGCTCTTTGAGAGCGCCATTGTTGGCACAATTTTCCTGTAGCATTTTTTAGGAGCCACTATGACTCTTCGTCGCACTAAATCTAATCCAATAACCATTCTTGCAACCTTGTTAGCTCTGTTAATCAGCAGTGTTAGTCTGCTGGTCAGTGCAGCCGAGGAAGCCCACTTAGAGCAAACATTTATTCAACATCAGAGCCATCAGCACGGGTTGGTGGAATTTAATATTGCCCAACAGGGCAATCAATTACTGATTGAGATACAAGCGCCAGGCTCTGATCTTCTGGGATTCGAGCACGCACCTGAAACGGAACAACAGCAGCGGCAACTAGATGCTGCAAAGAAGCAGTTACAGCAACCACAGCAACTCTTTAGCTTGGCCGCTGGCGGACAATGCAAACTGCAAAGTGTTGCTGTGCAACACAGCTTAGCCCCACCGGTTGAAGCTAAGGAGCACGAGGAACATGAAGAACATGAAGAACATGAAGAACATGAAGAACATGAAGAACATGAAGAACAGGGTGAGCATGGTGGTTTTCGCGCCCAATACCAGTTTAGTTGCGACAGTATTAATAGATTGACACAAATTTCCAGCCGCTGGTTCGAGCACTTTCGCGCCAGTGAAAAAGTAAATGTTCAATTAATTACTGATGCTGGTCAAAAATCCCTGTCACTAACTGCCAGTCAGGTGGTTATTCATCTTTAACAGTTACGGGTTAGCAAGTGGCAACACTTGCTAATAAAACTATGAATATTCTTGAACTAGATAATTTGACTTACAGCTGGCCAAAGCAGCAACTGAGCATTGATATCCAGCACTTTAGTTTGCTACAAGGTCAAAAACTTTTTATAAAAGGCCCCAGTGGTAGTGGCAAATCTACACTGCTGAATTTACTGACCGGGATAATTGTGGCCAACCCTGGAAGCTCCATTAAACTGCTGGGCCAGCAGCTGTGTGAGCTGAGCGGCGCAGATCGGGATAAATTCAGAGCCGATCATATAGGTTATATTTTTCAACAATTTAACTTGATTCCCTACTTGTCAGTGATCGAAAATGTCCTCTTGCCCTGCCGATTCTCCGACACTCGTGCCGACAAAGTAGCCACTGCCCCCCGACAGCAGGCGCGAAAATTACTGAGGAAATTAAAGCTCTCTGATAGTGATATCGCCACGCCGGTCAGCGCCTTAAGCATTGGCCAGCAGCAGCGAGTCGCAGTAGCCAGAGCTCTGATCGGTAGTCCCGAACTGATTATTGCCGACGAGCCCAGTTCGGCGCTGGATCACGACAACCGCAGTGCCTTTATCGAACTGCTGATGCAAGAGTGCCAGAGCAGCGGGGCAACACTGATTTTTGTCAGTCACGATCCCAGCCTGGAACCGCTGTTTGATCGCAGTGTGCTATTGCAAGACATTAATAGACAGGGGATAAGGCCATGAAAACTATTGCATTGCTCACTTGGAAAAGCATTAATAATCGTCGCGCCAGCGCCCTGCTAACCGTGTTTACTGTGGCTATTTCAATGCTGTTATTACTGGGCGTGGAGCGCATCAGAACCCAGGCCAAAGATAGCTTCGCCAACACTATCTCCAATACTGACTTGATCGTCGGGGCTCGCTCAGGTGAGGTAAATTTACTGTTGTACTCAGTCTTCAGAATTGGTAATCCAACCAATAATATCGACTGGCAGAGCTACCAGCAGCTTGCCAGTGAAGCTGAGGTTAAATGGTCTATTCCTATTTCTCTGGGTGATTCGCACCGCGGATTTAGAGTGATGGGTACCAATACTGACTACTTTAGATTCTATCAATACGGCAACAAGCAAGCCTTGCAGTTCGATAGCGGTCAGCCCTTTGCACAATTGTTTGATACTGTCATAGGTGCACATGTCGCTCGAAAATTGGGCTATACAGTCGGCTCAAAAATCATTACCGCCCACGGCATCAGCGACAAGTTTTTTCCCCGCCACGATAATTTACCTTTTAAAGTAGTAGGTATTTTGGCAGCAACAGGCACACCTGTCGATAAAACCGTGCACTTGAGCTTAGCCGCCATCGAGGCTCTGCACTCCGGTTGGAACCCCGCTGGCAGCACCAATGCCAGAAAAAAACAACAGCAAGCAAATTTTCAACCAGAGCAAATCACTGCCTTTATGCTGGGGTTAAAATCAAAAATTAAAACTTTTTCACTGCAGCGTAAAATTAACAATTACCCAAGAGAGCCGCTGACGGCGATTATGCCGGGTATCGCCCTGCATCAACTGTGGTCGATGATGTCGATTGCCGAGCAGGCACTGCTGGCGATATCCGCATTTGTCGTAGTCGCCGGGCTACTGGGCATGCTCAGTTGTCTTTTGACCAGCTTACAGGAGCGACGCAGGGAGATGGCAATCTTGCGGGCCATGGGTGCCAGACCTAAGCACATCTTTGCGCTATTAGTAGCAGAGGCGACTTTAATCACCGCTGCCGGAATTAGTATCGGTGTCTGTTTGCTGTACTTATTACTGGCAACTGCGGCCCCTGTCATCAGCAGCCGTTTTGGCATCAATATTGAATTAGCCTCCATCAGCCCCCACGAGCTGAAGTTAATCGCCATTGTACTCTTTGGTGGGATGTCCATTGGCCTGATTCCCGCTTTTCGCGCCTATCGACAATCACTTGCCGATGGCATGACCATTCGCATTTAACTAAACAACTATGCCCGGAGTCACTATGCAACGCTTCATCTTTATCCTGTTATGTTGTCTTTCATTTCCCGTTCACGCCAGTGATCCACTGAACTTACAGTGGCAGGATTTAATCCCTCAGAGTGAAAAAGATCTGTATGAAAAAATCGGTCTGGCACAACTCAATGGCGAGGAGGTAGACTTTGACGACAGCCAGTTTGGTCAGACCCGCGCTGATTTAAACAACAGCCATGTGCGCATTCCCGGATTTGTGATCCCACTGCAAAGTGATGCAAAAACGGTCACTGAGCTACTTTTAGTACCATTTTATGGAGCCTGCCTGCATGTACCAGCCCCAGAACCGAACCAGATAATCTACGTGAAATTTGCCGAGGGTGCGCCACTTCCCCAGATGTGGGAAGTTGTCTACGTGCAGGGATTGCTCAAAACCCAGAGTAATTCCCACGAGTTGGCGCAAACCGGTTATTTGATGCAGGCGACTAAAATAGAAAAATATCAGGAGTAGTTACGGTTGCTCCGGGCTAAACTCAGCTGTTCAGCTCGGAGCCATTAACAGCAACACAGCCATGCTAAAGCTTGCTGTTTAAGTCATCAGAGGCAAGAAAAACAGCTAATATGTGTCACTCTAAGGGATAATAAGTGATATCTTAAAAGCACAAGGTGATGGTAGTTTCGCCTTGGCAGTAGCTGCTCCTTTTACTACTCTTTTGGGCTTAAATTTAATGAAACAAAAGTTACTGATATCGACAATTAGTCTATTTTTAACCGTCAGTTTTATCCTGCTAAGTATTTGCATCCACGATAAAAATGTCAGTGACAAACAGTTGGCGCTCATTGATAACTACCACCAGCAGATGCACATCGGCTCTGAGTATTGGCAACACAACAACAGCCAGTGGCAGAGCTATCCCACTGCCCTGAAACAGAAGTTTTTGGAAAAAAACATAGTCGACTCAATATTCAGAATGTTTGAGCAACAATGGCAGCAATGCGGCACACTGATCCTCTTCGGAACACAAAATAGTGAGACTAAATATCTACTACTGCTAAAGGATCAATTACCGGTCTGGGCGCTAATGCTGTCCAAGACATAACCTTTGAAACACCTTAATATAAATGCGTAATCTCTGTAAACTGCCCTTGGAAATACTGTGAACATTGTTAACTACAGCACCCTGCGAGCCATTGAGATAGCAGATCTCTTTCATCAATGTGTTCACAGCATTGATACATCTGTTTATTCCAATGAACAGCAAGAGGCCTGGGCAATTACCCCTCCTGATTACCAAAAATGGGCCAGCAGACTACTGATTAAAAAGCCCTATTTAGCCATTATTGATGGCAGAGTTGCCGGATTCATTGAGTTAGACCCCGACGGTCACATTGATTGTATGTATACCTGTGTCGATTTTCAGAGACGAGGTGTAGCTAAAGCGTTGTTCGATCACATACTCGCTATAGCCACAAACAGCGGCATTAAACGTTTATATGTTGAAGCATCGATAATAGCAAAACCGCTGTTCGAAAAATTCGGCTTTGAGACCTTACAGGAAAACAGCATCGAGAGAAATCAACAGATACTGACTAACTTTAGCATGCAAAAATTACTTTGATTTTTATTGTTGGCCGCTCTTCACTAAGCGACCCCCAACAACCGAACTAAGGCAGTGCCCAGCGCAGCACTCATTACTGTGACTAAAAAAGGTAACTTCTTGTAAGCACAGAAGGCGGCCAGACAAACCCCCAGCACTCTGGCGTGACCCGCGTAGTGATCGGCTTCGAAAAAAGTCGCTGAGACCGCAACTGCAAAGAGTAGCACCGCCACCATTTCTGCCAGTAGCTGTTTAAGTTCTTCACTGAAACGGTAGTATCGACTTAGCAGCGGCCCCGCTATACGCAGCAAATAAGTACCGGCAATCAACAACAGCATTCCTGTAAGCAGTAGATCATTATCACTTGTCATATAGCTTTCTTCCCAGGTAAACACCCGCTATGGATAAAACCGCTGGCAGGCCCGCCGCTAAAAAGGGCGTCGCCAGCAATGTTAATGCCGCCCCGCTAAAAGTAGCAGTCAATTGACGCAAGGAGTTTAATCCCGGAACCACCAGCGCTAATAATATTGCCGGGAACAGCGCATCTAAACCAAATACTGCGGTATCTTCGATTAGAGCACCCAATATAGCCCCCAGATAAACTCCCAGTGGCCATACCAGTAAGATACCTAAGCCACATAACCAAAAAGCCGTTTTTCGCTGCGCGGGAGTTGACTGGCTGATGGCGAAGACCACCGATTCATCATTGAGCAGATGACAGCCAAAATATCTCAAAGGGCCCGACCCCAGCTGTTGCTGCACTGACAAACCAAAAGGTAGTAACCGGATATTCACCAGTAACCCTGCCAGCGCCGCCATTAAAGGGCTGCCACCCGCGGCGAGAATACCGACAAACAGAAACTCTGAAGCCCCGGCTAATACCAGTATTGCCAGTGTTAGTGGCACCCACAGTTCCAGACCTGCAGCTATAGATACGGCGCCGTAAGAGACACCCACTAAACCATCAGCCAGGCAGACCAAGGCAATGCTGGACAGCACTTTGTTTTTCTTTAATACAGGTAATCCACTTAACATTGTTGCACTCCATTCCATTTCGAACGATTGATCGATATAATGAACCACACAAATAAATCTGTCAAATCGAACAATCGTTTTATATAATGGAATATCTATGAAGAACTCTGACTCTGCACCTATCGCTTTAATTTCTGCAGCACTGGTGCGTGAACGTAAAAGAGCCGGCTGCTCGCTCAGCGAAATAGCTAAGCGCGCCAGCATAGCCAAATCCACTTTATCGCAGTTAGAATCAGGCGTGGGCAACCCCAGCTTAGAGACACTCTGGGCGCTGTGTGGCGCTCTGGAAATCCCCTTTGCGCGCTTAATAGAGCCACCTAAAGCGCAAGTGCAGATAATTCGTCGTGGCGAGGGAGTCAGTGTCAGCTCTGAGCAGTCAAATTACAGCGCCATACTACTGGCCACTTGCCCACCTGCTGCGCGTCGCGACATCTATTCACTGAGCACCCAACCTGGCGCAGACAGGCTCTCTACAGCACACGGCGCCGGGGTTGTTGAGCATTTGATAATCACTAGTGGCAAGGCGCTGGTGGGGTTAGTTGATCAGCCTGTGGAACTCAGTGAAGGGGACTACATCAGCTATCCCGGCGACCAGCCACATATTTTTCGCGCGCTTGTGACAGATACCACTGCGATACTAGTGCTGGAGCAAAACTAGCCTAAATGGAGTAAAGAGTGAAATGACTTCAAGGTTCGGAGTGAGAGCCACAAGCAACCCGAGATAGCTGCCACAGAGCGAGCAGCCGCTGCTATTATCTCGCCAGTATCTGCTCGGCGTATTCGGCGCAGTTGAGCAGAGCCTGGTCGCGACCGTTGACGGCACTTAGCATAACGCCAATGTGATCACCATCACTGCAAAAGGGCAACGAAATACTGCAGCCATCCATCACATTACTCAATGTCGGATTTCTTAAGATCAACAAATTCAGTCGGTCATATTCTGCATCCGCTTCGAATTCGCTGAACTTAGGTGGCAACACCGGCACCGTCGGTAGCAACAAAATAGCGTCGGCCAATTCGCTCTGATACTGTTCAATCAGTGACGCTCTCAGGTTTAATGTCTGCCGATAACTGATTGCATCCACTTCCTGGGCCCGCTGCAGGCGCTTTAATACCCGTGGATCAAATTGATCAGGCACACTCTGATAGTACTGCATGTATTCGGCGCAACACTCAACCGAGGAAAAGTGCCAGATTGGCAACTGTCGATAGCGATCTAAAACTGCCAGTGGCCGCTCGACAATCTGACAGCCGGCATCCGCAAGCTTGGCAACTGCCACTGCAAAGGCGCTGGCTACTTCTGGTGCCAGCTCATCCATGCCAAAGTTAGTCGGGATGACCAACTCCCTTGGCTGCTGATTAGTTAATTCTGCATAATTGTTAGACATTAACTGGTAGCTGGCTCTGCAAGTTGCCACTGTTTTAGCCATGGGACCAACACTGTCCAGACTTTGCGACAGTGCCTTGCAGCCCTGACGAGAAACACTGTACTGACTCGGCTTAAAACCTACTATGCCATTGAAGGCCGCGGGGATGCGCACTGAACCTCCGGTGTCTGTACCTATGGCAATATCTACCAGATCTCTGGCCACAGATACGGCCCCGCCAGAACTGGAGCCTCCCGGTATACAATCAGCATAGAGAACATTTTGTGCGGTGCCGTAGTGTGGGTTTAACCCTAAGCCTGAGTAGGCCAGCTCTGTCATATTGCTGTGCCCAACCAGTATTGCCCCCGCCTCACGCAACCGCCCTATTACCTCGGCATCCTCTGTCGCCGCCGGGCTGTCCTTTAATATACGACTGCCAGCTTTTGTGACAAAACCTTTAACATCAAACAAGTCCTTCACCGAGATCAGCGCACCGCGCAGTTCTGTGTAAGGTGCCGTGGCAAGATTTTCGACATCTTGCTGGGCTGATTCTGTAAAAATTTGGGTGAAAACATTTTGTATCTGCCGGTCATTCGCTGTAATTCGCGCGAAAGTCTCTGTCAATCGCGACGCTGCATTTTCCACCAACCAATTGTTTTTAATTGTCATAGCTCTATATCTTGTATGTTGTTTATTACTTTATTCAACTAAGACTAACCCTAATTGATTAAACACAATAGCAATCTTATGATCGAATGATGCATTTCTTTTTTTGTATGACCTCAACCTACTATTAACTGCTGTTTAAGAAATTAAATTATGATGACAGGGCAAATTACTTCTAGCTTAACCACTAATAGACAAGCCAAATCCAGCCATAACATCGCTAAGGTGGATATGAACAAATCGCACGGGGAAAGTAGCATTGAGCGAAAGGGAAATTTATTGATCATAGATTCCAGAGGACCGTTTAACCTACCTTTTGTGCAAGCATACAACAAAAAAATCGAAATCTTCATTAAGCAAATGCCCTCTGTTTGGGGACAAGTTGTAACCACTAACGATAATTTTTTGCTTACTCCAGAGGCTGAAGAAGGGAAAAAACACGCTTGTAAATACAGAAAGGAAAACGGTTGCTACGTCTCCGCTATAATATTTCCCGAGGGCACCTCCGGCTTTGTCACTATAACGCAAATGACCAGAGTCTATAGCTATGCGGGCATTGAATTTGAATTCTTTACCGATTACCAACTCGCCGAGCAGTGGGTGATTGCCTGCTTGGCTAAGTATATTGAGTAACAACTCGATAGACTAGATAACAAGAAGGATAATGTCTCAGTCAATTTAAACAGCTTCCCCAGCTGTGTTTACAACTCTTTACCAACCAGTGAACCCGCTGCTAAAAACATCGCGGTTGCCGCGCTACGATGAATCACTTTTTGCGCATGCGCACCGGATAAACTGCGCCTGACGGCAACAGCCCCTAGAATAAATACTGCCCCCACGACAAATAAAATCGCGATGGTCAAAGGGATCAACGCGCTGGCCCATGTCTGAATCGTGATAGTTTCTAAATTAATAACGACGGGTAACAGCGCCAGATAAAAAGCGATGGTTTTGGGGTTGCCTAAAGTGATGGTCAGTCCGGATAAGCCAGCGGCCAACATATCTTTGTGATCTAGCTTTTCGCCGCTGTGAATGGACTGTGGTTTAGCGTGCCAAAACTGCCAGGCTAAATAACACAAATATAAAATCGAGCCCCATTTGATCATTACAAAAAGTAAATTGAAGCTTTGTGCCAACAGCGCTAAACCAAATACCGCAAATGACAAATACAGCAAATCACCCAAGATAATACCCAATAGCAGTGCGAAGCCGGTCATGGCTCCAGTGCTTAAACTGCGCGCCACTAAGGCAATCATTCCGGGACCAGGGATGGCGGCGGCTATTCCCAAAGCAATCACATAAGCAATAACTTGTGTATATTCGAGCATCTTAATCCCTCTGCTTTAAAATATTAATCGACAATACTATCAATTAAGTTGCGCGCATTATTGAACAAAATTGCTGATTCAAAAAATCGTTAGTTATTCTGCTAGCCTGTGGGTATAGATAGCATATCTTACTCCGTGGATATCAGGAGCTTGTGCATAATACTCGAATCCCATGCCCTGATACATAGGTAGTGCAACTTCCATTATCGCTGATGTGTGCAGGGCAATTACCTGCACAGCGTCTAATCTTGCATGTGCCAGGCACTTTTCAGTGAGCCGTCGACCTATGCCCAAACCGCGACAGGCAGGATTAACCACCAGCATGCGTATCACCGCCCACTCAGATTTGAAAAACTCCGCTTTGGGCTGGTCAGGGCCATTATATGCAACAGCGCCAAGGATTTTTGATCCTTGTGCCGCAATCAATATTTCAGAGTGTTCAGTGAGTGAGGACATTTGCGCCACTTTTTTACTAAATTCTGGCCAATCACTATAGTGGTGTGAATACTGCTCGAAAGCTAAAGCTGCCAACTGGTTGAGTTGCTCTTTATCATTCTCGCGGTATCTTCGAATATGATATTCCATAAATTTCTACCTCGACGATGCTATTCATTAGTGACTGATCTTTATAGCCTAAACGGGATTTCTTCGCTGATGTGGTCACGCTATCCCGATTATATGCTAATTAAGCTAAGGTTTTTAACTTGGAACATTGAAGTTTTTTTGGGATTACATTTCAGGTATTTCACACTGTAAAAGACTTTAACTGATTTCTGTTTTAGTGCTTTAAATTCAAATGATTGAGTTAATTTCGCCGTTGGCGAGTCACTTTCTCTTTACGTGCATAAGAGAAAGTGCACCCACTATTGCCGAAGGCCACTGCGCTATTCACTAAATTGTCGGCCGCTCACAGAG
>ASZI01000057.1 GCA_000416315.1 Osedax symbiont Rs2 | reverse complement strand
ATAGGTAAGTATTGTAAATTGATATTATCGTTTTTTTTACCGATAGATGAGAGCATATAAAGTG
Organism: Osedax symbiont Rs2; assembly: GCA_000416315.1. Lineage (GTDB taxonomy): Bacteria > Pseudomonadota > Gammaproteobacteria > Pseudomonadales > Balneatricaceae > Rs1. Next base: position 4,103 of record ASZI01000057.1, on the reverse strand, counting down.
AAGACAACCCCATCACTAAAAATAATATTGCAATTAGAGTAATGGGAATTAATAGTTTATTTCTAAACGAAAGATTATTAAATACAGACAAAATAATATCCTTTTTGTGTAAGTTTTAGACAACAAATTATAACTTAAATAACAGCAGTAAACCATACATCAAAAGGACTAGATTAATACCTGAACCCGAGAGACCAAAGCGGCTAAAAGTCGTAATCTATGGATTTTATTGCGAAATTCAAAAACACCAACTGCACCTCTAAGTACAGTTGATGTTTTTTAAACAATATATAGGATAAATAACTTAGACTAAGCGTCACCTGGACGACGCTCTTCAAGGAACGACTGGCTTTCGGGGAATGGCTTTTCGCCAGCGTATTGAAGTGACAAGATCACTTCCCAAACTCCTCTCTTAGTTCTTGCTTGAGATGAATAGTTGAAGTCGGAAATGCACATTCAGCCTGGTGAGAAGCAATTATTTCAATGATCTTTAACATAATGTCTTGCTTGATTTCATGGTATAAAACCCAGTCAGTGGTTTTTGTGAATGCATAGACAAAAAAGTCCAGTGAAGAGGGAGCAAATTCATTAAAATTGACAATTAAAGTTTGCTGATTATCGATCGCATCATGCTGCCTAAACATCTCCTTTACATCATCAATTATCAGCCTCATTTTACCCGCATCATCGTAGCGGACACCGATCGTTTCAAAAATTCGACGATTGGTCATCCGCGATGGATTCTCTATAGATATGGTCGAAAAAACAGAGTTGGGCACATAGAGCGGACGCTTGTCAAAAGTGCGAATAACCGTTTGCCTCCAATCTATTCTTTCAACCACCCCCTCTATATTTTGATCGGGGGAACGAATCCAATCACCGACCGAGAACGGCCGGTCTAAATAGATTTTCATGCCTCCAAACAATGATGAAAGCATATCTTTAGCCGCGAAACCGACAGTCATAGCACCGATGCCACCAAAGGCTAATACTCCCGATATACTAAAGCCAAGAGTCTCCAACAAAACTAGCCCAGTGGTTATATAGATAGATAACCGAACTAACTTAGAAACCGCATCCATGGTCGTCATATCATAAGCTGGATCTTTTTTCTTTTTTCGCAGCAGAAGATTATTTTCCGCATGACGAGTAAATGAGGCTAAAAAGAGGGTGATCGCAGCGATAACCACCACTTTACGAGAAACTTCAATTTTTGTATGCAGATCAATCTGCAACTGATTGCCAAGCACACCAAAAGCTAAAGAAATCCCAAATACCCAAACCAAAATGGTAATCGGTTTGATCAATGAATGCAGCAGTGCATCATCCCACAAACTATTGGTTTTAGCAGAGACTAGTACTAATTTTCTAAGTAATCTTTTCTGCATAAAATCGACGATGGCAGTGCCGAGAACATAAGCGAATATTTGAAAAAACCAATGAACCTTGTTCTGCTGCAGATAACTGAAAATTTCATTTAAATGAAAGGGTTCGAAATCCATATTTTTTGTAGTCCTGTTTGGAGGGATATTTATAAATTTTCCGAAATTATGGGATTGTACAGTAAATTCTGGCATCTAGATGACAGTCTTTACTGACAGCCATCAATCATTACCGATTGCAAACCTCAGATTTTTATCAACTTGAACACTATGAGACCTCTGCATAACGTTGCGAGCGAAGGCAAGACAAGGAAAAAACCGGCGAGATAGCGGAGCTTACTGGTGTAAATGAGCATATTGAGCCGGTTTTTAACGCCGTATTACCGAGCGTAGTTATCATACCCTCTGGGTATGTTATGCAGAGGTCTCACTATTTGATTTACTTACTCGAAATAATCCAACACCAACATTCTAACCTGAATCATCCTCACATTTTTCTGTAATAGACCAAGAACTATCCCACTGTCCAGACCAGCAGCCCGAAGAGTGGATAGCAAACCAGCCCTCCTTAAACTAGTTTGATCAGCACATAGATCACCAATATTCTACAATTTAAAAAATTGGCTATTCCTCTAAGAGTGAATTTAAGGCAAAACCACGAAAGGATTTATCAGTACTGAGCACAATGTGACTGCTGAGGTTGACCATACCCGGAATAATATCTAATAATTCATCGACGATTTGATTAAACCGCACCATATCTGCTGCTGCAACGCGCAAGAACATATCAAAGCCACCGGAGACGGTATAGCACTCTACCAGCTCGGGGATTGCTTTGGCGCAGCGCAAAAAATTCTGAAAGCCTTCCGTACTTTGATCTTGCAGTTTAACAGTGATAATAGCCATCACACTTCGACAAGCTTTTTCTAGATTAACAATACCTATATAGGGACCGATAAGCTCCGCTTCTTCCAGTTTCCTCACTCTATTCAGACAAGAACTCGGCGATAAATTCACTTGTTTGGCCAGCTCTTGATTAGAAATTCTGGCATCGCTTTGAAGCAACGATAGAATATTTCGATTGATTTTATCTAAACGCATTTAACAGATCCAAAAACTTAATTTATCAAACATTCATTAGTAGCCAGGTATCATACCAGTCCGTTAGGCCACTATAAATAAGGGATTACAAATTTTAATACAATAAAACTCAATTATCAGCTACGACTTAAATAACAGAATTATATTTCGTATCTATAAAACTTACCCAATTTTATGTCTATAAACAACCTGATTTAAGCAGCTCATTTTGCCCAATACTCTTTAAAATATAGGCATATACAATTGTTCTGTAGAGACTTACAGCAGTGGAGTTTTAAAATGTTATTTGTTCGCCCAAGTAAACTATCCGACATTGACGCACTATTAGCTATCTCTAATAGCGTCGGTGATGGCATGACATCTATGCCGAGCTGTATTAAAAATTGGGAGCGTAAACTACAATCTTCCAATCTAGCTTTTAACAGTACTAAGGCACCTGCCGAGGCCTGCTATTTTATGGTGTTAGAAGATAGTGAGACTGGTAAAATTGCCGGCACCACCGCCATCTATAATGGTTTAGGTTTAAGCCAACCTTTTTACTCTTACCAGCGCTCTACCACCACCAATAAAAGTGTCACTTTAAATACCAGCATGCAAAGTGAAACTTTGACCTTGGTTGAACACTTCAAAGGCGCCAGCGAAGTGGGCTCTTTATTCCTGTTACCTGAATATCGCAAACCCGGTGTAGGCCAAATGCTGGCCCGCTCTAGATATTTATTAATGGCTGATGCCCAACACCGTTTCTCCGATAGAGTGATGGCTGAGTTAAGAGGCTGGATTGATGATGCCGATCAGTCTCCACTATGGCAGGCGTTAGGCAGCAAATTCTTTGATATGAGTTTTCAAGAAGCGGTGACAGTGTCCGCCACCGAAGGCTCTGCTTTTATTACAGAACTGATGCCAAAACACCCTATCTACGTAGATTTACTACCTAAATCTGCCAGAGAAGTGTTAAGCAAACCCAATTATTCCTCAGCACCAGCACTGCGAATGTTAGAAAAAGAGGGCTTTCAACACAGAGGGTTGGTTGATTTATTCGATGGCGGACCATCTGTAGACATTCAACTGCAGGATATTAAAACCATCAAAGATAGCAAAGTAGCTAGTTATCAAGTGACTGATCATCTATCAACCCTAGATCAAGATTTTTATATCTCGAATGGTGATCTACAAAACTTCAGCTTGACCATGGCCAAAGGTAGAGTCACTGACAATCAGCAATTGTTACTGTCTAGGGAAACTATTGACTTGCTGCAAGCTGGCGAAGGATCAGCCAGTAAAATACGATATGTACCGGTAATGCAGTCGAAAAAATCGCTGAACATTAATCATAAAGCAGCCTAATCAGCTGCTATGCATCTGGTGCTACTAGTGCAGCGAAGCTAAATACTTCAATAGCTTTTCTAAATCTTCAGGGGTATCTATGCCGGCAGGCGGCGTTTCTACGGCAGTTTCGACATGGATGCGCTCCCCATACCACATTGCCCTAAGCTGCTCTAAACTCTCCGTTTCTTCAACGGCAGCTGGCGGCCAAGTGACATATTTATGTAACAGCGCCACTCGATACGCATAGATACCTATATGCCTTTGCCAAGTAAATATCTCAGGTAACTGAGTAGG
>ASZI01000056.1 GCA_000416315.1 Osedax symbiont Rs2 | reverse complement strand
GAGATTTAGCATCCCTCAGCGGTTTAGTGACCGCTGTACCGGAAGTACTAAACTCACTTTTAGCCCTTTGGGCTGCAAGTTGCTCAGTACAATGTCACCGCCGTGTGCTCTGGCAATGTTTCTGGCAATCGACAGACCTAAGCCCATCCCCCCGATGTGTCCCAACTTAGGTGCGATTCTGATGTAAGGCATAAATACCTGGCTTATTTGCTCTTCGGGGATACCCGGACCGTCATCGCTAATCTCGATACTTAACTGCTGTTCAGCCAAGCTGAGGTTGACTGTAACAGAGCTGCCGTAGTGCAGTGCATTGTCCAATAGATTGCCAATGCAACGTTTTAATGCCAGCGGTTTACCGCGAAAACTTGAGACAGTATCGCCCAGTATCAGTAGTGACTGGTCGGCTATTTTGGCATCTTCGGCAAAGTATTGTAGTAATCTGGAGATATCAACGGCGGTCTGATTTTCGTGAATATCGGTATCGCTGACGCTTTGCAGGGCCCCTTTAACCATCAGGTCAAGATCCTCCAGATCGCGGCTGAAGGCCTCTCTGCTACTGTCGTCTTCGAGTAACTCTGCGCGCAGACGCAAGCGCGTAATAGGGGTTTTTAAGTCGTGGGATATCGAGGCAAACAATCGCTCTCTGTCATCCAGGTACCTTTGAATACGCTGCTGCATATCGTTGAAGGCCTGGGCAGTCAGCTGCTCTTCACTGCTGCCACGCACTGGCACTATGACCGATTCCCCCCTGCCTACGCGCTCCGCTGCCCGGCCTAGACGGCGAATAGGTCGAGTAATGTAGCGCACTCCCCAAATACCAATCAGCATTACAGTCAGCAGCGATACCAGCAGTGAAATTACTCGCTCTTTAGACAGCGGTGAGATGCTGTCTTCCAATAACAAGCTGGGGATGATAGTGGCCACGTACAACCATTCGCTCTTATTGATAGGAAATTGCACCACCAGAATCGGCGCGTTGTAGGGCGCCAGCATTAATGTCTGGTGGCCCCAGCGCTCCGGTAAATCTGAGAGCATAGTGTGGTTGTTAATGACCCTTAAATCACTGGGCAGTGAAAACACTGTACTGATAGGAGTATCTTTTCCCAACTCTTGGCGCAGTGCCTTGTTGAAGGCATCGATGACAATGGTCTTTGCCGAAGAATCGACTACGTCAGCCAGCTGTATCTTTTCTTTATTGAGAGTAACAAAAAAGCGTGTGCCTCCCATATCTCGTAGCTGATCTAGTACTAAGTGTCGGTAGGCGTTGGGCAGAGAGACAAAAAAGCGCACCGTCGAAGTGACCCGGTTGGCCATAGCGACCGACATATCCGCTACTCGGGTCTCATAGTCGGAGCGCCACTGTGCGGTCCAGATTGTGTTGCTGATCAGTTGCGCCAACACCACCCCAATCGCCATCATAAAAATGATCCGCTGATTGAGGGAGCGCGGGTTTTTTAGTCGTTTAATAAATTGCAGCATCGGACTGCTCTACCGGTACTGTTAAAATGTAACCTTTGCCGCGCACTGTCTTGATTATTTTCGGGTCCTTGGCATCCTCGTTGAGTACTTGACGCAGCCGACTGACATGCATATCAACAAATCTATCCAGCGGGCTTGTCTCCCGACCTCTGGTGCTGTCGGCGATGGTTTCCCGGGATAAGGTCTCACCCGGGCTCTGTAAAAACAGCGCCAGTAATTCAAAGTCAGAGCCGTTGATAACAATTTTTTGTGCCTGATTATCGCGTAACTCCCGGCAGGTAACATCTAACTGGAAGCCGGCAAAGTGGAAGTAGCGGCCAGTGGTATTAACCGTTTCAATTGCCGTTGAACGCCTCAGAATTGCCTTGATTCTGGCCAGCAGTTCTCGCGGATTAAAAGGTTTCGCCAGGTAGTCGTCGGCGCCAAGTTCCAGGCCGATAATCCGATCAGTTTCATCGGAGTTGGCGGTTAACATAATGACTGGAATTTGGCTAAAAGTACGCAATCTTCTGCAGACTTCAAAGCCATCAATGTCCGGCAGCATAATATCCAGGACTATCAAGTCATAATTATCGTCTCTGGCAATAGCGTCGAGAAAGCTCAGGCCATTTAGGGCGCTGTCTACCAAAAATCCGTTTTTGCTCAGATAAGTTTGTAATAAGGCACAGATTTCTGGATCGTCGTCTACAACGTATATTCTTTTATTTTCAATCATATAGAGACATCTTTACGGAGTGATTTTTACCTCAGCGACAAGAGCGCAGTGCTGCAACAACAGCAGTTAGCGGGAAATGTCACTGAAAACGCTGATTTTATGGTTATTATGGCGCATATTTTCTGTAGTTACTGCACAGTTCTGCCGGTAGAACAATAACTACATACTACCTAGAAGGCCTTAGAAAGTAAGTATCAGGCGCAGTGTTAATTGTAACAAAGTGTGCTGGTTGTCACTTTAGCATCTTAAAAGGTATTTTTAGCATTTTGCCCAGTGATCCTGCCATTTGTGCATCCTGGAGTGATTTCTGGCCGTATCGGATCTTTTGTTCGCCGTTTTTTGCCCTGTACAGATAAGTGTTAAAGAGCCGGTCCCAGAGTGATAAATTGAAACCGAAATTGTGCGAATACTCTGTGGCTTCGACGCTGTGGTGAATACGATGCATATGTGGTGTAACTAGCAATAGCCGCAGTAGCGGCTCTAGGTTTCTGTGAATATTAATGTTGGCATGATTAAACAGAGACAGCGCATTAAGAGTGACTTCAAAGAGTATAACCGTGATCACAGGTGCGCCTAACAATACAATCGCCAATACCTTTAACAACAGTGAAAAGAGTGCTTCAACAGGATGAAAGCGCACCCCGGTGGTTGTATCCATATGCATATCCAGATGGTGGACGCGGTGAAAGCGCCACAGCAAGGGGGTTTTGTGCAGCGCTATGTGTTGCAGGTAAATAATTAAATCCAGGGCGATAAAACTGCCGATAAGCGTCAGTATGGGGGCGGGGCTAAAGACATAAAACAAGCCGATATTCTGCCCGCTAGCCCAGGCGGCACTGGTGACTGTAACCGCTGGCAACAGCAGTCGCATAACAACAGTATTGATCAGCATCAGTGCCAGGTTGCTGAGCCGGCGGTAGAGGTTATTGGCATTAACTGGGCGGGAGGGGCGCAGTTGTTCCCAGCACAGTAGCAAACTGAATAGACCGATAAAAACAGATAATCTTATTGCGCCTTCGTATTCACTGATGGCTGAAAACAACATGCTGATAACCTTGTATTGGTCGCAGGTGGTGCGGCGCTAATCCATTTTCACACTGAGTGCTTAGCTCAGTGGCGGTTAAAGTTTTTACTTGCCGATACAAAAGCTGGAGAAAATTTTGCCCAGCAGATCATCACTACTTACCTGCCCGGTGATTTCTCCCAGTGCCTGTTGCGCCTGTCGCAAGTCTTCGGCCAGTAGTTCACCGGCATTGTTGTGGATCAATTGAGCATGGCCGGTGCTGAGTAAATCATCGGCTCTGTCTATGGCATCCAAATGTCTGCGTCTGGCTAAAAAACCACCTTCAGCGGTCGCCTGGTAACCCATGCAGGTCTTTAAGTGCTCACGTAATACTTCGATGCCTAAATCAGCTTTGGCCGACAGGTTGATGCAGGGGGCGCCGTGGCCGTGGTGCATACCTATAGTTTCGTCACTCAGGTCAGCTTTGTTACGGATAATGGTAATCTTGCTGTCGTCATTGAGTTTATCGACAAACTCAGGCCAGATCTGATGCGGGTCATCGGCGGCGGTCTGGGTACTGTCTACCATCAATAAAATGCGGTCGGCATTTTGAATTTCCTGCCAGGCTCTGGAGATACCTATCCGCTCAACTTCATCGGGAGCATCTCTAAGGCCGGCGGTATCGATAATGTGCAGTGGCATACCATCGATGTGGATGTGTTCGCGCAGTACATCACGGGTAGTGCCGGCAATATCGGTGACTATGGCGGCATCTTTGCCAGCCAGGGAATTTAGCAAACTGGATTTGCCAGCGTTGGGTCGCCCGGCTATCACTACATTCATACCTTCGCGAATGATACTGCCCTGTTGTGCCTCGCGCTTAACACTGTGCAGATTATCGATGATCTGTTCGAGTCTGCCGCGAACGATACCGTCGGCTAAAAAGTCAATTTCCTCCTCGGGGAAATCTATCGCCGCCTCGACGTAAATGCGCAAATTAGTCAGGCTTTCAACCAGTTGATAAATACGTTTGGAGAACTCACCCTGCAATGAGCGCAGGGCACACCTGGCTGCCTGTTGTGAGGAGCTATCGATTAAATCGGCAATCGCCTCGGCCTGAGCTAAATCCAGTTTGTCATTTAAAAAGGCGCGCTCGGAAAACTCCCCGGGGTTGGCCAACCGACAGCCCAGTGCCTGCACCCGCTGCAGTAAAAAATCCATCACTATAGGACCGCCGTGGCCCTGTAGCTCCAGAACATCTTCTCCGGTAAAAGAGTGAGGTCCTGGGAAATACAAGGCAATGCCCTGATCTAACTCGCTGCCACACTCATCGAGAAAAGCGCCATATTGTGCATAGCGCGGCTTAGGCACATTGCCAATCACCGCCGCTGCTACTTCAGCGGCCTTTGGGCCCGACACTCGAATGATGCCCACACCACCGCGACCGGGTGCCGTCGCCTGTGCGGCGATAGTATCTTGAGAGGTGAGGGTCATGGGGTCTGCTCCGTAGTTCTGTTACTAATCTAAGGTAAATTGTTTATGCCAAACGCAAACAAGGCACCCGAGGGAACCTTGTCGTCTGTTGCAACCAGCTTAAAACATGCCCGAATATGGAGCTGTTTCAGCAATCAATTGCAGCGTCATATCAAGCTTAGTTGCTCTGCTAGTTTAGCATCAAAGCCCTGACTATGTGGTATAAATTCTGCAGCATAGAGTCAAGTTTAAGTGCCGTCTGCGGGCATTTCGAGACACTGGAAATAATAGTCGGTAATGGCTATAGTAGAGATGAATTCATTCTATTGCGGTTGTTGGGGGCTAGCTATTTACAGGCTAAAAAAGGAGCAGTTTGCCAGTCAATCACCCTCGTTGTCCGGGCTTGCTCCCAGAGCATGGCTTAGCTGTGCACTATTTGTTATGAGCTTCTCCTGTATGGCTCAGGTCAATGAATTGCGAATAGCAATCGGCATCGCGCTGCCCCCCTATGTACTAGATAAAAATAATGCCGGTATTGAAGTCGAGATCATCAAAGAAGCGCTCAAAGTCAGAGGCTATAGTGTCAGCTTTCACTATGTGCCGAATTTGCGCTTACTCAGAAGACTAAAAAACAAAGAGGTAGATGGCACGGCGCAAAACAGCATCTTTGATATTGGCAGTGAAGTTAATATGAAAGTTTATGATTCCGACACGACTATTACCTACCATAACTTTGCCATCGCTTTCGATGATCAACATTTCCAGATTCACTCCATAAATGACCTGGTTGATAAACGCGTTCTGGCCTTTCAAAATGCCTCTAAGTATCTGGGACCGATCTACGCCACTATGGCAAAAAATAATCAAGATTATCGAGAACATGCCAAGCAATCGCTGCAGGTTAAGCAACTGTATGCAAATAGGGTCGATGTAGTGATCTCTGAGAAGAGAATATTTAACTACTGGAAAAGCCAAGCGCAGTCAGAGGGAGCGCTATATCAAAGGAATCGTCACAAGCGCCTCAAGTTCCACAATATATTCTCAGCTTCTCCACGCAATGTTAAATTTGTTGAACGCCAGACCCGGGATGATTTTAATGCCGGGTTGAAGGTGATTAAAGCCAGTGGTTTATATCAGGCCATTATTAAAAAGTATGAACA
>ASZI01000055.1 GCA_000416315.1 Osedax symbiont Rs2 | reverse complement strand
TGATACAGCTATCTTGACAACCCGTATAAATCAGGTGCTTATCGCGGCAAAAAACCAGATAGTCCTACAGGATAACACCGTCAAGCTGAGTGCATGTATAGGCATCAGTGTTTACCCGGATAATAGCGATAATGCTGAAAGGCTACTTTACTTTGCTGAAGTAGCAAAAGGGAAAGCTAAGGATGAGGGTAAAAATGCCTTTAGATTTTTTTCTGATGAGATGGATATTGCGGCCCATAAGCGGGCAAAAGTGGAGAGATTACTGCAGTATGCGATTATAAATAATGAATTTAGCCTATATTTTCAGCCATTAATCGATTTTAGGACATCGTTACCTATGGGGGCTGAAGTTTTATTGCGTTGGACTAACCCGGAACTGGGAGCCATTTCACCCGAATACTTCATCCCTATAGCCGAATCAACGGGACTCATTTATGAAATAGGTGCTTGGGTCATTGAGCAATCAATCAATCACTTTGAAGAGATCCGTGAATTACCATTCTTTGATGAAAATATTAAGTTCAGAATCGCAATTAATGCATCTGCGATGCAATTTAAAAATAATGATTTATACCAATTACTACAAAGTGCAATTGATAGCGCCAGGATCTATCCGCAGCAGATAGAAATTGAAATCACAGAGGGATTGTTGCTCGAAGATACGGAAGAAGTTAGAAAACAATTCCAGTTAATTTCCGAGCTTGGTATCAGTCTTTCAATTGATGATTTTGGCACCGGTTATTCATCTTTAAGTTATCTAAAACGCTGTCCAATAAAAACAGTCAAAATCGATCGAAGCTTCGTATCGGGAATTCCTGAAGTCAAAGAGGATAAAATTTTAGTGCGCACAATTATTGCCATGGCACATGGGCTGGAGTTTGATGTTATTGCTGAAGGTATAGAAACAAAAGCGCAACTTGATTATTTAAAAGCTGAAGGTTGTGAAGTAGGGCAGGGCTATTACATCAGCAAACCAATACCTTTTGATCAGTTTAAAATTTGGTTGTCTGAACATCTGAACTAATCAATAGCAATATCTGTATTTACTGCTCAAAAGAGTCGTGACTTTTTTCTGGGGTGTAATCTTGCATGCGACTGCCACCTAAACGCTTTGCAGCATACATTGCTTTGTCAGCATGACGTAATAACTCATTGATTTCATTGCCATCCGTAGGGTATTCAGCAATCCCAATACTAATTCCAATCTGAATCAGGTCATTATTAAACGAGATAGGTACGGACACAGCCTCGATGATATCATCAATTTTTTTGCTAAATAATAGTGGATCGATCATATCGGCCATCAAAATAACAAACTCATCACCGCCAGCACGGGCCAAAGTGTCATAGTTTCGAATAACAGTGCGCAACCTGGATGCTACCGCGATCAGCGTTACATCCCCGGCTTCATGCCCTAGGTTGTCATTGACCGCTTTAAATCCGTCCAGATCAATCATCAATACCTTGAGTACTGTTTTGGTGCGTGATGCGCGATTGAGCTCGCCGGCGAACAGCTCCATTAGTGCTCGTCTGTTATGTAAGTTGGTCAACTCGTCATGGCGGGCTAAGGGGGAACTTTTTTTCTCGGCTTCTACTCGGCGTTCAATCTCTAGTTCTAGGTTTGCTCTCATCCTCCACAGCTTTAAAAAGATGTTGATTTTTGACCTGAGAATGTCTGGATCTATAGGCTTTGGAATATAATCAACCGCACCCGAGGAGTATCCTTTAAGCACATGGCTCTCATCACGATGCACAGCTGTTATAAAAATGATCGGAATATGATTCGTCTGATCCTCTTCTCGAAGAATTTCTGCCACTTCATAACCATCCATTCCTGGCATCTGAACATCTAACAGAATAATTGCTAAGTTTTTCAGGTCGACAGCATTCTTAAGCGCGGCAATGCCCGAATCAGCTTCGACTAAGACCGCATCGTAATCTCTGAGGATTTTCCTAAGTGCAATACGATTAGCAGCCACATCATCGACGATTAAGATTTCAGGTGCGTTTATTGGCACAGTTGTCCCCAGTTATTGCTAATGACTACTGTTAAATATAGTACAATTATTATTAAGACAGCGAATGTTTGACTGATTAGTAACACAAAAGATGCATCAATTTGAAACTCGCTTTTCAAGACCTAAGTAGGATGTGCCTACGCAGTTATCGGCACAGCTAACAACATTGGCAGAAAAGTAATGCAAGCAATAAAAGTGAAGAGCGTATCGAGAACAAGCAGCTAACAAATGATTGTTTTTAGGCAGATGGTTTGATTGTTGCTGTTTCGATCAAAGAGTCATCTGCTTGTATGCACAAATACTGTTCTTAGAGACAGAGACTAAAAGCAGGCAAACCGTTATCCCTACAAGTTAAGTTTTGCAGCTGATATGCAAATATGCGAGTCCAAGCTCAAGCATTTATCTGCACTAAAGCTAAATACTGGGTAGTAGGGTAGATTAATAGTTATTCAAAAACCTACGCTTATACTATGAATTTAGCAGCTCAGTATCACTGATTCTATTGGTTTGACTGGCCAAAGTAAGCATCAATAATTTGCTGTGTCCGACCACTCATTCTTAGCTTTATCACAGCTTGTTGCAGTTCCCTGCGCTCATTTTTTGTCAGCTTAAAACTACAGACCAGATACATCTCCCTCTTAATAAGAACCAGTGGTTGATCAAAAAACTGGGCCGTTAATCCTCCTTGTAGAGCAATATATTTAAGGACTGAAATAGCACCGGCAACAGCATCCACTCGGTTGGCTTTCATCAGATTAATGGCATCGATGTACTGCGCAGTACTGACTTTATTTAAGCTGCTATCACTGTCAAATTTTTCATCAAACTGGATACCTAAAGCAACTGCTATCAGCTTTCCTTTAAGGCTAGTGTAATCTTTCAACTTAACCCCCGCCACAGGTAAAATACCGGCTGTTAAGGTGAAGCCAATGGGCTCAAGCAGATCCAAATTATCGACAATAACCGGGGAATCAGCCACTAATGTGCAAGTTTTTTTATCCCTTAGCAAAGTTGCCAGTAAGCGCTTAAGAGGCAAAGTTTTTACAGTTAAACCTATTCCACTATCGAGGCGAATTTGCTGCAAAATATTCAATAAAACTCCGCTGTTTTTACCGTCTTCTGTCTGAAAACCATAGGGAACTTGTTCCATTACGAACATAGCTACATCTTCTTCAAAACTGTGAGTATTAGTTGCTGGAATAAGTAAAATCCAGAGAATTGCTATGCGTTTTATTAATGGCGAGGCCATGCTTGATTTCATGGTATTACACTCATCTATGTGTTTGAAATATACCTTCAGTAGCCTAAATACAATATTCTGTTGCGTTCAGGTGAGCGAGCTATGACCACCTGAAAGCCGTCGATGTGGTAACAATAGAGTCAGCGGTTAGCTTGTGATTGCTAAGATGCCACTGTCTACAACAGCAAGGCCTGCAAAGAGCAATAATGAAACAAATAGCTCAGCTGTTCTATGCGTAAAAATATTATTCCTAGCATCCAATCGGTGCTTTTTCTATGTAAACAGCTGTCGAATCTCCAGGGAATAGGCTATGTGTTTTTGTACAGGCTGTATGCTTGATCAGTATCGGTAAAAAGGGTATCTTAACTGGCCTCAGTCGATCAGAGTTTCCCCAGCGAAGGTCACAGGCGGAAAAAAACGCTCATTAGTTTGGTTATTTTATCTGCCTTGCGGATAATTCTTTTAGGATTATTCAACGCTTTGGCTAGCTGTCAAATAGCACTATTACGAAATACATAAAGAAAACAGCATAAGCTATGTAACCACCCCGGGAAACTACTGCAAACTGGGCTGCAGAATTATCCGAATGTAGCAAAAACAATCGAATCAACGCATTTAAGAGGAGTAAATTTATGATAAAAATTTCAGTGAGCATTGATGTCTCTAACTTGAAGCAAGCAACAGCTTTTTATATTGAGGCACTTGGCTGCAGCAAAGTGCGTGACCAGGGAGCCAACATGGTGGTGCTTTGTGTCGAAAATTCCGATATTTATCTACAGGAAAAAGCAGCGGGAACAAAACCTTTGCATTCAGGCAGTGCTGTGCGTGATTATCAACGGCATTGGACGCCTATTCATTTAGATTTTCTCTGTGATAATGTCGATGAAGTAGTAGCAAAAGTACTCAAATTGGGTGGCACACACGAGGGGGGAGAAAGTGCTGACTGGGGTGCAATTGCCTATTGTGCAGATCCTTTTGGCAACGGGTTTTGTTTAATCAATGAATGATACATGAGTCTTTTGTACGCCGTTAACCATAGTGTCACTTAGGTTCGTATTGAAAAACCTATCTACTTTGCAAGGAGCTACTAACAAAAGCTGGCACATATGGTTTGGCCGTATACTAAAGGGAGAATGTGCCCAGAAATCTAGCATGGCATCCGTGCGCTAAAGCGTTATCAGCGCTTTAATGGGTATCACTGTCGATCAGGGAAAACAGTCACTAGGGCAGACATTTGCAGAGCTAGGAGTCAATGATAAGGGCTTACTCACGGCTACACAAAGACAGGCCAGGCTGAGCGATATCATGCAGTGTCGCTCTGCTGTCTATCTTCCTTGCGTTTATGATACTGCTTCGGGTCGACCTGAACACGGCGTTGGCTCTACAACAATTGGGGTTTTAGTGTAGCAGGGAGTAAACAGCGAAACAGTGTTTCCATGGATTGGGCTGAAGCTATAGAAGTATCTGTAGCTCGGGTGTTACAGATGCAGGATTTTCGTTCACAGGACTGTTTTTCTTTGAAGCAGAACAATCAATTCAGGCGGTTTACAAGCTGCGGATGTGCTGCCGTGATCTCGCCCGCTTTGGATTAATTTTTCAGCAAATAGGTAAATGGAATCAACAACAGCTACAGATCATAATAGCAGCCGCTTCTTAGCATTGAACCCACTAAGGCCCCTCTTATAAATTATTTAATAAATATGATGGCAATACCATTCGCAGCAGCTTAAGACTGCATTGATGGCAGATTAGATTGTTGATTTTTGCCGGTTAAATCGAAGTATCATATAAAATCGACACGCCATAGACTTGCTTGTATACCCATCGACATGATACATAATATTGAAATATATATATTTTCTGTTAAATACATCGGTCTGTCCTATAATAACTATGCGCTATATATAAATAAGCATATTTATTGAAATAAGATATTTTAGGCTTTTATGAAGCTATCCAGCCTTTGTGACAATCGTTTCTTCAAGGATGAAAAAAGCATGTTTCGAAAAGTTGTTGATTTGGTTAGAACGGCCAACAAATTGCCTCTGCATATTCACACAGCGACTATGTTTACCCTTATCACTGTTTTTTTAGGGGGGGCACAGATTTGGTTTAACTATCAAAAGAACACAGAGTTGATCGCCGAAAATTCTACTGTGCTGTATGAAAAAGTTATGCAAAACGCATTTATGGATTTAAAAGCCGTGCACAGTCTGGCATCCAACAGCTTAGAAATTATGGCACAAGGCGAAATAGCCAAGGCACGTACACTGCAAGCAAGGCTTAGTTACTTGCCAGTATTGGCTAAAATTTTACAGGCCAATAAATCAGTGAGCGGCTTTGAAGTAGGTTATGCCAACGGCGATTTTTTTATACTACGGGCGGTTTCAAGCAATTACCTACGCGAGCAATTTAAAGCTCCGATTAACACCACCTATATGATTGATAATATTCAGACGCAGGTTGAGGGTGAAAAGCATGCACTGCGAATCTATTTCGATAAATCACTGAATGAGACGGGCCGTATTCCCTTAGAGAATCTACATTATGATCCGCGTACAAGGCCATGGTACAAATTGGCTATAAATGCGCAAGGTCTCACTACTACGCCCCCTTATTTGTATTATTTTGTTAAGAAAGTCGGCATTACTGTCACACTAGAATCTAAATATCCCGGTACAGTCATAGCTGCGGATATCTCTTTGGATGATATTTCCGCCATTTTGAAAAACAATATAATTACTCCCTCTTCTGAATTAGTCGCCTTTGATATGCAAGGCAAAGTGATAGCCTACAAAGACCCACAGAAATTGATTGTACAAAGACACAATGGCAATAGTCATATTGCCCGCTTAGATGAATTGCAGAGCCCGGTACTGTCGAAAAACGCCTTGAAAATTGAGCCAAAAGAACAGTTGCTGCAATTTGAATATTCAGAAGATGTGTGGGGAGGTGCAGTTAAAAAATTTACGGTGAATAAAGATTTTGTCTTATACTTCGCATTTTTGGCACCTCATCATGAGCTGTTTTCCAAGGCTATTGCTATACGCTGGCAATCTAGTTTAATTGCTTTACTGCTGATAGCTATCGCAGTGTGTGTCTCCGCTTACTGTGCATATATGATTTCGAAACCATTGCGGCATTTGACCATGAATACTCGTAGAATTCGAAAATTTGATTTTACAGCGCAGCCGTTCCCCTCATCATCAGTCAAAGAAATAGATACACTAGCCAAAGATATGGCAGCGATGAAGGATACCATTGGCCATTTTTTAAGTATGATCAAAACACTATCGGGGGAGAGGAACTTAGATTCTCTGTTAGAAACCATTACCCGACAAACATTAGATATTAGCCGTGCTGATGCGACGGTTCTGTACTTATTGAATGAGCAGGAAACTATCCTCGATCCAGTGAGCGTAAAATTGGCCAGCGATACCAGTAGCGATATTAAACTGACGAGTGTTGAAATTTCCAATGGCAGAAATTTTATTACTGACTCATTAAAGCAACGCGTCACCAAGGTATATCGATTTAAATGTCGTGAAGCAAGCCAGCATAAAAGGGATGTATTGACGCCATTCTTTGAAAAATTAAATTCCCAAAATCTACAAGTTTTGACACTTCCTCTAAATAACCGCTCCGGAGAAACGACCGGCATTCTTTGTGTTATCAATGATCTTGATAATAAAAAAACGGAGGATTTGGATAATGAAGAAAGAATAGGCTTTATAGAAACTCTGTCTGGGTTTGCTGCGGTCTCTATGGAGAGCCGGCATTTATTAAAGACTCAAAAAGAGCTGTTGTCATCCTTCATCAAGCTAATTGCAAAAGCCATCGATGCCAAATCGCACCATACCGCAGGGCATTGTTTGCGAGTTCCCGAATTGACAAAAATGCTTGCCCAAGCGGCGGTAGAGCAGGGCAGTGGAGAGTTCAAAGACTTCTCGCTGAGCAAAGATCAGTGGGAAGAGTTGGACATTGCGTCTTGGTTGCACGACTGCGGAAAAATCACTACTCCAGAATATGTCGTTGATAAATCAACTAAACTTGAAACGAATTACGATCGGATCCACGAGGTGAGGATGCGCTTTGAAGTTTTGAAACGCGATGCGCAAATTAATTATTGGAAAGAACTAAATCGCGGCGGCGATTCAGCGTTGTTAAAAGATGAGTTACTTGAGCAAGAATTACAACTGGATCAAGACTTCGCCTTCGTCGCTGAGTGTAATCTAGGCAGTGAATACATGCCACACGTAGCGCAACAAAAAATCTTAGAATTAGCCAATTTGACCTGGCAAAGGACCATTGATGATCGAATCGGCATTTCCTGGGAAGAGCAGCGGCGCAAGGAGAAAATCATTAAACAGCCGTTGCCGGTGAATGAAAAGCTGCTTGATGACAAAGTTGAACACATTATAGAAAGACACCCAAAAGACGTATTAGCAACTAACAATAAATGGGGCTTTAATATGCAAACCCCCGAGTACTTGTACAATAGAGGCGAGGTCTACAATTTGTGCATTGCTAAAGGCACATTAAATGCTGAAGAGCGCTATAAAATTAACGAACATATAATCCAGACAATTATTATGTTAGATGAACTTAAATTTCCAAAACAGCTCTCTAATGTAGTAGAGATAGCGGGTGGCCACCACGAGAAAATAGATGGCACCGGATATCCAAAACGCCTTCGGGGCGAGGAAATGTCAACAGCCGCTAAGATGATGGTAATTGCTGATATCTTTGAGGCATTAACAGCCAGTGATCGCCCTTACAAGAAAGCCAAAAAACTCAGCGAAGCGATTAAGATCATGAGTTATATGAAAAAGGATCAGCATATTGATGCTAGCTTATTCGAGCTGTTTCTAAGTAGCGGCATCTATTTAACTTATGCACACCAACACCTATCCCCTGAACAAATAGACCATGTGGATATTCAGCAGTATTTACAAACAACTGCGCAGCCAACCTTGACCTTAGTGGCAACGAAAAAAGCTTAACTTGATGGGCAGAAAGGCCATGCTGCATTTGTTCATTCAATACGCTTAAGAAGCTTTGTGCCATGCAGCTTATACAAGCTGCATAAATTGTTGCGTTGTGAAAGCTGATGAGG
>ASZI01000054.1 GCA_000416315.1 Osedax symbiont Rs2 | reverse complement strand
TCCCTGTGTGACTTTGTCACAGACCACAGCTACTCAATAGTCTAAATTGTTAGTCATCTTACACAACTTGAAACATAACTTATTGAGGTGACTAATGAAAAATGCAGGTCTATTAGATAGAGGATTGAGAGTCCTATTGGGAATTGCGTTGTTAAGTTTAGTTTTTCTGGGGCCGCTAACTCTGTTAGGTTGGATTGGCTTAGTTCCTTTGTTGACCGGGCTCATAGGGTTTTGCCCACTTTACCGGTTATTCGGTTTAAGAACTTGCCCGCTTAAGGGTTAAGCCAGGTACAGAAGGTTATTATCCTCTGCACCGCATGTGTGCCTGAAACTGAGGCGGTTTACTAAAGACGGTAATTAACAGCAACTGATAATTACCGTCAGCTGTTTTATGACCGCAGCTTTAGATTTTTTGCATCGTAAGCTGCTGTCATTTCGATATGCGCATGCCGGTTGCCGACTGAAGTCTCAACCACTACTTGCGTCTGGCTAATATGATGCACAGGGTCGATGTAAGCAAATGCTAAACTCTTGCCGATCCGGTGCCCATAGCCGCCGCTGGTGATCAGCCCTATGAGTTGATCCCCTACCCATACGGCCTCGTTGCCAAAACACTCCGCGGCTATATCATCGTCAAATACCAAGTAAGCTAAGACACTCGACAGTGGACGCTGTTGTCGCTCACGAATGTTTATCGCGCCGATAAAGTCCCGGCTGCTATCGACAAAACGCTGCATACCCGCTTCTATTGCCGATACCTCTTCAGTAAATTCACTGGAGTAGGCAGGATACTTTTTCTCCAAACGCATGCTGTTCATTGCATAGGAGCCAAAATTTTTCAGCCCCAGCGGCATGCCCGTTTTACACAGCGACTCGTAGATAGACAGTACTTGCCAGGCGGGCATATGCAACTCCCAGCCCAGCTCGCCAACATAGGAAACCCGCATGGCGAAAACTTGCGCAGAATCCAGCTGAATGTTTTTGCAGCTCAACCAGGGAAAACCGCAGTTGCTTAAATCTTCATCCGGACAGTGTTGCTGAAGAATCTCGCGCGCTTTGGGTCCGGTTAATAACAAACCGCCCCACTGCTCTGATATATCTTCTATTTGTACAGCAAAATCACCAATGTGCCATTCTAACCACTGGTAATCTTTTACTTGCGAGCCTATCGCTCCCATTAAGATAAAATGGTTGTCATCTATGCGGCTAATCGTTTGTTCTGCCATGATGCCGCCGTTCTTTGCGTGAAACAAGCTCAAACCAATCCGACCATTGCTGCCCGGTAATTTATTCGCCGATAGCAAGTCTAAATATTCAGCGGCATCCGCGCCTTTGATAACAAATTTTGCCACTGCAGATAAATCCATAATACCGCAGTGATTTTGCACTGCTGCACACTCATTGGCGACACTTTGCTGAGCATCAGAGTGGGTCCAGCTCGGGGTTTCACCCCGCAATTGGCTATCGCTAACCCACGCCGGTTTTTCAAACCCTGCCACTACATTATGAACGGCTCCCTGTTGCTGCAACGTTGAATATAAAGGGGTGACTCTTGTGGGTCTGGCGTGTGGGCGGTTCTCGTTGGGGGCAGCGCAAGCGTACATGTGCTCGTAAGATTCAATCGCTTTTACGGTGCAATACAGTTTATCGGCCCAATTGTCAAAACGACGTGAGTCTAATGAACCCATGTTGATGTCACATTGACCATGCACCATCCACTGGGCCAGGTACTTACCTATGCCGCCTTGCGCAATGCCGATGGATGCACCACATAAGTTCCAGACATTACGTAACCCTTTAGCCGGACCCACCAGGAAATTATCATCAGGGGTGTGGGTGATCGCTCCATTGATGATGGTTTTGACTCCCACTTCACTGAACCCTGGAACCAGCTCCATACAGCGCTCTAAAAAAGGCATGATACGTACTAAGTCTCCTGCAAACAGTCCGCGGTCAAAATCCCAGTCCATGCCGGATAGTGCCCAAGGTTTTGCACCAAAGGTTTCATAGGGACCTATCAAAAAACCATTGCCCTCCTGTCGAATGTAGCTCGACGCCCAGGAGTCTCTGGTAACCGGAAGCTCTCTTGCCAGTTTCGCGATTTGTGGGTGGTCCTCAGTCACCAGGTACTGATGTTCTAAATTGACGATAGGTATGTGCACACCTAACATTTTACCGACCTCTGGTGCAAAGCAGCCTGCGGCATTGACCACATGTTCAGCAAGCACTGTGCCTTTCTCAGTAACAACTTGATATTCGCCACTGGGCAGCAGATTGATCTCAGTAACACGATTAAATCGCGAGACTTTAGCGCCGTTTTCACGGGCTAACTGACCCAGAGGCATGACAATCGAACTTGGATCAATGTGACCGTCATTGGGGGTATATAAAATGCACCTGGCCCGATCAAAATTCATCAGCGGGTTGATCTCTCTGGCCTCATCGACGCTTATAAAACGCATTTCACAGCCGACATTGCGCGATCGGCTAATGACGTTGCGAAACCACTGCTCTTCCAGCTCGGTATAGCCAACTCGCAAACTACCAGTGCGATGAAAAGTGGATGCTAAACCTGTCTCACGGGGAATAATTTCATCGTATAGTTTGATGGTGTACTCATGGATTTTGGATAAACTGTGATTGCCATTAAAGTTGGGACACAAGCCTGCTGCATGCCAGGTTGAACCGGATGTCAGCTCCCCTTTTTCTATTAATAAAACGTCATTCCAGCCCTCTTTAGTGAGGTGGTACATTAAGTTAACACCGAGTGAGCCGCCACCGATAATCACTACTTTTGCTGTTGATTGCATACTTTTAACCTCTGTAATTTAATGACAGTCGATCTTTATCGAGTCATTGAGCGGGGCTGACTTGAAGTGTTTAGCAGATGCCATTTAGCACATCGATCATCGCCATCAATAGCCTGTTTACAAAACACAGCTAAGAGCGCCACTGCGCCATTGGATCTAAGGTCCATGAAGTATCCTTTAATTATTGTTATTTGCTGGTTGTCGCATATTAAAAATATAGTTGGATAATCAATCAATAAGCACCCATCTACAATTGATTTATTTTGTTTTTGCTATTAGATTAACTAATGCAAATTACTTCTAATAATCCTTGATGGTGCACATGGCGAGACGTCTTCCCCCCCTTAATAGTTTAAAAGCATTCGAAGCGGTTGCCCGTAAACTGAGTTTTACCCTGGCGGCAAATGAGTTAAATGTGACACAGGCAGCCGTTAGTCATCAGGTGAAGTCACTTGAGCAATACCTGCAGTTAAGTCTGTTCATTCGCCAGCCGCGTAAATTACAACTGACTAAAGAAGGCAAAAAGCTGTTATTGGAACTAAGCCAGTGTTTTGATCAAATGGAAGCGAGTATTTTACATTTACTTCCCCAACAACAGCGCCAGAGCATAAAGGTCAGAATGGGCTCAGCCTTTGCCTCTAAATGGATGTCACCACGTTTGCCTGAATTTAGCCAACAGCATCCCGATATAGAATTGCTGTTTAACTACTCGCAATCAATTGCCGACTTTAAAGACACAGACATCGATCTATGCATTACTTTTGGCAGTGGAAATTGGCCCGCAGTGATTGCTTATCCACTGCTAAAGCTGGACTTTTTTCCGGTCTGCAGTCCGGATTTTATTGATAATTACGGGCCAATCAAAACCCCGGCACAGCTGCATAATTTACCGCTGTTGCACGACCTAAATTATTACTGCTGGAGCCGCTGGCTAACCCAAGTGGGCGCAACCGGGGTAGACCCTGAGCGCGGCAGCATCCTCGATGACAGCAATGTATTGATGCAAGCCGCTATCGACGGTCAAGGCATTGCCATGGGTTCGAATGCTTTAATTTATGATCACTTAGCGTCCGGTCAATTAGTCAGCTTATTTGATGATGTATTTCACAGCGATTGGGCCTATTATCTGCTGATAGCGAAAAACAAACATATCAGCCCAAGCCTGGCAACCTTTCGGGATTGGGTTTTAAACTACCCTGAGCCCGATAGAGTTAAGAATTAGCAGACTGCTTAAAGTGTTAGCAATCAAATAAGAGCAACAAACGATTCCAATCAGTTTGTCCATCTGTGTGCTCTTATTTGACGACTTAGTTCGGTGCTGCTTTCTTTGTATATCGACAATCCTTATCATCTAGCCCTTAGCATACCAGCCATTGTCCACATACAAGGCGTTGCCGCTAATGAAACTGGATTCGTCCGATGCCAGAAAAACCACTGCTGATGCGACTTCTTCTGGTTTGCATATGCGTCCTTGAGCTTGGTCAAGCGCCCCTTCTTGCCACTCCTGTCCGGCAGAATCCAATTCGCTAATTTCACGCAAGCCATGATCCGTTTTTACAAACCCTGGGCAGACTGCATTACAGCGAATGCCCTGATCTCGGTATTCGGCTGAGATACTACGTGCCAGCTGTAACACCGCCCCTTTGGTCATGCAGTAGACGGACTCCAGCGGGTAACCTAATTCAGACGCAATAGAACCTGTGATAACAATCGAGCCGCCGCCATTGTCGCTCATTTCTTTGACAGCACGTCGACAGACCAGAAACGCTGATCGCACGTTGATGGCCATCAGCCGATCATAATCTTCTGCAGTGGTTTCATGCAGCGGTTTAACAATGATGGTACCGGCATGATTAAAAAGCACATTGTAGCTACCCACCAGTTTGGCAACTTGATCAAATGCCGCCTCTACCTGCCCTTCGTCAGACACATCGGTTTCGATAAAATGCGCAGTACTGCCTTTTGCTCGCAGTTCTTCTACCAGGGCTTCACCGGCTTTTTTCTGTATGTCTAAAATGACAATAGAGGCACCTTCTTTACAAAATGCCAGTGAGGCAGCACGCCCCATACCTGCTGCGCCGCCGGTAATAACCGCTGTCTTTCCAACCAGACGACCAACACTGCGGGCCTGCGTGCTACTGCTTGTACTGTTGTTATCCATACCCTTATCTCCAATAAATAGGTTATCCCAAACTGGGAGTAAGCAGATAAATGAACAGAGCTGTTGTCTGAATCCATTTATTTTTCTGCCACAAGTAGTTGGTGGCGGTAAAAATTTACTCTATCGGCAAAAAATCTTGTCGATGCACTAGTCATGTACCGTCGACATTTTTTTGAAAAAATTCGAGAACAACTCTTCCTGGGAAGAAACTTGCAGTTTTGCATAGATATTGCGCCGATGAATGCGCACAGTTCCCGAGGATATGCCCAGACTGGTTGCAATGGCTTCAGAGGAATGCCCCTCAAGTACCTGGGCCACAACTTGGATTTCTCGTGGGGTAATGCGTTGCCCGAAATGATCGCTGACGGCTTCCTCGATCAGTGAATGATCTTTATGTTGTTCTAAATTTATCGATTCACTGCTGTCGTTTCCAGCCATTGATTGCCAGTGACGCTTCGCCATGCTGGTGATAACAGGGGTTACTTTGGCCAGTAAACGGAACTCGCGAGCAGAAAAGCGTGAACTTAGCTCTGAGCGCATCAGTGAAATGACAACCGCCGAGCCAGCGGGTAAATAAAAGATGTAACAAAGCTCTTCCGCCATATCAGTGTGCACATAATAAGAGCGATAGTACTCACTTTGCAGAAAGCGATCTGGGGCAATATCTGTTAATCGATACAGTCCGCTTTTTATTTGGCGGCTGCAGGCTTTATAGAATGGATCCAGCAGATAGGGCCCTTTCAGGTATTCATCGACAAACACAGCTCGATTTTGCTGTGAAAAAGTATCAGCCAGGCAGGTAGGTTTTTCTCTATTGTTATAGGCAAAAACCACTGAGTTATCAAAACTTGCCAGCGATTGAAGGAGCTCAACTAATTTGTCATAAAACTGACCATCACCCATAAAATCAATACATTGAGCGAGCAAATCCTCCCAGCTGGGATTTTCCATTTTAGATTCATTGGTCCTTTTTGCTGTATTGCTCACTGCGTCTACTCCAACTTTTATAAGTAAATTTTTACCATGGGTGCTGCTTTGGCCGGTTCCTATATATACATTAAAAACAAAAATCTGGCCGTTAACTTGTAATCGGATAATATGCCATGTATAACTATTATTCAAGAATTAAGTCGTTTTAAGGTATATACCGTATTTGGAGAAGAACTTGACCGCTCAGTCTAAAATAACAAAAACATACGACATTGAATTTAAAGGTGTCACTAAACGTTTTGGCGATGTAGTAGCAGTAGACAATGTATCGCTAAGTGTAGAACGCGGCTCCTTCTTTAGTTTTTTGGGTCCCTCAGGTTGCGGAAAAACCTCCTCGCTACGATTAATTGCCGGTTTTGACCAACCCACTGAAGGTGATGTGTTCATTGGCGGACATTCAGTGGTTGGTACTCCTTCCCATAAGCGCCCGGTTAACATGGTCTTCCAGCAGTATGCACTGTTTCCACATATGGATGTCAGAGACAACATTGCCTATGGATTGCGCCAGCGAAGCCCTAAACCCAGCAACCAGGAAATTCTTAAGCGTGTCGATGAAACATTGGAAATGGTACGCCTAAGCGGCTATGGGAAACGAAGAGTTTGGGAACTCTCCGGTGGTCAGCAGCAGCGAGTAGCCCTTGCACGAGCCCTTATTAATAGACCTACTTGTCTTTTGCTTGATGAGCCGCTGGCGGCACTGGATCGCAAACTACGCAGCGAAATGCAGATGGAGTTACAGACACTGCAACGTGATGTCGGCATCACTTTTATCTTGGTGACCCATGACCAGGAAGAGGCACTGTCGATGAGCGATCGCATTTGCATCATGCGCGAAGGGAAAATAGTTCAGTCAGGCAGCCCGCGTGACTTATACGACAATCCGCGCAATCGCTATGTGGCCGACTTTGTTGGTAAGACAAATTTCTTTAACGGTAAGATCTGCGACGTGAATGCTACGGGCGCAACTATTCAAATAGATTCTGGGTTAAGTTTGCTCGGTGCCCCAGCAAAAGGTGCCGCACCATTAATTATTGGTGGCAAAGCGAGCATCGCGGTTCGACCCGAAATGATCTCTATTACCGCTGCAGATCATACAAAATTTCATCCGGGGGTCAGCCTGCCAGGAAAAGTCATCAATAGAATTTTTTTGGGCGAGCGCTCGGAATACCTCATTGAAACACAGGGACATGGCGAGGTTTTAGTGTTGTCTCCAAAAAACATTACCGGCAGTACTCAAAGTTTTGTACCAGGTGATCAGGTCTCAATAAGCTGGCAGGCAGAATCTGCTCTTGTGCTTGCTGATACCTAATGCCTTTACAGAGAGCTAAGGCCAAACTGTGAAGCGTGCAGTGATACCCTTAGATAATTGGAAAACGGATTGACTAAAGCGAGGATTTGAATATGAGTAATAATAACAATGATAAGCCAATAACAGCGACAAAGTTCATGAAAGAGTTTCACCGCTATCAAAAGGGATCTATCAGTCGTCGACAATTTCTGGGTGCAACAGGCCTGGGCACTGCCATGGCGGTAATGGCTACCGCTATGCCTGCACTGCTGCCGCGCACTGCCTTTGCAGGTGAGCTGGGTGATCGACTGGTATTCTCCACATGGCCGAACTACCACGATCAAGCCAACGTTGATCAATTTACCAAAGCTACCGGCGTTAATGTGCATATAAATGCATTTGGTTCAAACGAAGAAATGCTGGCAAAACTGCAAGCGGGTGGAACCGGGTGGGATGTTTTTGTGCCAACTAACTACACCATCGAAGAGTACGTCAAACTTGATCTGATTCAGGAATTGGATTTATCCAAATTGCCAAATTACGATGCAGGCTCTAATAACCCTAAGTTTGCAGGGCCTGCCACAGTCAATGGCAAAGTTTATGCGGTACCTAAAAACTGGGGCACTACAGGTTTTATTGTCAACTCGAAAAAAATCACCAGTGGCCCCACTTCCTGGAAAGACTTTTTTGATGTGACAATGAATGCAGGTTCCGGACATACCATTTTGCATGACTATCAGTTGACCACTATTGGCGCCGCCCTGTGTGCACTAGGCCATTCTTTCAATTCGGTGGATGCCAAAGAGCTTGCTGCAGCAGAGGCTTTATTGATTGAGTCCAAGCCACATCTGTTCGCTATTACCTCTGATTATCAGCCGGGTATGCGCAGCGGTGACGGCTGGATGTCAATCTGCTGGAATGGTGATGCCACTCAACTTAAGAGAGACATACCGGAAATGGAGTATGTAGTTGCCACTGATGGCGGTGAGATCTGGACAGATTTTTACTGTATTCCCAAGGGAGCTCCGCACTTGGAAGCGGCTTATGCGTTTATCAATAATTTCCAGGATCCAGCGGTGCAAGTAAGTGATGCACAAGTGCATGGCTATGCACCAACGGATGCTCGAGCACTTGCCCTACAGCCTAAGTCGCTTTCCAGCGATCCCATTCTACACCCAGCCGCAGAATTGATGAGCGGCCTTGAATTTGGCGCCGCACAAACTTTGACCGATCCAATTCGTGCCGAAGTGATGGCGAGCTTCAAGTCCGCGTAGAAAATTAACTGAATTACTGAGGAATGATAATGAAACAGCAGAGTAAATCGAACCGCTGGCTGACCGCCGCGTTACTCACGCCCACAGGCCTATGGTTCGCTTTTATGTTAGTTTTGCCACTTATTGTCATTCTGGTTTTCAGTTTTGGCGAGCGCGCTGCGGTGGGCGGATACGCAGGAGGTTTTACTCTTGAGCACTACGCTAACCTTGGCGCGCGGCTAAAGGCTTTCAGCAACACTTTAACTTACGCACCTATTGGTACTTTTTTGA
This sequence comes from Osedax symbiont Rs2, assembly GCA_000416315.1. Lineage (GTDB taxonomy): Bacteria > Pseudomonadota > Gammaproteobacteria > Pseudomonadales > Balneatricaceae > Rs1. Next base: position 3,953 of record ASZI01000054.1, on the reverse strand, counting down.
GCTTATTGGTGGCCTATCCACTGGCTTATTATCTTGCCATAAAAGTTAATCGACGCTACAAGCTTATGTTGCTGGTGCTGGTGATAGTGCCTTTTTGGACCAGTCTGTTGATTCGCACTTACGCCTGGATTTATCTGCTGGGCGGCAAGGGAATACCCAGCATCCTGGATTGGATCGGCATCGAAGACGTGCGACTAATCAATACCCCAGGCGCTGTATTGATGGGCATTGTCTATGGCTATCTGCCGCTGATGGTATTTCCTATCTACGTCTCGCTGGACAAGCTCAATAAATCGTATCTGGAAGCATCCAGTGATCTTGGAGCCAGCCCCTATAAAACCTTTATGCAAGTAACCTTACCTCTGTCTATGCCCGGTGTAGCCACCGGATGTATGTTGGTGTTTATCTTGTTGATGGGTGAGTTTTTAATTCCGGCGTTTCTCGGTGGAGGTAAAGTGTTTTTCATCGGCAATGCGTTAGTGGATCTATTCTTGCAATCGCGCAACTGGCCATTTGGTTCCGCTATATCCATTACTTTAGTGGTAATAATGTTAATAACTGTCAGTTTATATATGCGCATGACCCTGCGAAATAGTAAAACTGGTGTTGATGAATCTTTGATGTAGAAGAGAAAAATAACTATGCGAATTTACGCCATTGCCGTTTACTTGTTCCTTTACGTGCCCATAGGAATAATTGTTCTGTTCAGCTTTAATGCCGGTAGTCACGCCAGCGAGCTCAGGGGATTATCTGTACAGTGGTACGCAAAAGCACTGTCTAATCCCTTTGTCGGAGACGCTTTTGTTACCAGCTTAGTGATTGCGTTAACTGTCGCAGTTTTATCCAGTGTAATGGGTACTGCAGCCGCCCTGGCACTACAGCGCTTAAAGGGGAAAATGCGGATCTTGTTTGATGGTCTGATTTTTGTATCTGTAATGATACCCGGCATAGTCATTGGCATTGCCACTTTAGTGGCGCTGGTGACAGTGTTTGACTTTCTCAACCCAATCTTAGCCTCTATCTGGCCAGAGGGCGCAGAGCCACCCAAATTGCATATGGGTTATGCTTCGGTGATTGCCGCGCATACATTATTTACTATGTCGCTGGTGATCATTATGGTTCGCGCTCGCATAGCCGGTATGGACCGGGCACTTATAGAAGCTTCTATGGATTTGTATGCAACCCCCTGGCGTACTTTTTACCAAGTAACCTTGCCGCAAATATATCCGGCGATACTGGCAGGATTTCTACTGAGTTTTACTTTCAGTTTTGATGATTTCATTATTTCGTTTTTTGTCGCCGGCCCCAACACGACTCTGCCGATCTATATATTTTCATCTATTCGTCGGGGTATCACTCCAGAAGTAAATGCCATTGGCACTATGGTACTGGTAGGATCGCTTATATTATTAATGGGTGCACAGTACTTGATGCGCGAGCGTCGCCAGCAGAGGACTACTGGCTAGCAACTGCACCAACCGTGCAAGCAATTGGAACTTACAATCTGCAATAAAAATCGCCTACAACAGACAAAGCTAAACTGTCTGTTGTAGTGCTTTAGTTGAGCGAGTCTTTAATCATTACTGTGCAGAGCATTGTTCAGTCCACCCCAGACAGAAGAATCTGTCCGCAGTACTTCCACTGCACCGCTGATGCTATTGCGGCGAAACAGCAACTTATTGCGCCCAGACAGAGCCCGTGCAGAGACAACTTCCCCGTCCGGGGTTTTCACTTTAGTCCCTGCGGTTAAATATAGCCCCGCCTCCACAATACATTCATCCCCCAAAGAGATACCGATACCGGCATTAGCACCCAATAAGCTGCGCTTGCCAATAGAGTTTACTTGTTTGCCGCCACCGGAAAGAGTGCCCATAATAGAGGAGCCAGCACCCACATCCGAGTTTTTATCGACGATCACACCGGGAGTTACTCGCCCTTCGACCATGGCGTCGCCCAGTGTTCCGGCGTTAAAATTAACAAAGCCCTCGTGCATCACCGTAGTACCTGGTGCCAGGTGAGCGCCCAACCTAACTCTGTCGGCATCGCCGATGCGCACGCCCTCTGGAATCACGTAGTCTGTCATACGCGGGAATTTATCAATTGATGTCACACGCAAGTGGTGGTGATGACCAACAATTAAGCCGCGCAACTGATCTACACTGTTTGGCAGTACTGGCCCCGCCGAGGTCCAGGCAATATTCGGTAGCAATGCAAAAATCCCCTCTAGGTTCAGTTCATTGGGCAGCACCTGGCACTCAGAAAGTAAATGCAACCTCAGGTAGGCTTCTTCAGTGGTCGTGGCTGCCGAGTTCAGATCAGTAATTTCTATTTCAATAAAATCGCTTTTAATCACACCCATCTGTTGCGCCAGGCAAGATCTGGCAATGCGCTGGTTATCCCTGGGGAACCAGGTATCTAAGGTAGTGTTAGTCGCTACATCTATGTATCTGTGACCCGTACGTTTCATCATTGCTCCAGTTTGTTTTATAATTTAGATGATTATAGTTCTGTATCTAATTCATTTTATAGAATATTTATTTACTTTTATCAGTTTTTCAACGGCCCTAAACTGTATATGTCAGCGGCTGTTGTTGGGACGCACAGTGGATAGTACCCCCACCACTGGCAATAGCATCCACTGCTATCTGCTCAATATGATAGCTGGGAAACAGATCTTGCATAGTTTCCCAAGCGGCATTATCTGCCTGAGTATTACCAAATTTTTGCATGATCACTGCATTATTGCACAGGTAATACCCCAAATAGCCGGCGGCAAATTGCTCTTCACCAAACTGTGCATTGATCGTTTCTGGGGTATCCATAATCACCAGCTCAAGAGACCTACCACTGGCATCTGTGACTGTTTTCAGATACTCGATGTTGTCACGGGTAAGCTGGTAGTCAGAGGAACTGATGTCATTATCGCGACTCACCACTAGCACACCAGGATAGGCAAAGCGGGCATAAAAATCTGTATGCGCATCAGTGATGTCGCCACCTTTTACGCCTTTTAGCCAGATTATCTTGCGTAAGTTCAGCAGTGCTTTTAACTCGGATTCAATTTGTTGCTTGGTTTTGCCGGGGTTACGATTGTCATTGATAATACAGCTGTGCGTCATTATCGCCGTGCCGTCACCGTCCAACTCAAAGCAGCCACCCTCCATTACGATACTGGAAATAATTCTTTCAGCCGCTGTTTGCGCTGTAATAAAGCTGGCTACTTTTGCATCTTTCTGGTGCTGCTGCTTATTACCCCAACCGTTAAAGTTAAAATCTATCGCCGCCTGCTCACCACTACCATTTATAACAAAAATGGGACCGCTGTCGCGAAGCCACAGGTCATCAAATTCACATTCAACAAAACTGATGGGGAAGTTGCTCTTTGGCTGCACAGCCAACATAGCGCTAGCTAGCGAGTAATCTTCTGCTGTGACCAGCATATTCACGGGTTCGTATTTTGCGATGGTTGTAGCGATTAATAATAAATTTTGCTGCACTGCTGCGATCTGCGAGGAGTGCCAAATTTCTTGATTGGCAATAAATGCCATCCAGGTTCGCAGATGACTGCCCTGTTCTTCGGGCATAAACCACTTATCTGCTGTAATCCTGTTATGGGCAAACAACCTTGTCGAAGAAAAAAACGCTGCTGTTAACGCAGCAACATTGAGGTTAAATTTTCTGCGGTTCAATATACAACTCCTTTGCGCTCTTTAAGCTGCTTAATCATTGGCTGGCCAGATAAATTCAATACGCAGCCCGCCGGGTTCTGAACACATCATATGTTTGCGGTCCACCGGCTAAAAACTGAGGAGCAAATTCTATCTATACTCCTGGCTACTGTAACGCTTTGTTATACAACTGCTGAAGTGTCAGTTTGATCGATCCATCCGAAACGGCAGTGCGCGGATAAGCACTATCAAAGGCTGATTATTTGCAGCCCAATAGCTCAACAA
>ASZI01000053.1 GCA_000416315.1 Osedax symbiont Rs2 | reverse complement strand
CATTTTTAATATCAGTGTCATCGCTTTCGCCAATTAAACCGCCAACATCATTGTGGCCTTTTATTTTGCTATCTTTAACTACGGCATTTTTAATATCAGAGTATTCACTGTCACCAATTAAACCACCGACATCATCGTTACCTCTGACTTTAGTGCCTTTAACTAGAGCATTTTTAATATCTATGTCATCGCTATAGCCAATTAAGCCACCGACATCATCGTAACCTGATATTTTACTGTTTTTCACACTTACATTTTTAATCAGGCTAGCACTTTCATCTAAAACTATTTTAGAGAAGCTACCAGCTGCAGTAGGCCCAAACGGTTCAGAATCAAAAGCTGCGTGACCTATCAAACCACCTACGCCATCTTCCCCTCTAACCTTAATATTATTGATCCGCGTATCATCAATATTGCTATTCTCGCTATAACCAATTAACCCACCAACGTCATAGCCACCTGATATTTTGCTGTTTTTCACTAACACGTTTTTTACATCAGTGGCTTCGCTGTAGCCAATTAAACCGCCGATAAATTCGTTTCCGTTATCCTCTTCTTCATTTTTATATCTTCCTGTGATGTCACTCTTAGTAACACGTACTTCATTAACGACAGTGTTACTGCTAGAGCCAATCAAACCGCCCACACTAAACATTCCAGAAGTGTCTGTATCTGTCACTTGCGCATTATGGATAGTAGTACCATCAAGGCTATGGCCAATTAATCCACCAACCTTGAAGTTGCCTGTGACATCACTATCAGTCACGCTTACATTATCGATCACAGCGCCATTACTGAGACCAACCAAAGCCCCAACGACTCCTTTGCCTTCAACTGAAAAATCAGATAAATGGATGTTTTTGATTGAAGTCGCAGCCTCTGGAACGCCTTTTTTGGCGATGCCAACCAGCTCCTCTGCTGGCGCATTACCCACAACGCCAAACAAGCCTACGTTTCTAGTCTTAGTTTTTTCAATATTGAGATTGGAAATAGAGTGCCCTGCGCCGTTAAACATACCCTGGTAAGCTAACTTCTTAGAGCCTATAGAGGTAAAGTTATCACCTTCGCCATCAATATCGACACCCAGCATATAATCGCCTAGTAAATTCTCATTAATGCCCTGCAACTTATCTAGCGCCGCCGTTTTTTGGTCATTAATTACAATATACTTATTGCCATCAAGTTTAAATTTTGCCTTTTTGCCTTCTAAGGTGATCTTGCCGTTTTTTGAAAATTGCAAATGGTTGCTGTTCGCCAAATCTTGCTTAGATATTTTACGCTTGCTACTCTCTGCAGAGAGACCAGTGTTAAGAACCACTCCGGACTTTTCTCCGGTGGCTTTGATTTCACTGTTTATATATATTTTATCTGCTGAGCTTAATTGCAATATAGTCCCGTCAGCTTTCCATTTCACCAGGTCGTTAATTTGAATATTGTCTGATTTTTGCATCGACTTCAATTCAACAGTAGCAAAACCTTTTTTCATGATATCGGAAAGTTTTTTTCCGGTCATATCACCCTTGGACTTAGATTTGGCGATAGTGAAATCGTTAGTTTCAAGGGTTAACCGCCCTGTTGTGCCTTTAGCTTCGGGACTAAATTTAAAGCTATCAGCAACTTCAATGTAGTCACCAGATACTGTGACTTGTGTGGCTGCTTTTATTTTTCCTTTAAGAGTGGCTTTACCATTTTTTAACCCGGCAGACAGTACAATTTGACCTGCGCTATCCAGACCAAAACTGTTCGCCTTCAGCGTACCTGTATTGGTAACTGCCGCTAACAAATCGTCCCTTGATTTAGCCAGAAGCAAGATATTGCCGCCATCGGCTGTTATTTTTCCGCCTACAGAATCATCTGCATAAAGCACTTTTTTATTTTTCACTAAGCCATCAAGTGTTCCCTTCTTGATTTCAACACTTAGACGCTGACTCCCGCCAAACTTAATCAGGATTTTATCCCCTGCGACTAAAGCTACATCCGCATTCTCCACCTCACCTACATCAATACCAGGTACAGATCTCGCAGAGGCAACTATCCAACCTTCGTTCTTGACTTTGTTGCCTAAAAAAACCACTCTCTCGGCTTTTATTTTACCTAAATTTTTTATCACTCCATCTTTGCCATCTTTGGCATTAAACAGGTAATTACCGTCCTTAAAGTTTTTGTTGCTGATATCAAGGGTTGATGCAACTAGTCCACCGACATCCACTTTTGCGTCTCGATGAAATGTCACTCCGCTGGTATTAACCAAGAAAACATGACCGTTGGCTTTTAACTTACCGTAGATATGTGTGGCGCTATTACCTTTGATTCTATTTAGCGCGACTGAGTCAACGCTCGGCTGCTTAAATTCAACAGTTTCAGGTTTCGCAATATTAAAACTTTGCCAGTTAATAATAACTTTAGCTTGGTGCTGATTTATTGTTGTCAGATTAACCTGACTAGCTATGGTCGCTTGACTACCCCCCCCAACACCCTCCCCCCCGGGGGGAGCCGCCATAACAGATCCGGCAGTTAATAAAGCAAAACTAATACCTGAAGCACCAACGGCGCCTATGGTTCTACTGCTTTGCTTGCCGCTGCTTTTTGCAAGCTCACTCACAACCACCAACATATTTAGTGAATGGCTCCAAATTATTTTGAATACTTGGTTCATGGTGAATCCTTTATTTTACGACGCTCTAATTTGCATAGCGGCTTTTTGAAAGTGCTTTATGTTTTTGAAATCGATTACAAAAATTGATTACTCTGAAAATTTCAAATTTAAATAGCTGGTTATATTTGTATCTTATTTGCGACAGTTAACTTTAGCTGTTTCATTACTGTCCATTTAAAACGTCTTTTATCTACAAAAATACCGATAAAACATATAATTAGTTATAATTAGTTATAATTATCAAACATAGTCGATCAAATCTCAATCGTTTCGTGAATTCAAATTAAACAGCTGTTTGATATTGATATAAAACAGATACATGGGAAGCAACTAGCGGATGCCTGGGTGCAATATAAATAAAATGACATTTATCCATAGTATGGCTTTTTTTGTGCTTGGGAAATTTAAGACTGTGGGTATTCTTTTGGCGACTTAACTAAGCTTAATGACTCTTTTATTGAGACATCACTTTTCAGTACAACCTGGCGCTTTGTATAAGTTTTGAGTACGGATTTTGCTGCACCAAGTAAAATATTGTCTGGGTCAGATCTTTTATGCATAACAAAAAAAGCATCGATTTAGGAATCTCTTTATCAATAACAGTAGTCAGGCAAGTCTGCGTGATTTTTGCTTCCTAAAACCCTCCGACGACGGCTTCCCCAAGCACTACTAGGGCTGCAGTAGTCTCAACAGATACCACAGAAGAACGCAAACCTATCATTCCCATGCTTTTACTACTTTTTTCCAGCGCTTTTTGTCCGTGCACTTACCATGCCCAATGGATGGCTACCAACCAATTTGAATACTTGTTCAGGGAAATCGTAACCTTTTGTACGCGCGGGTATTTGTCAGATAATTTTTTTGATAGTCCTTTGTAAAACAAAGATTTTTACAATGAATTTAATCATTCCTACCGCTGAGAAACGCTGAACATAATATTATTTTAATGAGGTATTAATAATTAATATTCAGCTTTAAGCTGCAGATTTTAACTGTTGATGAACAGTAGTGACTGTACAGAAACCGTTAATATTAAAGCACTTTTTAAGCTTCTTCAGTTTTTGTTAATAATTTAGTGGCAGAAATGGGGGCTGATATTTTGAAGCGCAAATGTATGAAAAAAATATTCTAGATGTCAGCGTAGATCTTACAAAAATTACTCATGGTACTAACAAAGATTATTACTAACTACTAATAAATTTAATCAGCTGAGGGGGATTTAAGATAAAAAAAAAGCGGCTTAGTAGCCGCTTTTTTGTGATTGAATCACTGATTGTACTAAACTGTTAATAACAGGACTATAGACCTACTTAAAACAGAACGGAATTTAAAACGCTTTAACTAACTGTAACCAGTATCTGGGTTTTAAGTCCCGGCTGTCAGATTCTGGTGCGCTGTCGGTGCGCCAGGCCAGCGTTGCACTTAAATACCAGTTGTCGGCGTTCCAGTTAGCGCTTAGACCCACCCCGGATAAGGTCTTAGTGTTATCGGTATCGGCTGCAGTTTTACTTTCAAACTGCTGACCCGTTGCCGCATCTACAAAACCAGAGAACTGCCAGCTATC
>ASZI01000052.1 GCA_000416315.1 Osedax symbiont Rs2 | reverse complement strand
TTTTTTAAGGGATATAAATGTATTTATTTACCAGTGAAGTAGTAGCACCAGGGCACCCAGATAAATGTGCCGATATTATCGCAGACTCAATTGTAGATGCACTAATTATTGCCGACCCGCAATCTCGGGTGGCTAGTGAAGTTTTTGTTGCTGGTAAACACATTATTATTGGCGGTGAAGTTAAAACCAATCTAAGCCTTAGTCAGCTAGATTATGAGAATATCGTCAGAAAAGCATTAGTAAAAATTGGCTACACAGGCAATAGCAGTTTCACAAAAGAGCAATGTTTGCACCCGGATGATATAAATGTTCAAGTACTACTGAATCAACAATCACCCGATATCAACCAAGGTGTTGATCAGCAAGACGGTGAAACCGGTGCTGGCGATCAGGGAATAATGTTTGGCTATGCCATCGCTGAAACTTCGGATTTTATGCCTGCCGCAATTACCTATGCACGCATGTTGTCTGACAAAGTTTATCACTACGCACTGGCCCACGATCATAAGTTAGGCGTAGACATTAAAACCCAAGTGACCATAGATTACGGCAATAAAGAAAACTTCGAAAATGGTAAGCCACAGAGCATTCACACTATAGTGGTATCTGCTCCCTCAGTAGAGACTATGCCAATAGAAGAAGTACGGGCGCTGATACAAGGCTTGATAGACGACACGGGCTTGCCGACGGATTTGTACAACTCTAAAGAAGCTATCATCCATATCAACCCAACCGGCCGCTATGTTAATCACAGTTCATTACATGATTCAGGTTTGACCGGACGTAAGCTGATAGTCGATTCATTTGGTGGCTACGCACCTATAGGTGGCGGAGCGCAATCTTCAAAAGACTACACTAAAGTAGATCGCAGCGGTTTATACGCTGGCCGCTGGTTAGCCAAACATATAGTTGCCGCAGGCTTGGCCAATAAATGTATTATCCAGCTTTCCTACGCTATTGGTGTAGCTAAGCCAACTTCTGTATCAGTAGATACACAAGGGACCTACACGAAAGTCGATGATGATGCTCTTTCGAAATTTATCATCGAAAACTTCTCTTTGACGCCAAATTGGATTACCAAAAAGTTCAAATTGGATCAGCCAAGTGCTGAAACCTTTTTGTACGCAGATGTTGCTTCGCGAGGACAAGTGGGGCAAAGCGATTACCCGTGGGAACAGCTTGATGAGCTTGAGAAGTTCCAGGCAATCTAAATGCTAAGCTAATGCCTTTAGTTATTTATGGCATTAGCAATTCAGCAGTTCAGCACTAACAATGAATACTTTGGGAAATATAATGCGCGACTTGAATGAGTTAAAGATAGCCATTATTGGTTTAGGTTATGTCGGTCTCCCTTTAGCAATAGAGTTCGGTAAAAACTATTCAGTTGTGGGTTTTGATGTAAATGTCAAAAGAATTTCTGATTTAGCTGCAGGTGTTGATGCGACTCTTGAAGTCAGTGATGAAGAACTGAAAAGCGCTGAAAACTTATCATTCACAGCAGATTATCACCAACTTGAAGAATGTAATTTTTATATAGTAACAGTACCTACTCCCATAGATTCAAGTAACCAGCCAGACTTAAGACCACTTAAGGCTGCCAGTGAAATGTTATCCAAAGTCATTACTGAAAATGATGTGGTAGTGTACGAATCGACAGTTTATCCCGGAACTACTGAAGAGATCTGTGTGCCAATTTTGCAGGCGGGATCAGGGCTGGGTTACAACAGCGACTTATTTATCGGCTACAGCCCGGAGCGAATTAACCCAGGCGATAAGATTCACCGGGTTTCTACGATTAAAAAAGTAACATCAGGATCAAATCCAGATACCGCCAGTTATGTTGATCAGGTATATAACTTGGTTATCACTGCTGGTACACACTTGGCACCTTCTATTAAAGTAGCTGAAGCCTCTAAGGTGATTGAAAATACCCAGCGAGACGTTAACATTGCATTGATTAATGAACTGGCGATTATTTTTAATAAATTAGAGATAGACACTCTGGAAGTACTGGAAGCTGCTGGTAGTAAATGGAACTTTTTACCTTTTAGGCCTGGTTTGGTCGGAGGGCACTGTATAAGTGTAGATCCCTATTACTTAACCCATAAAGCGCAAAGTGTCGGTTATCATCCAGCTATGATTCTAGCGGGTCGCAGACTAAACGATGGCATGGGACAGTATGTTGCATCCCAATTAGTCAAAGCCATGCTGAAGAAAAAAATTCAGGTGCAGGGAGCAAAAGTTCTTATTATGGGTTTTGCTTTCAAAGAAAACTGTCCTGATTTACGAAATACAAAAGTCATAGATATAGTACGTGAGCTTGCCGACTATGGTGCCGAGGTTGATGTCTGTGATCCCTGGTGTAGTAGTGAAGAAGCGCAACAGGTCTATGAATTGCAGTTGATTGAACCTATGGTGGATCAATATGATGCAATTGTAATCGCCGTTGCCCATCAACAATATTTTGAGATGGGTGGGGGGGCGATTCATAGTCTAGGAAAATCAAACCATGTTTTGTATGATTTAAAATATGTTCTAGAAAAAAAAGAAGTTGATTTAAGATTGTAATTAAAATAACAAAGTGAATCAGTTGCTGATCTAAAAGTTGGAATAAACGTCAAAGTTATATTCCAACGAAGTAAAAAGTTAATTACCCAGAGAATTATAATGATGTTACCAGTAATCATGTCAGGCGGAAGCGGGACTAGGTTGTGGCCTTTGTCTCGGGCATCACACCCTAAACAATTTTTAGCGCTAACCAGTAAACAGACAATGTTACAGGATACCATTAATCGCTTGGGTTCAACGTGTCAGGATCCAATAATTATTTGCAATGAAGAGCATCGTTTTATAGTCGCGGAGCAACTGCGTAGCAATAGCACGAAAGCAAGTGAAATAATTTTAGAGCCAGTGGGGCGAAATACAGCACCTGCTATAGCATTAGCGGCTTTGTCTGCAACCAAAAATGGGTCTGATCCCTACTTGTTGGTATTGGCAGCTGACCATGTCATTGAAGATGTAAGTCGTTTTCAGCAAGCAGTGGATAATGCCAAAGTGTTCGCAGAAGAGGGTAAATTGGTGGCCTTTGGAATAGTGCCAAGACACCCTGAAACAGGTTATGGATATATAAAACAAGGAGGTAAACAACAAATTGTAGATGCTATTGGTTTCGAAGTAGATGCTTTTGTTGAAAAACCGAACTATGAGACAGCTGAAAAGTTTGTTGATTCGGGGGACTACCTTTGGAATAGCGGCATGTTCTTATTCAAAGCATCTAAATATTTAGTAGAACTGGAACAGCATTCGCCGAAAATATACAAAGTATGCAAAGATGCTTTTGATAATAAAACACAAGATTACGATTTTACTCGAATAGACGGAAGTATCTTTAGTGCTTGCCCTGATGACTCCATTGATTATGCAGTGATGGAGCACACTCAAAGTTCAATAGTTGTTCCTTTAGATGCGGGCTGGAGTGATGTAGGCTCTTTTTCGTCATTATGGGAAGTTAAGGATAAAGATGAGAATGCTAATGTCGTACAAGGAGATGTCATTCTAGAGGATACTTCAAATTCTTTTGTATATTCTAGTGATCGCCTGGTAACAACCGTAGGCATAGATAATTTAGTGGTTGTAGAAACGAAAGATGCGGTACTTGTAGCGCTTAAGGATAAAGTCCAAGATGTGAAACAAATTGTTACAAAGCTTAAAGCAATGCAACGCAATGAGTTTAAAGATCACCGGGAAGTTTATCGCCCTTGGGGTAAGTACGACTCATTAGATACTGGATTACGAGATCAAGTTAAAAGGATTACTGTCAATCCAGGCGCAAAATTATCGGTTCAGATGCATCATCATAGATCGGAGCACTGGGTTGTTGTATCAGGTACAGCGAAAGTTACCAACGGTGAAAAAACTTACCTGATTACTGAAAATCAGTCAACCTATATCCCCCTAGGGCAAATACATGCTCTTGAAAACCCGGGAATTTTACCGCTAGAGTTGATAGAAGTACAGACAGGGGCGTATTTAGGTGAAGATGATATCGTACGCTTTCAAGACAAATACGGGCGTGATTAATAAAGTAAAACCTATTAAATGAGTAATTATTTAGTAATAAGTTGGAAGTATGATGAATAAAAGTAAGGTAGCTTTAATTACAGGTGTGACTGGTCAAGATGGATCTTATCTGGCCGAGTTTTTGTTAAATAAAGGATACATAGTTCATGGTATAAAACGTAGAGCGTCATCATTAAATACCGAACGTGTTGATCATATTTACCAAGATAATCACGAGAAAGATCAGAAGTTTTTTTTGCACTACGGTGATTTAACCGACTCATCAAACTTAACCCGGATTCTGAAAGATGTACAACCGGATGAGGTGTACAATTTAGGCGCACAGTCCCATGTTGCAGTATCGTTTGAATGTCCTGAATACACTGCTGATGTTGATGCGATGGGAACTCTTCGGCTTTTAGAGGCTATACGCTTCCTAGGCCTTGAAAAGAAGACAAAATTTTATCAAGCTTCGACTTCTGAACTTTTTGGTGAAGTGCAGGAAATTCCGCAAAAAGAGACGACACCTTTTCATCCTCGTTCACCTTATGCAGTTGCAAAAATGTACGCCTACTGGATTGTGGTGAACTACCGAGAGTCATACGGCATGTTTGCCTGTAATGGCATATTGTTTAATCATGAATCCCCAAGAAGAGGTGAAACTTTTGTAACGCGTAAAATCACCCGGGCAATTGCAAACATAGCGCAAGGCTTAGAGTCATGTTTATATCTAGGGAACATGAATGCACTACGTGATTGGGGGCATGCAAAAGATTACGTGCGTATGCAATGGATGATGTTACAGCATGAAGAGGCGGAAGATTTTGTGATAGCCACAGGTAAACAAATATCTGTTCGCGAATTTGTCCGATTATCGGCCAAAGAAGCTGGAATCGAACTTGAATTTTCGGGGGATGGCATTAATGAAATAGCAACAGTAACCGAAGTTAAAGGTGATAAGGCTCCAGCAGTCAAAATAGGTGATGTTATCGTTAAAGTTGACAAACGGTATTTTCGCCCTGCAGAAGTTGAAACATTGCTAGGCGATCCATCAAAAGCCAAAGAAAAACTTGGCTGGGAACCAAAAATCACAGTTGAAGAAATGTGTAGCGAGATGGTAGCTAATGATCTAGAGAAAGCGAAACAGCATGCAATATTAAAACAGCATGGCTTTGATTTGCCGGTAGCAGTAGAGAGTTAAAGATGAGTATTGTAAAACGAATTTTTATTGCTGGTCACAATGGCATGGTCGGCTCTGCTGTACTACGACAATTAAGTAACTTATCAAATGTGGACATAGTGGTCAGGACTCGCCAAGAATTGGATCTTACTAGCCAGCAGGCTGTTCAGTCCTTCTTTGAAGGTGAAAAAATTGATCAAGTCTATTTGGCAGCGGCAAAGGTTGGTGGTATTCACGCCAATAACGAATATCCAGCCGAATTTATCTATCAAAACCTGATGATAGAAGCCAATATCATTAATGCCGCACATACCAATAATGTACAGAAACTTCTCTTTTTAGGTTCTTCGTGTATTTATCCAAAAGAAGCGCCGCAACCAATGACAGAAGAAGCCCTATTAACAGGCGTATTAGAATGTACCAATGAGCCCTATGCAATTGCCAAAATTGCAGGTATCAAATTATGCGAAAGCTATAACCGCCAGTACGGACGGGATTATCGCAGTGTAATGCCAACCAATCTATATGGTGAAAACGATAATTTTCATCCTGAAAATTCACATGTTATACCTGCGCTAATTCGAAGGTGTCACGAGGCAAAACTATCTAATGCATCAGAACTTTTCGTTTGGGGAACAGGTTCGCCTAAACGCGAGTTTTTATACGTAGAAGATATGGCTGAAGCATCTATTTTCATAATGAACATCAATAAAAAATTGTATGAAAAGGAAACTCAACTGATGTTGTCGCAGATCAATATTGGTTCAGGAATAGACTGTTCCATTCGCGAACTAATGGAGATAGTGGCAAATGTGGTAGGTTTTAAAGGGGCGATTAAATTTGATACTACGAAACCTGATGGAGCACCGAGAAAACTGATGGATATTACGCGTATTAAACGCTTAGGATGGTCTGCAGAAACCACTTTGAAGCAAGGTATAAGAAAAACATATGATTGGTTTTTAGCTAATCAAAATTCTATTAGGAAATAAGGAATGCCGCTCATCTTAGTCATTAGCATGGTTTTCAGAGGAAAATATCATTTCGGGATCAGAGTAGAAGGTTTTTGTAATGACATTATTTAAGAAAATGTATTGTCTATTGAGCATAAATGACAGAAGAGCAGCAGGAGCTTTATTTGGCTTGATGGTAATTGGAATGATATTAGAAACAATAGGCATTGGTATGATAATACCAACTATGGCTATCATGATGCAAGGAGATGCAATATCAAGCCATCCCATAATAACTGAAGTTGTTTATTTCATGGGGATCAAGTCGCAACAACAATTACTTGTCTTTGCTATGCTAGGTCTTGTTTCTGTTTACTTAATTAAAAATATGTTTCTAGCTTTTCTATCATGGCGTCAAGCTGATTTTACATTTGATATTCAGGCAAAACTCTCGCAGAATCTTTTTACTATTTATCTAAAGCGCCCATACGTATTTCACATACAGCGAAACTCTGCAGAATTGGTTCGTAATGTTACTAGCGAAGTTGCTGTTTTTACAGAAGCATTGGCCGCTGCACTCTTGTTGTTTTCGGAACTGTTAGTGCTACTTGGAATTTCTATTCTACTTATATCCATAGAGCCCTTAGGCGCATTAGTGATTGGTATTATTTTGGGAAGTGCTGCCTGGTCTATGTATTATTTAACTCGCAAACGAATAGGAAAGTGGGGGGCGCTACGTCAGCATCATGATGGCTTGAGAATTCAACATCTTCAACAAGGGTTAGGTGGTGTGAAAGATGTTAAATTGTTAGGCAGAGAACAAGAGTTTTTAAATGTATATAGAACACATAACTTTAACAGTGCACGTATGTGGAAGCTGCAAACAACACTTCAAAACTTACCACGATTGATGTTTGAAATGTTAGCTGTAATTGCATTAGCATTACTGGTCATAACCATGATTTATTTAGGGAAAAATTTAAACGAAATTGTCCCAGTTCTAGGCTTGTTTGCTGCTGCTGCATTCAGAATGATGCCGTCCATCACTAGAATTTTGGTTTCTATGCAAGCGTTGCGTTATCGTATTTCTGCTATTGATACACTTTATAGAGAGTTAGATGCTGAAATTATTAAACAACCAGAGAATCGTGGGGGCAGTAGTCCATTCATAAACGAACTAACATTAAAGAATGTTGTTTTCTTTTATCCAGCAACAAAAAAACCAGTTCTGGATAGTATTACATTAACTATCAAGAAAGGTCAGTCTGTTGGTTTTATCGGCATGAGTGGTTCAGGCAAAAGTAGTTTGGTGGATGTTATTTTGGGACTTCTTACTCCGAGTTCAGGTATTGTTGATGTGGATGGAGTAAATATACAAAATGATCTTCGTGGTTGGCAAAAGCAAATTGGCTATGTTTCTCAATCCACGTTTTTAACAGATGATACCCTGAAAAGAAATGTTGCTTTTGGAATAGCTGATAAGGAGATTGATGAAGCAGCCGTTTTTCGTGCGATAAAATTGGCACAGTTAGATGAGTTTGTTAATAGTTTGCCAGCAGGTGTTGAAACAATGGTTGGCGAGCGAGGGGTTCTCCTTTCAGGGGGGCAGCGTCAGAGAATAGGTATAGCTCGAGCCCTATATCATGACCCGGAAATACTCGTATTAGATGAAGCTACTAGTGCTCTTGATATTTATACAGAAGAGGGCGTTATGAATTCCATTACCGCGCTTCATGGGAAGAAAACGGTAATAATAGTGGCACATCGACTATCGACAGTTGAACATTGTGATAAGCTTTTTCGTCTGAAAATTGGCAAAATTATCGAACAAGGAAAACCAGAAGATGTTTTGCTTAATAGCATGTGAAAACAAACAGTGTCTGTCTACTTAAAGATGCAGATGTAGGTAATAAATTTACGCTCGTTTATTGCTTTGAAGTGATTAAAAGTTGAAGGAAATAGATGTTAAATAATAAAGTAGTGCTAATTACAGGTGGAACTGGTTCCTTCGGAAAGAAATTCATTGAAACCATTTTGCTACGATACCCGATGGTCAAAAAGATCATTGTTTTTTCAAGAGATGAGTTGAAGCAGTCAATAATTAAACAAAAATACCCTGCTTTCGATTATCCTCAGTTACGGTTTTTTATCGGTGATATCCGTGATCGTGATCGCTTAACGCAAGCGACTGAAGGTGTTGATGTTATAATTCATGCTGCAGCCATTAAACAAGTGGATACAGCTGAGTACAATCCAACAGAGTGTATTCGAACCAATGTAGATGGTGCTGAAAATGTTATTCACGCAGCGCTTGCTTGTGGAGTAAAAGATGTAGTTGCGCTATCAACAGATAAAGCGTGTGCGCCAATTAACTTATATGGTGCTACTAAACTCACCTCAGATAAACTATTCGCTGCAGCCAATAATATACGTGGGTCTAAAGATGTTCGTTTTAGTATTGTTCGTTATGGCAACGTAATGGGCTCTCGCGGCTCTGTCATCCCGTTTTTCCTGGAAAAAAAGAATGAGGGTGAGCTGCCTATAACGCATAGAGACATGACAAGGTTTAACATATCCCTGCAAGAAGGAGTTGACTTGGTGATGTTCGCGATAGGGCATCATCTTGGAGGTGAAATATTTATCCCAAAAATTCCGTCATATAAAATTATGGATATAGCAGAGGCGATCGCTCCTGGTTGTAAAACTCGTCTAGTAGGCATAAGACCTGGTGAGAAGCTTCATGAAGAGATGATCACTGATACTGATTCTTTGAATACTATAGACATGGGTGAATATTATGCAATTTTACCGTCTGTATCATTTACTTATACTGAAGATGACTACCTTACGCATCATAAAGCAGTTAAAGTGCCCTTTGGCTTTAAATATAATTCGGGGACGAATACAGAGTGGGAAACAGTGGATTCTTTACGCTCTTTAATAAAAGAACACGTTGATCCGAATTTTAAGATTTAGGGGGCAAAATGATACCGTATGGCCGGCAAGAAATAACGCAGCAGGATGTTGATTCTGTAGTATCTGTACTGAAATCAGATTTTTTGACTCAAGGTCCACAGGTGCCACTGTTTGAGAGTTCGATACGGCAAGCCGTTAATGTCAAGTTTGCAACGGCAGTAAATTCTGCTACTTCAGCGCTTCATATTGCTTGTTTAGCGCTGGGTGTTAGTAAAGGAGATGTAGTATGGACAACTCCAATAACATTTGTCGCCTCTGCTAACTGTGCTTTGTATTGCGGATCTGACATAGACTTCGTTGATATAGACGCCAGTACATACAATTTATGCCCCGAAAAGCTAAAAATGAAACTCGTCGATGCCAAGGAAAATAATTTACCGCTGCCTAAAGTTGTTATCGTGGTTCATTTGTGTGGGCAGCCCTGCGAAATGGATAAAATTCATGCACTAGGTAAAAAATATGGATTTTCGATTATCGAGGATGCATCACATGCGATTGGAGGGAAGTATAAAGGGAAGCCAATAGGTAGTTGTGAATATAGTGATATTACCGTGTTTAGTTTTCATCCTGTAAAGATAGTAACTACTGCTGAGGGAGGAGTTGCCACTACCAATAATATCGAAATGGCCCAAAAAATGGAATTGTTACGTAGTCATGGTATAACCCGCAATGAAAAGTTAATGACTGAAACTAGCCATGGTGGATGGTATTATGAACAAGTTGCTTTAGGATTCAATTATCGAATGACAGAAATGCAGGCGGCACTTGGCGTAAGTCAAATGTCACGTTTGTATGATATTGTTGCTAAGCGAAATGAACTAGCTGCACGTTATGATGAATTATTAAAAGCCCTGCCGTTAGTTACACCAAAGCAAATTAATGATTCATATTCTGGAAGGCATTTATATGTCATTAGGTTGTTGCTGGATAAGATTAAACTGAATCATCAGCAGGTTTATAATCAGCTTAGAGACAGAGGGATAGGGGTTAACCTACATTATATACCTGTGCATACTCAGCCTTATTATAGAGATTTAGGGTTTGAAATAGGAATGTACCCAGAGGCAGAAAAATATTATCAGGAAGCGATTAGTATTCCCCTATTTCATCATATGACAAGCTCACAGCAAAATTCGGTCATCAGTTCGTTACGGAGTGTTTTAAGGTGAATGTTGTTTATGTGGTTCAAGCCAGAACAAACTCTTCGAGGCTACCTGCAAAAGTACTCCTTCCAATAAAAGGTGTTCCAATCGTAGTATTAGCTGCAAAACGAGCAGCGAATAGAGGAGCAAAGCTTATTATTTTAACCTCAAAAGAGAAAACTGACGATTACCTCTGCTCTATTCTGTCTGATTTTAAAATGAAGTATTTTCGAGGTAGCTTAGACAATACTTTAGAGCGGTTTGTGTCAGGATTGGCGGGGGTTGAGGAAAGGACGGGAGTTGTCAGATTAACTGCAGATAATATTATGCCCGATGGCAAGTTTATAGAAGAAATGGTTGAAGAATTTTGTGCTTCAAAATTGAATTACCTATGCTCCACCGGCACCACTTCTGGGCTGCCTTATGGCATGTCCGTTGAAATAATGCGTTTAAGTTCATTAAGGGAAGCCTTTAGTAATACTGCAGATGTTTCGGACTGTGAGCACGTAACACCCTACATAAGAAGAAAATATGGTGTTAGAATTTATGAAAAATATGGGTTTCTAGAATTATCCAAAAGCAGGTGTACTATTGATGACATTGATGACTATTTGTATATGGCCAAGATATTTACAGACATAGATGATTCTATAACTGAAGACGCTTTTACTATAATTACAAAAATAGGAAAAGATACTGGTGAGTAGTTCCGTTAATGTTTATGAAAAATTTATTTTGGGGTCGGCACAATTGGGCATGGAATACGGGATAAATAATAGTATAGGGCGGCCTACAATGGACAGCGCTAGGGAGATAATTGCATGTTGTGCACTAAATAAAATAAATCATATTGATACAGCGCGTATATACGGAGATAGTGAAGAAGTTGTAGGTGGAATAATTGCGGAGGATAATTATCCATTAATTAAAGTCATGACTAAATTAAATTTGCATAATGATATTATTGCAGGCTCCACAAAAAAAAAATTGGTAAAGAGTGTTGACAAACATATCCAAAGTTCTGTAAAGGCCTTACAACAGTCAACTTTGTATGCTGTTCTTTTACATAAAGCGGAATACTTAACTGATAATTGTGGTTTGATTTGGTCTAGAATAGTTGAATTAAAAAAAGAAGGATTGATAAAGCATTTAGGTGTTTCTGTTCAGTCTCCAAGTGAGCTAGAGTTGGCTCTTTGTTACCCTGAAATAGAATATATTCAATTGCCATATAATATTCTGGATCATCGATGGGAGGAATCGATAGAGCTTATTAGGAAAGTTAAATTAGAAAGAAAAATTAATATACATGTAAGAAGTGTTTATTTGCAGGGGTTGTTGTTGTCTGATGATAAAACACATTGGTTGAAAGCAAATTGTTTGAATTATAAATTAGTTATTTCTTGGCTAAGATTTAAAACGTTAGAGTTGAATAGAAAAAGTATTGCGGATTTATGCTTAGCATATATGAGATCTTTAGCTTGGATCGACGGATTAGTAATAGGAGTCGAAAGTATAGAACAGTTGAATGAAAATTTTGACCTGTTCAATAGAAATCAACTCTCGGATATGGAGGTCGTATATGTTGAATCTAGTCGACCCAAATTATTAGTAAAAACCCTAAATCCTGCAGAATGGAGTGTTTAAATGACAGTCGATCAGCTTTTCTCATTAAAGGGGAACAATGCCTTTGTTACCGGAGCTACGGGTTATATTGGTGAGCAAATATGTATTGGATTAGCTAACTATGGTGCACATGTTATAGTCCAAGGGCGTAATGAAAAAAGTGTAAGTACACTAGTTAGAAGGATTGAAAAACTTGGTGGTTCTGCTGAACCTGCGGTATTTGATCTAATAGATAAAAAAGCAACAGAGATTTATTTCCAAACAATAAAATATTCATCTTTAAATATACTAGTGAATAACGCATATAATGGTATTGGCGGTACCATTGCATGTTCTAAAGATGAGGACTACCGGGACAGTTACGAAATTGGGATGGTGGTAGTTCAACGGTTGTTCAAGATCATGAACCCACTGTTGCTTGAAGCTCATAGAATAGGCGGTGTAGCGACTTGCATTAATATAGCATCCATGTACGGGCATGTAGTGCCTGACTTAGATGTATATGAAACAGCAGAAGGGTCAAATCCTCCGTTTTATGGTGCAGTAAAAGCAGCACTCATACAGTGGACTAAATATGCTGCTTGCGAATATGGGGCTGCCGGGATTCGAGTAAATTGTATTTCTCCAGGGCCGTTTCCTAATCCGGAAGTTCAAAAGGTAAATGCTGTTTTTATAGACAAATTAGCAAAAAAAGTTCCATTAAAAAGAATAGGTCAGGCAGTAGAGTTGAAAGGAGCGGTAATATTTCTAGCATCGGGAGCATCCTCGTTTGTCAACGGAATAAATTTACAAGTTGATGGTGGATGGACATGCCAATAAGAATCGATTTGGTTATTAAAATTACGTTCTGATTTTTCATTATATGAAACCAATCAAATAAGTGGAGAGTTAATGTAATATGAAACTTGCATTAACACATGAAACGTTATTTATTATTTGGTTTTCTTGAACTCTGTATTACAAAATTATATTTTAGGCGAAAAATTAGATTGATAAAGTTAATTGGGTTTAGAGTTGATTCGTCATTATCCATTGGCATAGGCCATGTTATGCGGTGTTTGGCACTTGCAGTAAAATTAAAGAAAAAATTAAATGTTAGAGTGATGTTTTTCTGTCGAGCTTCTCTTGGCAACGTTAACAGTCTGATTAAAGAGGCTGGATTTGAACTGTTCGAAATGCGGCCAGCAAAAAAAGGCTTTGAGTATGTTGCTAAAAATGGTGACTGGTTAGGCGAAACGCAACAAAATGACTTTAACGAATTCTTATCATTAAAAAAAGAATACCTAATCCCTTCTTTAGATTTTTTGATCATTGATCATTACGGAATTGACTTCGAATGGCAGCGTATGATCCGGAGTTACACGAGAAACATATTAGTCATAGATGATATAGGAAACAGGAAACACGAATGTGAATTTTTGCTGGATCAAACATTTAATTGTCTGCATGATAAATACTCTCATTTAGTACCAAAAACATGTGAAACATTATTGGGTACTGATTATGCGTTACTGAGAGAAGAGTTCTCATTCCGATATGACTATGTAGCTAGTATTCGTAAGAAGCAGTTTAAAAATAATATTTTAATTATGTTTGGTGGTATAGATATTTGTAACCATACATTGCAAACACTTCGGATTATAAAGGATAGGGATGATATTAATGAGGTGAGTGTCATCATGGGGGCATCAGCGTTACATATTAATGAAGTAACTGACTTTTGCCAGTTTCGAGATATGTTTAAGGTATATATTTCTCCTGACAATGTGGCTGAAATAATGTTGAACGCAACCTTGGCAATTGGAGCCGCAGGAACAACTTCTTGGGAGAGATGTGCTACCGGGCTGCCCTCAGTTGTCATTATCCAGGCAGGTAATCAAAGGTTGATCGCTCAAGAGTTAGAGAAAATGGGAGTTATTAGCGTGCTTGAAGAATCTGACATAATGTGCTCCTTGAACATTCAAATTGATCAATGGTTTGCCAATGTTGCAAACAAGCCTGAAATAATAAATAAGTGTTTACATATTTGCGATGGGAATGGTGCCAATAGGTTGGTAGAAAAGGTGTTTAGCAGTGATTAAGAAAATATCGGTTTTAGTTGATAATGATTCTTGGATTATTCCCTACGCTGAAGGCTTGGTTTCCCATTTTATAAATGAAGGTCGGCTGGCTTTATTATGTCGAGACCAAAGTGAAATTCCAGATGGTGACGTCTGTTTCATGCTTGGTTGCATGAAAATTGTTTCAAAAGAGAACCTTCAAAAAAACAAATATAATTTAGTGGTTCATGAAAGTAACTTACCTAAGGGAAAAGGTTTTGCGCCTGTTGCCTGGCAAATATTAGAAGGAGCGGCTTCGATTCCGGTGTGTTTAATTGAAGCAAATTCCAAAGTCGATTCTGGCGACATTTGGTTGAAGGATTGCATGAAATTAAATGGCACTGAATTACATGGTGAGTGGCGAATCTTGCAGGGAAAGATAAGTGTGGAGTTAGCAAAAAAGTTTGTTGTTGAATGCGCAGGGTTAACACCAGCTACCCAAGCAGGCAAGTCGAGTTTCTTTAAAAAAAGAACACCTAAGGATAGTGAACTTGATATATTCAAGAGTATCGATGAGCAATTTAATCTGTTAAGAATCGTAGACGATATAAACTATCCTGCATTTTTTGTAAAAGATGGAATCAGATACAATATTTGTATTGAAAAATGTGACTGAAAGTTAGGCTATAAATAGAAAATCCCAATTAACGTAATTTAAATTATATTATTACTAAGGTTTAGTATGAAAAAAAGAATTTTATTTACCGGAGGGGGTGGGGCCGCGACTGAGTTTTTATCAGCTTACTTGTCTAAGCGTTATGAAGTGTTTTTCGCTGACGCTTGTCTTGACGCAATAGATGATCGAATTAGTGAAAAACACAAGATCGAAATCCCATTGGCAAGTTCTGAAGAATTTATTGATAGTTTGCTCGACATCGTGATCGACTATTCTATTGATTTTCTAGTTCCTTCTGTGGATGAGGAATTAATCGAAATTGCTGAAAATAGACATAAGTTTCAGTGTGAAATATTACTTCCTGAATCTGGATTTATTCGAAGTATGTTAGATAAGTTTGAATGCATAAACTGTATTGCTGTAAAAGGATTGAACCATCCCTTGACTTTGCCTGTTTCCGACTCCGGTATTGTAGGGTTTCCACAGATAGTGAAGCCGCGAAGTGGTCGTGGGTCAAGAGGGGTATCAGTAATAAATGGCACAAAAGATCTTGCTGCTTACATGATAGTCAATAAAGCCCTCCCAGATAGTCTCATATCTCAACGGTTGGCAGTTGGGACGGAATACACTGTTTTAGTTGCTGCCGATTTTAATGCTGAACTGAAAGCTATAGTTCCAGTCAGAATTGAACAGAAGAAAGGCATTACCATACGCGCTGAAACTGAGAAAAATCTTATGGTCATCAAATATTGCAAGGAATTTCAAGAAAAATTCCAAGCTACTGGTGTATACAACTTACAATGCATAGTTACACCGGAGGGAGAAGTCATTCCCTTTGAAATAAACCCAAGAATTTCTACGACCTTTTGTCTAAGTATAGCTGCGGGATTCGATCCATTTAAAATGTTAGAAGGAGAAAACTTTGAGGATGCAGTATTCTACCCAGAAAAAAAGTTTGTTCTAAAAAGAAATTGGCATAATAATATTCAAGAAGTAAAATAAAAATTGGCAAAGATGATCGAGAGTGAACGTCCAGGATTCAACAATTCGTTGAATGAACAAAACAATGGGACAACTTATATTCAATTATCGGATATTCCAGTTGATCAGGTTGTTGTCTGGGAAATAATACATTGTCACAATGGTTGATGATTATCAAAATATCATAGATTCAGGCATACAAAATTACGATGTAGCAACCTCGAAAGCTAATTCCAATATCCAGGATGTGTTGACTGAACTTGGAGTTGCAAGGCTGTTAGAAAATAATCAACGATAATTGGACTCCTCTTGCCCCTGTCGATCTAAAACGATATTTTTGGGTGAAATTGTCATTGGTGCTGTTCAGTTTAGTGTATGACTGTATTTTTTTGCAATATTTTTACAATTTAAGGATGGAATATGAAAACAGTTGAAACTATAAATTTTGGAAACTATCCTTTTTTTGTGGGTGTGCGGGCTCCAATGGACTTTACTGAAATTCCTAGTAATTTGCCATTTAATATTTTTATTGATGAAGTGAGTGGCTTACCCACTTTAGAACTCACAGAACAAATTCGCAATGCCCTCTCCCTTGCATATAATCAAGGAAGTATGCTCTCGACACCTTTAGGAATGGGGCGGCTTGGTGCAAGTAGAATGGAAGAGTTTATCACAGCATTCTTAGCATATATGGGTGACCTTAATGGCAAACGTATTTTAGAAATAGGCTGTGGTGAAGGACATATGCTAGCCAGATTAAGGGATATGGGCGCGGATGTAGTGGGGTTAGAAATCGGGCCTCAAGGAAAAGAAGGTGGAAAGAAATACGGAATAGAAGTAATAGATGTTCCTTTAGAACAAGCTCCATTTTTGGAGCCTTTTGATGCAATTATTTCATATGGTTGCTTAGAACATATAATTGGTATTACTTCATTTATTGACGAGTGTCGAAATATACTGAAGAATGAAGGGGTGATGTTTCATAGTGTGCCAAATACAGATAATACAATAAACCGACTACGCTTTGATGATTTATGTCACCAGCATGTAAATTACTTTACACCGGAAACTGCTGAACGTTTTTTTCTATCTCGCGGCTATGAAAGAACAGCATGTGAGCCTACGCTGGCTGGAAATGAAATGTATATGAAGTCAAAACGGGGTAGTAATACTACACAAGTATTGTCTCCAATAAGTAATGAGGAAATTAGTATTGAAATTGAGAAATGGAGAAGTTTCTCTGAACTACTAAGTGAGCGTAAAAGCAAGTTTTCATCAATGTTGACTCAATTAGTTAATGCGGGGGGAGTAGGGCTTTATGGTGGAGGGCACGTTATTAGTCAGATGTCAGGATTGGGACAAAGTGTTAGCTATTATGATAGCGATCCTTTAAAGTTTGGCAAGTCATGGCTAGCGGGGTTATCTACAATCCGCGCTGCATCATCTTTGCCTGATGATTCAATTAAACATCTTGTAATATGTGCAGATCATCATATGGAAGCGATAACAAAGTATCTCCAAGAAGAGGCTAATGTGCCAGAATCTATTCAATTACATGGGATGTCAGAGCTTATTGCTTCTGATCTACATGATAAATTTCCAGAGGCTTAAGTGATCAAACTAGACAAAACAATATATATAGATGGAAGACCAGTAATTGGAGACAGCATTTCTCCGTATGTGATTGCAGAAATTGGTACAAATCATGACCGTGATATTGAGAAAGCCAAATACATGATCCGCGAAATTTCAAAGTCAGGTTGCAATTGTGTAAAATTTCAAATTTACGAAGGAAATGAGATTGTAAATTCGACAATTAATTGTTCTGATTATGGACTTGATCATCTTTACGGGGATATTTCAGCACAAAAAATGTTTGATAAACATTTAAAAACACCCAAAGAATGGTTTCCTGAATTAATAAGCCTTGCCCATGAGCTTGATATGCATTGTATGGCAACAATACATGGTAGAAACGGAATTGATTGGGCTGTTAAGTATGAGTTTGATATGATTAAAGTTGCATCAATGGATCATACAAATATTCCATTATTGGAGATGATGGTTGAACAAATTAAAGTGCCAATTTTAATCTCGTTTGGAATGGCTCGCCTTAAAGATATTGATCTAGCAATGGAAGTGCTTTTGCAGCATGAGCCTGGTGTTGCTATGTTCTATTGTGTTGCTGTTTATCCACCAAAAGCAGGGGATATAGCTCTCAGTAATATTCTTTTTCTTAAGGATAGATATGCAGTTCCTGTGGGCTTTTCAGACCACACCAAAAATACTACTGTTGCTTGTGCTGCATTAGCTTATGGGGCTGCAATGTTTGAAAAGCATGTTACACCGGATCATACTTTACCTGGCCCAGATCATCCTTTTGCTTTAGAGTTTCCACAATTATCTGAATATGTATCTAACATACAAGAGACTTATGGCTTTATTGGGAAAGATGGTTTTCAGGAACCTTCTGATGGTGAAATAAATAATCGAAAAAATTACTTAAAGAGTGTAATTGTGAATAAGAACATGAAAACTGGAGATGTTCTGACGGTGGACGATATCTATCTAGCGCGTCCAGGGACAGGTATTGAGCCGCGTTTCTTTGAGTCTATTGTCAATTCATCTCTATGTCGCGATGTAGCAGCAGAAAGTGTCCTAGAATGGGGTGATTTAGGGAGAAGTGCACCATTCGCATCTTAATTCTCGGTGGAACACGTTTTACAGGTAGAGCAACTGCAGAAACATTGCTAGAGCAGGGGCATGAAGTGACTATCTTGTCACGTAATAGAAATGTACCTAAAGGTGCCTTCTCTATCACATCGGAACGAATAGATGGTCTTCGGCAACTAAAAAAATCAAGTTTTGATGTGACAATCGATTTTATTTGTTCTAATTATGGAGATGTTGAGCAAATATATAATTTTATTAAGCCAGGTACCTATGTACTTATATCTACAGTCTGGCTTGCTAAAATAGAAGGTCCTAAGGATCAATGGCCAACACTATCACCTTTAACAAAAAAATATTTGATAGGAAAAAAAGGTGCAGAAAAAGCAGTATTTCAAAAACGCAAGTTGGGTTTTTCCGCAACATCTTTACGTTTGCCAATTCAATCTGGGGAAAATGATCATACTAGGCGACTAATGTTTTCTTTGGATAGAATAGCTGACAATGGTGGGGTTTTACTTGTTAATGGCGGG
>ASZI01000051.1 GCA_000416315.1 Osedax symbiont Rs2 | reverse complement strand
CCTTACCTCGACACTCGATTAATAGCTAGCATAGCGGTTTCAAGCGATTCAGTCACGGCGTAACTGCGCCTTGATAGCCAACAACCGCGACAGTTAAAGCAAAGCCAGAGCCACTCGCTGCACTAATCGTTATGGACTATAGTGAATGACTTTAGGTGCGAAACAAGCCACATTACTCTGGGGATTTTAGTTAGCTTTGCACAGCAGTGCTCAGCCATCAACAGTAAAACTCAACGGGGTATCCTTAGTAATAATCCCCCCTCTGTCACCAATTTTTATTGATCCATAGCGCTGCTTAAAACACTCAGGCAAAGCGCGATCCCCCTCCAAAGACAGCCACAATCTAAATAAATGACGACGATCTTTGGGGTCGGGCCAATCCGTGAAACCTTCTCTGTCGTGTAGCATTGAGTGGTTATAGACAAACTGCATATCGCCTTGTTGCAACTGCATGCCAAAGTTTAATTTTGGGTCATTTGCCAGCTGATCAAAATAATCTAATGCTTCAATATGTGCCGCTGTCAGACGTTGCGCATCGGGGAAACGTTGCGCGCTATCAATATACTGGCGCTGGTACATTCCGGTAAGCTTGCCCTGATACCAGTTTAAAACTGGAATCTCGAAATATGCTTTTGCCCCCTCCGGTATTTCCCCGCGCCTATCGGTAGCCACAGGCTCAAACAACAGCGCCAGTAAGTCAGGCCTGCTGACACGCATTTTGTTGTAGATACTGGCCACGCTGACCAGTAGTGATTTGCCGCCAAGCTTGGCTGTTTTTAAACACAGAAGCCCGACGCAATCCGCCGAATCTGTATGAAATGTTTGCCTTGCCGAGGTTTGATAAATTCGGCTTTCAGGATCTTCTGCATCTGCTCCAATATTGCGAACGTGCCCCAATACATCGCCCTGGGCATTTTGCGATCGGGCTCTGCCTAAATGAGTGCCAATTCCACAAAACAGCACAGCGAGTATTTCTTGATCATAGTTATTAACTGGCAAACCTCTGATCACTTCAAAACCTATGCCGTTAATCAAGCTCTCACGCAATTTAGCTAACCTGGGCCCTAATATGGCTAAGGGAAAATTTTCTGTACTTAGCGCACCAATATTATTATCCGAGTTAATAAATTCACTAGCAGCATTTTCCAGTTCGAATATTTCCTCTTCATTCAAGTGCGTTAACCAGCGCTCGGGCTGCTTTGCCATCTCTTCCCCAAGCCAGGCACTTGGACCTGTTAATGCGATACCTGGCTGCTGAAAACTTTGCATTGTTCACCTCTGTTTAAGCCATTGACAGACGATAATGTAACACTTAATCTAAAAACACCTTAGCTTGTTTTTAATATTTCAAAGAGAAGAAAAAGTTGTGGATATCAAATTTCTTGAAAGCTTGATTGCCGTGGTGGAACAGGGCTCCATCGCAGCGGCCGCTCGTGAACAAAACCTTACTGCTACCGCGGTAAGCCAAAGGATTAAAAGTCTCGAGCAGCAATTAAACTGCAAGTTACTCTCGCGAATAGGCCACAATGCCCTACCGACAGAGTCTTGCATGAGAATACTACCGCGGGTAAAAAATATGATTGCCGATAGCTTCAGGCTAAGGGCAGATATAGCGCCGCAAGGGCTCTTTGGGGAGTTAAAATTAGGGACTATTCCAACTGCATTAACGGATTACGTGCCTATGCTGGTTAAAGAATTTTCGACTGCAGCCCCCGCTGCAAACTTGCTCATTACCCCCGGTGCCTCTGCCGATTTATACGATCAATTACTGGAGCAGAAGATTGATGCAGCACTGATGATTGAACCTGCTTTTGCCGTGCCTAAAAAATTTCGCATGACTGAAATTGCCGTGGAACCGCTGTGCTTGATTTCCAACATAGAGTTGACCGGCAGCATTGCTGAAATATTAGCTAATAATCCATTAATTCTTTTTGATAGAAACACTTGGGGAGGAAAGCTAACCTGGCAATGGCTGTTGGAGCAAAACATTACCTTCAATACACTCTGTGAAATAGATGCATTTGAAACGATGGTTGCCATGGTGCAATCCGGCTTAGGGGTAACAATTCTGCCAAAATGGAGGGGTCTGATGTTACATAAACAGATTGCAGTTAAAGACCTTGCAACCGCGAGGCCCCAGTGCCGCAAAATTATCCTCCTTGCGGATCGGGCCTCAGCTGCGCAGAGCTTAATCACATTATGTCAGGATAAGCTTTTGAAATTTATCTAATTCAATACTGGTTATAATTTCTGCAGCTTAAATGGCAGTCAGTATCAGTAAAGCTATTAGTCTTCTAATATTTCTGGATAGCCGAACAGCGCAGGTGTACCCCCGGTATGCAGGAAAAGTACACTTTGATCAGCACTGAAATGCCCACTGGTAACTAAGTCAATCAGCCCCGCCATCGCCTTGCCAGTATAAGTGGGATCTAGTAGTAAGCCCTCGCACTTGGCAGTCAGTCGGATTGCCTCCAACAGGTCTTCATTTAACTGCCCATAACCTGGGCGCAGCATGCGATCATCGACCCAGATATCATCTTCAGAGACCACGCCTGGGCAACCGATCATCTCGGCCACCACCCGGGACTTTTGCAATACCCGCTCGCTCTGAGCAACATGCTCGCGACGCACACAAAAACCGTATACCGCAATATCGCTACCCAACGCCCTCAGCCCCGCCAGCAACCCGGCATGTGTAGTTGCGCTACCTGTAGCTAGAACAATTGCATCGATATTTAGTGAGCGCTGTTTGAACTGCAGGATAAGTTCTTCGGCACATTTCACATAGCCCAGTGATCCATAGGGGATATGATCGCCCGACAATGGGATAACATAGGGATTTGCCCCCTGTTTGCGCAGCTCTTCTGCCCGCTGATACAGCGCCTTGTCGGCACCTTCCTCATCCTCGCCTACCGGGTAATAATGGATCTTGGCCCCCATCATTTTCATCAGAAAAGGATTGCCTGAGTCGTAGTACTGATGCTGGCGACCTTCAACACGTTTTTCCAGTTGCACTTCAACTTCCATCCCCAGCTTTCTGGCAGCGGCAATAGTCATACGTACATGATTGGATTGCACCGCCCCAGTGGTTAGCAAAGTGTCCGCACCTTTAGAGATAGCATCGCCGATATAGAACTCCAGCTGACGGGCTTTATTACCGCCCATTGCAAGGCCGGTACAGTCATCGCGTTTAGCCCAAATACGAGGCCCCTGGAGCTTCTTGCTGAGATTATTGAGCGCCTCCAGTGGCGTCGGTGTGTGGGATAGCTCTACTCGGGGGTAATTGTCGGTTAACATAATAATCTCTCTTGAGTATGGGTCAGATCGTTTAACTAGGGGCTTTATGCACCATCGCTACAGGTTGAGTAACATAAACAGGCCGGTCAGTAGCAATATCACCAGAACCAAACCTTTAAACACTTGTTGATTGATTTTTTTTGAAAGCAGATGGCCGGCAATCATCCCCACTATAGCGGGGGGAGTAAGTGCTGCGGCAGTAATCCAGGTCTGAGACTCGATACCGATTAAGCTCGCCTGCAGTAGCAGGGCGCCACCGTAAGAGAACAGAAAGAAAGTTAAAATAGTGGCACGAATCTCATCTTTGCTCAGCGCACTTCTTGATAAGTAAAGCATTACAGCAGGTCCCGGCATCGCCATGCTGCTGGCCATCAGGCCGGAGGCAATCCCTACTCCCGTCACCGTACTGCGACGGTAGGGTGATTGGCCCTGGGGCGAAGGAGCTTTTGCCTTAGCAAACAAGTACCAGGCATTTTGTGCGCTGATCAGGATGATCAATATCGCCACCAGCATTTTGATGGTGTGCAGATCCAGTTGCTGATACACCAAGATTCCCAGCGGGAAACCCAGCACACAGCCAACCGACAACCACTTCAGAAGATACCCGGGAGCTATTCCTCGCAACTTAGGCCAATGCACGCAGGACATTACCAGAGTGATAATCATCACTAACTGAATGGCGGCAACTGAATTAAGCACAATAAGGAACGCTGATACGGCGATCAAGCCAAAGCCAAAACCTGTGGCTGACTGAACCGTAGCCGCTAAAAAAGTTACCATTATAAGTAACGTCCAATCCATTCTTAGGCTCCAGTATTGTTTGAGGAAAGCCATTATTGACCTGATGTAGCATTAATTCAATTCAAAATACTTAGCGTCTGCATAAGCAAATGTTATGCTAACTAATACACTTGATACTTTTTTAATTAATCAGGATTTAGCATGAATTTTAGACAAATTGAAGCCTTTAGAGCGGTGATGATATCCGGGTCAGGTACCGAGGCGGCTAAAATGCTGTTCATCACTCAGCCCGCTGTCAGTCGCTTGATTTCGGACCTCGAATACCAGAGCAAGCTAAAACTTTTTGTTAGAAAACCTAACCGCCTGGAGCCAACCCCCGAAGCTCAAGCACTGTTTAAAGAAGTCGACAGAGCTTTTATAGGTCTTGAACAAATAAGCATGTTTGCTGATTCCATCGTCAATAAACAACAGGGAAGCCTGCGGATCGTTGCGATGCCAGTGTGCGTAGATAGTTTCTTGCCCACGATAGTCTCCGATTTTTTACAACAACATCCAAAAGTTAGCATTGAACTTGAATCTGCCCCACGCATCCAGTCACTGGATTTGGTACGCACAGCGCGGCAGGATTTGGCAATAATTTCTATTGTCAGCCGAGAAAACTTAGGCTTGCAAGTTAAAAACTTATGCCGACAACAGGCTGTCTGCGTTTTGCCGGCCGGTCATCCTTATTGCGACAAACCCGTAATACATGCGCGGGACTTGGAAGATCAGCCCTTTATATCACTGTCTCGTGGCAGTCCCTTTCGTTCCAAGGTAGATGAAATATTTACTCGCGAAAATATTAAACGCACATTTGCGATTGAAACACGGACCCACCGAACGGTCTATGAAATGGTTAAAAGAGGTGCCGGGGTGGCGATTCTGGATCCCTTTATCACCGACAGCCAGGATCATGAGGTGGTAATTAAGCCTTTCCTACCAGAGGTTACTTGGGATTACGCCGTAGTACAGCCGCACTCGGCGACGCCCTCTCTGATAACCCAGTCATTTGTCGCGCTGTTAATGGCGCATTTTCGAAGAGCAGAAGACAGTTGAGCTGTCTCCTATAACGGCCGCTAAAATATATAAATCGTTTATTTAATTGTTATGTTATTTTATAACTAAGACTGCCGTTGGTTAAAATATAAGGATTTATTTGTGGACAAATTAAATAAAAAACTCCAGGATTTCATTGAAAAACAGCCAATGTTTTTTGTTGCTACGGCTGCCGCAGATGGCAGAGTTAATATGTCACCTAAAGGGCTAGACTCACTGCGGATAATTGACCAGAAAAAAGTTATCTGGATGAACCTCAGTGGCAGTGGCAACGAGACAGCGGCTCACTTGCTCGATAATAATCGCATGACCTTAATGTTTTGCGCTTTTTCCGGGGATGCCTTGATTATGCGTGTATATGGGACAGCAAAAACCTACCATCCCCGCGATTCACAATGGCAGCAGCTGGCCAGTTTGTTCCCACAAATGGCGGGGAGCAGGCAGATATTTGAACTCTCAATTGAGTTAGTACAATTGTCATGCGGAACCGGTGTTCCGTTAATGGATTTAAATGCGCAGCGTGGCGAAAAAGAAATGCTACCCTTTTATGAGAAAATGGGAGAAGAGGGAGTCACTAAATATTGGCAAAAGAAAAACGCCGTCAGTATTGACGGTAAGGACACTGGGATAACAGCCTAAACTGTTATTCCAGCTTCTGAGTTACTTTACGCTAATACATCAGCCCTTGAGTCCAACATCAACTGCCTGCAACTACAGCTCCACTGTCGGTATGACAGTCTTCAGTATTTAGCCGCCAATGTCAGCGGGTAAAGTGTCAAATTTAGGCACCCCTTCAGGAAACACCGCCCAGTGTGGTGCAGATGCGGTATAGATAGCCATATTCGGAGAAAACTTACATTCCGATAAAGTCGATGCCGCCACTGAATAGAAATTACCTACTCTCACATCGATAGCCAATGTAGTACCGCAATCACCGCAAAATTTATGCTGCATATCCTGACCAGAGTCGCCTTTACGGGTGAAAGTAGCAACGTTCCCTTTAGTAAATTTAAACTGTTCAGCCGCGACCCAGATACCAAACCACTTATCAGAACCTGTGTGTTTTTGACATTCACTACAATAGCAAAATGCAGTATTGATAGGCTCTCCCTGAAAACAGTATTCAACCTTTCCACAACCACACTGACCTTGATGTTTACTCATACTAGCTTTATCCCCATTAAATATATTCCATTGAATCAACTCACTAAAAAATATCAGTAGTGAATAAACAAAGTTTAACCGGCCCCTACTGACAGCTATTGTCAGTAGCGATATGTTTTTCAATTAATTTATTGTTTGATACAAGATGCTGGCAATACTGCGATCACACGCTGCCTGATAAAAAGTAAGACTCTGCCCAAAGGCAAGTCATCTGCTATATCATTAATTGTTTGAAAACTCACAGCCAGGGACGATAGCTACCCCACTTGGAAATCAATTGACCCTTTGCACGAACTGCAAGTTGGATGTAAATCTGTGCACAATGACGTTATGGATAAAACAACGGTTTCTAAAAATTGATCTTAAATATGTTCTCAGCCTCTGCCTTACTTAAAATACAGCTAATTCAGGAGAGAGCGTAAGCGGATCTTAAGACGATCGGACTAGGGATAATTTTGAAGTTTTACCCGGAAAAAATTGAAAGATTGCGAGCAAAAAAGCGCAATGAATGTATTTGAAGCAATCAATAGAAAACCAGTGATATCTCATCCTCTTGGTTTCTGAGGCACTCTGAACAATGTTAATTCCTATATAAGTGTGCAGGCTCACTACTAGGTTCTAGGTATGATTCTAAGTACCAAGAAGGCGATATATATGTAATAGGTCACCCGAAATATTACATTTACCCAGCAGCGCGTAAAGCCCCTTTCTTTAGATGGGGGATATAAGTGTTACTTGGTAATTAGAACGAGCTTTAGTCGCCGATATAAATCTAAGGAAAAGACCATCATGAAATAGCTAACTATCACAAAAATCTGGCCTGAGCCTATAACTTCCAGAGGATACATTAAGACGAATGTAGTCCAAATTGCTATGTTATCCCATGCATTTAGGCTTTAATATTGAAATTTCAGGGTCGGGATGATGCTGCTGCTCGCGTATATTTACAGCCCAAAAGAAGAGAATATGTATTAATGAATGATCAAGCGCATGGTCTGTTCAAAATCGAATTCAACGATAATTTGTTGATCCTTGACGTTACTGGACCTTTTAATGATGAGCATGTGCGCGACCTTGGGTGCCGACTGCAAGAAGTATTAACTAATGTGCATGGGCCCTGGATGCAGGTAACATTTTTGCATCAAGATTGTCTATTTACCCCACAGGCGGAGCAGGAAATGGCTCACGTTGTTAAGCTACGTATACAGCGCGGGCTCTGTGCAATCGCCTTCGTATTTGTCAACAAAGTGGGGAGAATTGTTATCGAGGCACAAATAATCCGTATCTTTCAAGAGTTCCACATTACCCCCGGCTTCTTTACCGACTCAGATACCGCCATTACTTGGGTCAAAGCGCAATTAGCTTTGCAGCAACCTTGATTCAACCCAGGCGCAAGTTAAAGTGCCACTTGAAGAGGTAACTTTCTTCTTTGTCCAATTCATTAACTATCAATTCGTTGAAACCAAGCTGGGTTGCAAATAATAGTATTGAGTCAATACTTTTAAAGAGCCTTAGCCCCCTGTATTTACAGATTAACGGTTCCTATTGCTGTTCATTTGTCGAATAGACAAATGGTCGACCACAACCCAATGTCGATGATTTTACACTGTGTTATTGAAAGTAGCCCTCGGTTGAATTGTATCTCAGACAATGGGTAGCCCCGTAACTCTGCTAGTGACTAGACATGTGCCGCCTTGAGAATGGCTTATGAAAGCCGAGGCAGACCTAAAAATGTGATGTTCCACTCAGACCAGGGGTGCCATTATACCAGTATCCAGTTTAGGCAATCACTGTGGAAGTACCGGTTGACCCAAAGTATGAGCCGCCGTGGAAATTGCTGGGACAACGCTGCAATGGAACGTTTTTTAGAAACTTTAAAACCGAATGGATGCCCAAGCCAGGTTGCGAAACTTATTTTGATGCAGAACACGATGCACTACAATCCAGTGAGAGGACGTAGTTACAATAATTACCTGTTACCGAATATGGCAGAAAATAAATTTAATGCTACCGAAGAGCCGTACAGTTTTACTTGCCCACTTCAATAGTTATAAAAACATTGGGATTAATTCATCTTGGTACTCATCAGGCTTACGTATATATTAAAAAACCTTTTCCAATGAAATAATAGTTTCAGTTTTGGTAACTCCTTCTAATTTATACAGACGCCTTGATATTTTTGCCAGATTATCAGAGTCCGAACGGCGAATGAACAAAGCGTAAGAAGAACTACCTGATATACCGTGACAAGAAATCACATCTGATATCTCACGAACT
This sequence comes from Osedax symbiont Rs2, assembly GCA_000416315.1. Lineage (GTDB taxonomy): Bacteria > Pseudomonadota > Gammaproteobacteria > Pseudomonadales > Balneatricaceae > Rs1. Next base: position 9,366 of record ASZI01000051.1, on the reverse strand, counting down.
GTATTAATAAAATTACCCGATCGACTTATAACATCTACAGTAACTAGAATAATGGCCCCAAATTCAGGAGCTTCGGCTCTATCTGACTCGGCAATGGTGTAGTGTTTTATCTTGCCAGATGCTTCTAGCTGATTAATTCTCGCTTGTACAGCTGTACGAGAACGCCCCACTATTTTAGCTATAGTTGTTACTGGTAATTTTGAATTACCTCTAAGCTCGCATAATATTCTTTCATCAATCGAATCTAACATTCCACGTTCCTCAGAAAATATAGACATTTTGTACACGATTATCTCTGAATAGGCAATTTGCCTATCAGTTTAGAGATATTGGAAGGTGACGACCCGTCAGAGAAACAGATAGTATTTTATTAGTTATATACCGACTCATGAAATAGATGATAACAATATGAAAAATATGAAAATATTAGAAAGTATTTCTGCGCGCTCAAAAGCGATGGATGCTAGTAAAATCCGCGAGATAGCGGAGCTTGGAATGCTAAAAAATGATGTACTTCCTCTGTGGTTTGGCGAAGGTGCTTGGCCGACAAGCACACTGATCGTTGAGGCCGCTGTTACTTCGATAGAGTCTGGCAATCACAAGTATCAGCCGAATAATGGCGCGATGAATTTGCGTCAAGAGATTTGTCGCTATTCAAATGATCTGTTTGATTGTGAACTAACTCCTGAACGTATTACCGTTTCTTCATCTGGCATGCAAGGCCTCAAGCTGACTGCGGAGTTATTAATCACACCTGGAGATCAGGTTATTGCGATCGAGCCAGGTTGGCCCAGCACATCTGGCGCATTTAAACTGGCTGGCGCAAACATTAAAACTGTCTCACTCACACCAAAAAATGGTACTTGGCATATTGATATAGGCCAGCTGGTAGCTATGCTGACTCCAGAAATTAAAGCTGTGATCATCAACTCTCCTAATAATCCTACTGGTTGGACGATGAGCGCAGAAGACCAAAAAGTCATTCTGGATCACTGTCGAAAACACAACATATGGATAGTCGCGGATGATGTTTATGCTCGGATCTACCGTCACGGAAAAACAGCCCCATCCTTTTTATCAATAGCTGATCCTGATGACTTATTAATATCAGTCAACTCTTTTTCCAAAAGCTGGTCAATGACAGGCTGGCGTTTGGGCTGGATTGTCGCACCTGCATCCCTTGAGGCAAAATTTGGACAGTTAACAGAGTTCAATATGTCCTGTACGGCAGGCTTCGTTCAGGAGGCTGGTTTAGCTGCATTAAAATATGGCGAGGATGAAGTAACAAGATTGCTGAACCGTATAGAGGCAGGTTACAAGTTTTCTGCAACGCAACTCAATAGTTTCGAACGGGTTGAGTTTATTCAACCCGACGGTGCCTTCTATTGCTTTTTCCATGTTCTAGGGTTAACGGACAGTCTATCGGCAGCTAAGAACATTTTGCATGAAACGGGTGTTGGCTTAGCGCCAGGGGTCGCATTTGGTGCAACTGGAGAAAGCTACTTGCGATTATGTTATGCCCAACCCTTAGACATTTTAGAAAAGGCTTTTGAGCGCCTTACACCATTTTTAAATCCCAAAAACTAATAACAGATTAACAAGCCGTGTGATCTTATTACTCGTTACCGCATACGAATATTAAAAGTCACTCCGGCTTTATTCAGCTTTTTTTAACTAACAGGAACTAACATTGAAACTACTTAGATTTGGCCCAAAGGGGCAAGAAAAGCCAGGAATTATTGACTCTAAAGGGGATGTCCGTGACCTATCGACACACATCAACGATATAATAGGCTCTACAATAAGTGATACCGAATTAGCAAAAATCGCACTCATTGACCTTGAGAAACTGCCTAAGGTTGATGTGAAGCGCTATGGTCCATGCGTTGGTAACGTTGGTAAATTCATCTGTATAGGTCTTAACTATTCAGACCATGCTGAAGAAGCAGATATGATAGTTCCACCAGAACCTCTTATATTCGCTAAGGCGACCTCTGCAATTTGCGGACCTAATGACGATATAGAAATCCCTCGTGGTGCAAAAACTACAGATTGGGAGGTGGAGTTAGGGGTTGTAATCGGAAAGACAGCCAAATACATCAATCCCGAAGAGGCTTTGGAATATATAGCAGGATACTGCGTAATCAACGACGTCTCTGAGCGCGACTTCCAATTAAAGCGGGAGGGTCAATGGACTAAAGGAAAATCAGCTGATACGTTCGGACCTATTGGCCCATGGCTTGTAACAAGAGATGAAATTACTGATCCGCAAAACTTAAAAATGTACTTGGACGTAAATGGTCGACGAATGCAAACGGGGTCGACAACCACGATGGTGTATAATGTCGCGCACATCCTATCATACTTATCACATTTTATGAGTCTGCAACCGGGCGACATTGTAGCCACGGGAACCCCCCCTGGCGTTGGTATAGCTAAAAAACCAATCCCTATTTACCTTAAGCCAGGTGACAGTATACAACTGGGTATCAATGGGCTAGGACAACAACACCAAAAAGTTGTTCAGGGGTAAAGTAACGACTATCTTGGCATATGTTTTTAAAGGTTGTTAGAAACATATGGCCTCTTGGGTCTTTATGAGAGGTCATTTCACACGGGTTAACTTCACTATGAGCAGAAATTTTCATCCTTGATTTAGCTAACTCCTTTTCATCCCAGATACTTCATATTCAACTTAAAACGACGCTGTTTGTTAGTTTCAGTTTTATATGAATACTACCATTGGAGTGCAATTGCACTCTGAGTAAGGCTCAGGTACTTTCAAGCGCTAAAGACAAACGAATGGAAAAGTACGATCATGAAGCCAGAAACGATCTCAGAATGATCTATGCTACTGAGTGTTCCTCGTCTATTTTCATTCAACATTAATAGCTCAAAGCTAACACATAGCAACCAGATCGAAACCCTTCATACATGCAGCTTTCAGACCGGATTGGCGTATAAATAACAAGAGGGTATCTAGTCGACACCAAAAAATTAGCTGGCTGGTATGTCACTTATATCGCTCCTAGGGGCAGTACTTAGAGTCAAAGGAATAAGTGCCTATAAACCTAAAAAGCAGAATTTATGGAAAAAACTTTATGACCAAGACAATCTAACTTTAACTTCTCATCGATTAATTCATTCTTTAGATATTATCTATACTGTTAATTCTTACGGAAGAAATAGGCCGCCTGGTGACTTACAGCCGAAATTAGCACCATTTTGAAAGTTCATCGATCCTGTTTAAAGCCTGACATATTTATATAGAAGTAGAACAATTAGGCATTATTCGTCGCTATAAACACGAGAACACTGCTTATGTTAATTATCGGAAAATTAATAAAACCCGTCTATGCTTATAGTATGGAAAGATTTTTTAAGCTCGATATTATTTGCAAAAGATCAAGCTGTAACAATAAATTGATCAAGTCAAAGTGCCCCTTTCTTTTGACGAAGGAATAAGTTGGCAGCTTTAACACTACTTCATTTTACTCAAATGGAATCTTATGAAAACTCAATCTATTTATGCTCTATATGCCCTAATGTACTTCTTCTATCATCCCACCCTCTTTGCCAATACAGTGTCAGACACTGTAGTTACTGTTAATAAAAAAACACCCGCTACATACAGCCTTGGAGTTGTCCCGCAACAATCTGCTAAAGTTTTAGCAAAGCTGTGGACACCCATTTGCCAGTACCTGAGCAGCAAAACTGGATTAAATATTGTGTTCAGTACTGCTAAAGACATTCCCACTTTTGAACGGCGATTACTTGATGGTAAGTATGACATCGCATACATGAACCCATACCACTTCACAGTATTCAACCAAAAGCCCGGTTATCAAGCCATCGCAAAGGAGCAACAAAAGAAAATCAGAGGAATAGTGGTCATACCCAAAGATAGCAACATTAAGGATTTATCAGGATTAAATGGGTTAACTTTAGCATTTCCTGCACCTGCTGCTTTTGCAGCGAGTGTATTACCAAGGGCGAAAATGCGTGAACTGGGTATTGAATTCACACCTAAATATGTCTCTTCTCATGATTCGGTGTATTTAGGTGTTACTCGCGGCTTTTTTCCTGCCGGCGGGGGGGTTCAACGCACCTTAAATAACATTCCAGCAACCACTAAGGAAAAACTTAAAGTACTTTGGACAACACCAGGTTATACGCCGCATGCAATTGCGGTTCATCCTAGACTAAGCACCGCTGATACCAATAAAATTCAGCAGGCTATCTTAAGCATGAAAGAAACAGCTTTAGGTAAGAAGTTGCTATTCAGTGTTAAATTTAAAGATCTAGGTGCGGCTAAAAACAGCGATTGGGACGATGTCAGAGCCCTAAATATTAAGCTACTAGAACATCTACTGATGGAATAACCCCCAAATCAAGAGAGCTGAAGTAAGTGTCTTTTAGGCTAAAAACGATCTTAGGAATCGCTTTGATAGAAGCGGTGCTATTACTTATTCTAATTTCTATAACTTTAGATTATCTTAAATCCAGCAACTACGATGCATTAACTAAACGTGCATTGACGACTGCTACTCTTTTTGCAACAACCACTAAAGACGGGGTACTGTCATATGATCTAGCTTCTTTGGAAGCCTTTGTTAGTGAAGTTTTAAAGAATCCTGATTTGAAATACGCGCGCGTTTTGGGACCTCAAGCTCAGCTCTTTGCCAGCGGAGGCGATAAAGATGCGCTTAGTAAAGAATTTTTCCAGGACTTAAAAGTTGAGGATGTTGATGATGGAACCTATGATACCTTCGCATTGATAAATGAAGCCGGTATCAACTACGGGAAGGTCGAGATAGGGTTAGATATAGCTCCTATCCTGGAAACTATCAGTGAAGCGCAATACCGAAGTGTAGTGATAGGCTTTAGCGAAATGGTACTGGTAGCCCTTTTTTCTCTGATTTTAGGTGGATACCTAACCCGACAGCTCGAATTGTTGAAACAGGCAACAAAATCTATAGAAAAAGGTGATTTAAACGTGGTTGTGCCCGTTCGAGGCCGCGATGAAATTGCCAATGTAGCTAAAGCGTTCAATTCTATGGCAAAAAGTTTACGTGCCATCAACAATAAGCGTGACAAGGCCGAGAAAGAACTTCAAGAGCTGAATCTATCTCTTGAGGAACGCGTGATTTTACGAACGACACAATTAGAATCAAGGAACAGGCAGTTATTAGCTGCCAACCAAGAAATCAAAGCCACTCAAGCCCAGCTATTACAATCTGAGAAAATGGCTTCACTAGGTGTCTTAGTTGCTGGTGTTGCTCATGAAATTAATAACCCAATGAGTTTTGTCATAAGTAACGTAACAGTATTACAAGGTTATCTGTCCTGTTATCAATGGCTTTTACAGCACTATAGAATGCTAGAGGCAGAAACTGACCAGGAAAAGCGAACCGACTTAATCCAGAGAATTAAAAAGTGCGAAGTTGACAATGATATTTCTTTTATTGAACAAGATATTATTGGTTTAATCAATGAAATACAGGAGGGAAGCCTTCGAACAAAAGAAATTGTAAAATCACTTAAAGAGTTTTCACATTTAGAGCAACAACAAAAATTTGAACTATACGATGTAAACAAATGCATTGAAAGCACTTTAAAAATGATAAACAGTCAATTAGCAAGCCGTTGCAAAGTCATCGTCGATTTAAACCCTTTACCGTTATCACTAATAGAGGTCGGTAAAATTAATCAAGTACTGATGAACATACTCATAAATTCTTACCAAGCGATCAAAGGGAGTGGAACTATACGTATTAGCAGCAAAGTTGTGGAAGATAATATTTGTGTGCATATATGCGATGACGGAAAAGGCATACACCCCGATACAATATCGAATATTTTTGACCCTTTTTATACAACCAAACAGGTCGGCGAAGGAACAGGTTTAGGCCTGTCTATCTCCTATAGCATCATTGATGAGCACCATGGATACATTCATGTAAAAAGCAAAGAAAACATCAGCACATGCTTTACCATTGAGCTACCTATCACCCCCGAATGATAGGCTGCGAAATAATGTCCCTAATATAGATCATGTTCCGGATCTGACAAACCGATTACAACAAATATTTAACCCTACTGGTTAAGCTCAGAGACTATAAAAGTGACTTGCTTATTAACAGAGATAAATAATAAAGAGGGGGCGTTCAAAATTCTGTGTCAGCTTAAAAACTTAAATATAGAGACAAACTAAACGATATGCCGCTAGTGTCTCGACAACACCTTCAGTAGTGCAGAATAACCTTGTTTTTGTACTTACACAGACATGATCGCCAGCTAATACACATTCAATCGAAAATTGCAGGTTACCTGATCATGCAATTCCCAATAGTAATACTGCCTATCAATGATGCACAGTACAGGATTTACTCTGCGAAAAATCGCTAAATTTTTGCAGTAATTGTGAACTACCTAAAGTACTAAATGTATTGTCTATCAATGACTGACTATCAACATTTAAGTCGCTGAAATCCTGTTCAAGATATTTAATATAATCACTGATAATTTCAACGTCAAACTCTGGATGAAACTGAAAGCCCCAGGCATTATCGCCGTAGCGAAAGGCATGGTGTGGGTCATGCTGATTACCCGCTAATACAATAGCGCCTTCTGGAAGCGATAATACAGATTCAAAGTGAATTGCCTGAGCAAAGAAACTATTGTCGAATTCAGCAAACAGCGGGTCAGTCTTAGCCGCGTCTGTTGTTTCAAGTAATAACGTCCCACCTTCTAGCCCTTTTGGGTTAGGGCCTACTTTACCGCCAAGTGCGTGCGCCAGCAGTTGATGGCCAAAACAGACCCCAAGTACAGGAATGTTCTGCGCTACCGCATCTTTGATCCAGATTGCAGCCTTTTCGCTCCAATCCTCCCTATTCGATACCATTGAATGGGAACCTGTGATCAATACCCCAGATATTCCTGATAAGGCAGGTAAGCTTTGATTGTTTTGCACATTAATGATCTGTACTTTTTCTTTCGCCAAATCTAAGTGCTGTAAAAACCAATCCTCGAAATCCCCCTTTTTCTGGATAAGGGATTCCAACGTACTGCCGGTTTTAATAATGATAAATGACATAACTACTTGCTTACCTGATCATGTTACTGGAAATTTTGTGCATTGCTGAAAGAGCAAAGAATGCACAGTTTCAGAAATATAGACAAGCAGGTTACCTTTGTTTGCAATACAATTAAAATATTATTAATGTGCACCTCTATACTTAAAAGGTATCTTTAATGGAATTGCTGCATCGTCGTTTAATCCAGTTCTTGGTAGTCGCTGAAACAGGCAACATCCATAGAGCAGCGGATCAATTACATATGGCACAGCCGGCGCTAAGTCGTGCTATGAAACTTTTAGAAGAAGAGATGGCAGTCGCATTATTGATCCGCCAGCCCAGAGGGGTTTTACTGACCCCAGCTGGAGATTCGCTGGTAGAGTCTACCCGTCAAGCACTAGCAGTCTTAGAGCAGGGAGTGAATCTAGCCCGCGAAAGTGCCCACCAGTTAAAAGGCAGGTTAACTATCGGGTACGGTATTTTTTCCTCAATGGGCTGTATGCCAAATTTGATTGTCGACTTTCGCAAGAAATACCCCAACATTGATGTGCAACTAAATTTATTAGCCAGTATCGATCAACTGCAAGCGCTAAACAAAGGGCAGATCGATATAGGTTTTGCCTTTTCCATTGCCTGTAAGCCCCCACTAACTGCATGGCGAATTTCCAGAGAACGCCCTGTTCTTTTGGTGAATAAAGAACACCGCTGGGCCAAGCTAAAACAAATCAATATCCAGGCGCTACAGAATGAACCTATGGTATTGGGCAATATTCAACGTTGGGGTTACCATAGAGATATTGTCAATGCCATATGTTTAAGTGCTGGGTTTCTGCCCACTGTGGCAGCCGAGGCTGATCACTTGCCTGATTTTATTTCCCATTTGCGTATGGGGGAAGGTGTTGGAATGATGGGAGTGGCCATCATGGATCAGATACCTGCATCAATCAGCGCGATTCCATTATCCAAACCAACCCTGACCTTTGATCAAAGTATGGTATGGAACCCCGCGCACATTAAGACTATTTCACAGCTCTTTATTGATTTTGTGCAGCAAAATTGTATTTTAGAATAGTGTTGTTTAAAGCACGCTATGTAGGAAACAACAATGAAATAACTGTCCGATCATCGAATTGGCACCCGAGCGCCTTCTTATCGGACAAAACATAATGGCTGCTTTAAACCTAGCCTTCATTCCCATAAGGAATTTAGAAAATGAGTAGCAGTAGCTAGTAATAATATCAGCTTAAGAGAAATAAATGAGCCGGATATTTAAGAACGGCACTAACTAAGCTCTACAGAGTATTAGTGCTTTTGTTGATAGTAACTTTTCCTGAGCCGTAAATAGTCTTTTTGGATCCGCTTAAACTCGTCTAACAGCTGTTGATCACGATACAGTGATGATTTTTTGGATATACCAATAAATTCACGGGCATCACCAGGCAGATCAATAGGATGTACCATGATTTGTTTGGCGTAACCCATAGACTCTACTTTACTTAAACCTCCATACTGATTAAAAATAAATCCGTCTATGCGACCGATAGACAGCATTTTTATCAGCTGTGTAATAGTCGTCACAGTGATTTTTTGCGAACTGTTATCGTATTCAGCAAACAGCTTAGAGCGGATAATTGAGCCTATTTTGTAGCTTTTTAACTGGCTGACATTCTGTAAATTTAGCTGGCTGTCATTTCTGACGAACAATACATTGGGATTGTTATAATAGCTAGGTTCAATGAAATGGATAAAAGGTTCTCTGTCCTCTCGAAGAGAAAGTCCCACCATAAAATCTAGTTTACCTTGCTTTAAATGCTCCAAGCGCCTGGCAAATGGGATAAAGGAAATTTCGATATCGAGTTTTGATTTTTCGGATATGTAATTGATAAACTGGTGCTGCAGACCATCGATGTATTGCGGCGATACTGCACTTCTCAGCTTAGTCACAGACTCGGCCTGTACTGTAAAAGAGAGGGTTATTAAAACAACCAGTAACTTAAACATTCATATATCCCATCCTGATTTAATAGCATTATGGCCAGATATTTACTGACTAACAATTGGATTGAAACCTATGATTTGCAATTCGCAAAAATACTGGATTTTAAGGGCTGATTGACGAGGCACAAGATTAATGGTTATGAGAGCTGTAACGCTAGAAATTGCTATTTAATGTCTATCGTAGCGTTGTAGAGAGCTTTTAGTTGTTTGACAGCTGAGGTAATAATGGTTTTTAGAAGCGATTTCCGGCAGTGATAAGCAGCCGAAAGCTCGGCGTTGTAGGGCATTGAGC
>ASZI01000050.1 GCA_000416315.1 Osedax symbiont Rs2 | reverse complement strand
CAACTTCCAACTTCCAACTACCGACTAGATTACTCTACGGCCGATAGCTGATCCCAAAAAGCTTTTGCCAGACTACTTAAAGGCTGGTTTTTCAGCTTAATTAAGTACATAGGTACTTGGCTCTGGGAGTTGAAATTTTCTACTTGCACACTGATTAGTGCACCACTTTTTAATTCTGCTTCAATAATGTGCTGCGGCATTCGCGCCCAGCCCATGGCTGAAACAAGCAGCGCTTTCTTCATCTGGTAGTCATTGACATACCAGCGCTGTCCACCCAGTAGTACATTGACATGATCAAAAGGGGCCAGTGATCCGGTATCTGAAATCAGTATATGCGGTTTAGAGCGCAACTCCTGATGACTGATCAGCTCCCCTGAGGGCACTGATAAATACCCGGGAGCGGCGACTGTAAGCATGTTAATTTGGCTGATTTGCACAAATTCATACTGCTCATCCAATCCGATGTTCGGGCCAATCGCCAGGTTGGTTTTCTCTAACTGTAGCTGTTCTAACACGCCCGATAGATGTTCAGTATTGATTTGCAAACGCATTTTCTCATGTTCCGTTGAGAACAGTTTTATCTTTTCCAGTACCGGTGGCAGTGCACACATGGCGCTCAGAGAGATGGAAAGCAGCGGCATATCGGCACTGGCCAGTTGATGTCCCAACATCTCCAGGTTGTTTGCCTGTTTAATCAGCAGCTTTGCCTGGCGATAAAATACTTTGCCTTCAGTGGTCAGTTCGGGACGGTAGTTGTCTCGGTCAAACAAACTAATCGCAAATTGTTGCTCAAGAGCTTTTACCGCAGCGCTAAGGCTCGGCTGCGTCTTAAAAATTGCCGCCGCCGCAGCTCTAAAACTGCCGTGTTCTACTACCGCAAGAAAGGCTTTCAGCTGTTCGTTGGTCATAATGACGCTCAATTAATGATTGCTTAAAACTATCAAGATAACAAAAATAGCAATTATCTTACTATCATTAATTGCTTTAAGCTAGCGGTACAAAATCTCAACTATATGACGATATCTAACAGGAGCAAACATTGACTACAGCACTATTGATCATGCTTGGCGCGGGCCTGATTACCGGGTTTTCAAAATTTTCAGTGGGGGGGATGGGCTTATTGATTTTGCCGGTGATAATGATCGCCTTTCCGGGACCACAGGCCCTGGGCATTATCTTGCCTATGTATATCATTACCGATTTACTGGCAGTAATAAGCTATAGAAAAAACATCCACTGGGGGCTCATAGCGAGGTTATTACCTGTTTGTCTGCTCGGGGTCGTTTTCGGAGGCTGGTTGTTGGCAAACATTGACCCGGCACAGTTTAGCTGGTTGCTGGCAGTGCTGATAATTTCAATGTTAGTGTTAGGACTGATACTGGACAATACTAAATCTAACTTGATGCGTCACCCTGCCAGCGGTTATCTCATCGGACTGTCAGGCGGTTTTGTCAGCTTGACCTCGAATGCCGCCGGTCCTATTTTTAGTCTGTATTTCATGGAGCAAAAGCTCTGCAAAGAGACCTATATCAGCACACGTGCCTGGGCTTTTTTACTGCTGAATTTAGCCAAAGTGCCGATGCTGTTTTCACTGGGCTTGCTTAGCGTAGAGTCGACTATTATCAGTTTGCACAGTATCCCCGGGTTAGTCATAGGTGCCTGCATCGGCTATTGGTTGCTGGGAAAACTAAAGCTAGAGCAGTTTAAATGGCTGATCAGAATCATGGCTTCACTGGCGGCAATCAAGTTGCTGGTGGTGGGTTAGCTTGCATGGGAAAAGACCGTTCTGGGGCCGCGATTGGTACTGCTGATTGATAGTAACAGGCGCAAAAAAGTTGCTCTCAAGCCCTGCCGTTTAGCATTAAGAGCATATTATCCGGCTCAATTGTTACGTAGAATAGGAGTAGTACACTGTAGGGAGAAGTAGGAGATGGATGCGTTATCAAAACAAAACTGTACGGCCTGTGATGCCAGCGCCAAGTTGCTCAGTACTAGCGGCATTGCCGCTCTTATGCCAAGAATTGCCGGCTGGGAGCTGCTTGAAGACAGTGGCATTAAAAAATTAAATCGAAAGTTCTCGACCAACAACTATGCTCAATCAGTGGCTTTTAGCAACGCGGTGGCCGAGTTGGCACAGAGCGTAAACCATCATCCGCAGATCGTTTTAGAGTATGGTTCGGTCACCGTCATTTGGTGGAGCCATAATATTCAAGGCTTGCATAAAAATGATTTTATTATGGCGGCAAAAACCTCTGAATTGTTTTAGCGCAAATTCGCAAGCATTCTATCCATGGTGCCCGGATATGCATTAGCGATTGCGGTTGTCTGGTTCATCGACTTTACTATCAGTGTTCACTTTGTCTTTGCGCTGCGTTGGCAGCAGTGCATTTAGTAGATCCAGCGGTAGCGGGAACAAAATAGTAGAGGTTTTCTCGCCGGCTATTTCTGTCAGGGTTTGCAGATAGCGCAGCAAAATGGCATTCGGTTCGAGCGCTAGTTTGCCGGCGGCTTCCACCAGTTTATCTGCCGCCTCTGTCTCACCCGAGGCGTGGATTACTTTGGCGCGCCGGGTACGCTCGGCCTCGGCCTGACGGGCAATTGCTCTGATCATAGTTTCATTCAGGTCGACGTGTTTTATCTCGACATTGGAGACTTTAATGCCCCAGCCGTCAGTGCGTGTGTCGAGAATACTTTGAATGTCGGTATTGAGCATTTCCCGATTGGCCAGTATCTCGTCCAGTTCGTGCTGACCTAATACCGAGCGCAAAGTTGTTTGCGCCAATTGTGAAGTCGCCTGCAAAAAATCTTCGACATTGATGATGGCCTTTTGTGAATCTATGACTCTGAAGTAGATAACCGCATTGACCCGCACTGAGACGTTATCGCGACTGATCACATCCTGACTGGGAACATCCATTACCACTGTGCGCAAATCTACCCGTACCATTTGTTGAATGATCGGAATAACAATGATTAACCCCGGGCCTTTGACTCTCTCAAAGCGACCGAGAAAAAAGACAACCGCGCGTTCGTATTCACGCAGTACGCGGAACATACTGATGATTATGGATAACAGGATAAAAACACTGATACTGATTAACAGCATATTGGTATCGATATTAAGACCTGGCATATTAATCTCCCTGGTTGCTGTCAGATACTATTAAGGTCAACCCTTCAATTGCCTCTATCGAGACAATTTGTCCTTTTTTGATCGCTTTTGGGCTGTAGGCCTCCCAGCACTCACCGCCCATTAGTACTTTTCCGCTGCCGCTAAAATCACTTAGTGCGTAGGCGCTGGCGCCGAGCATTGCCTCGCGGCCGCTGACCACTTGTTTTTCTCGCGAGCGCCACAGGTAGCCCAAAACAAAGAGAATAAAGGCAGCGCTGAGTAGAGCAATTGGCAGTATCAACATCAGTGATACTTTAAACTCTTGCACTTGGGTATCTATCAGGAAAATAGAGCCGATTACAAAGGCGACTATGCCGCCAATGCCGAATACCCCGAAACTGGGCATCATTGTTTCCACCACTAAAAAGGCTATCCCCAGCAGTATCAGGCCTAAACCTGCATAATTTAACGGCAGCATCTGAAAGGCATACATAGCGATAACCAGAGAGATTCCCCCTATTACCCCAGCTACGCCCATTCCCGGGCTGTAGAACTCTAGTAACAGACCATAGACGCCAGCCAACATTAGTAAGTAGGCAATATTGGGGTCGGTAATAGTGGCGATAAACTGGCTGCGCCAATCGGGTTGTCGATAATCGAGGCTGGCGCCCCTTAGCTGTAGCTGCAACGCTTGGACCAGAGGCAGCTGCGTATCGCTGAGCAGCGTTAATAATTGCTCCGGGGACTGTGCCATGATATTGATCACATTTTTTTCCAGTGCTTCAATCGCGGTCAGTGTTGCGGCATCTGTAACTGCCAGTTCTGCCCACTGCTGGTTGCGTTTGCGCAGTTGCGCCAGCGAGCGGATATAGGCGACAGAGTCATTAAGTACTTTGCGTTCCATCGCCGTAGGTTTGCTTTTATCGCCTTTTTGTCCCGTGGGACTGGGCATTGGTCCAGCAATCATCACTGGCGTGGCAGCACCGAGTGTGGTCGCTCTGGCCATGGCCGCGACGTGACAGGCATACAGAATATAAGTGCCGGCACTGGCAGCCCTTGCGCCCTGCGGATAAACTAAACAGACGATGGGGATCTCAGAGCTGAGAATACGCTGATTGATATCACGCAAGCTGGAGCTTAAGCCTCCGGGGGTGTCGATAGTGATAAAGATGGCGGGGGGGAACGGCTGTTGATGAGCTCGGTCAATCTCTCTGGTCAGGTAGTCACTGACCGCGGGGCCGATAGCGCCATCGATGGCCAATACTGGCACTTGAACAGCCACTGGAGTAGCTATAGCTTCGATGGGCGGTGCCGTTATTAGATGAGTTGCACCGCTGAGTATCAGGGGACAGAGAAAAATTATCCCAATTATTATGCGCAACATTAGGAGATTCCATTTCCAACTCACTGCATATTATAGATCAAATCTTGTACAAGTTCTTAGCTTTTTTAAGCATAGTTTTGCGCAGAATAACGCAGTCAACAATGTAAAAAATTGCTCTTGCTGCATGTTGATGACTTCATTAGAGTTATCGCAAAGCTGGTGTAATTGCAGCGGCTCACAGATAGCTCTGAGCTTGAATCAGGCATATACTGTAGTCCTTCTCTTAAACAGAGGGCAAGATTATGAGTATCACAGCGCGAGTTGATGACTATCTTAATACTCAAGATATTCTTTTCAACACCGTTCAACACACCCACTCCAGCAGCTCAGTTGGCAGCGCTATCGCGGCGCGAATCCCTCCGATGAATATCGCTAAAGCGGTCGTCTTAGAAGACCATGAAGGCCGGCATCTGATGGCGGTGCTGCCAGCGGATCGTAAGATTAACATTCATAAACTGGAAGACAGTCTGGATCTCACTTTACACTTAGTCACCGAGCCAAAGCTCTATGATATGTTTAAAGATTGCGAGCAGGGTGCCGTTCCCGCGGTAGGCCAGGCCTATAACATGAATGCCATTTACGATGAGGAATTAGGCCGCTTAAAAGATATTTATCTGGAAGCTGGTGACCACGAAACTTTGATTCATTTAAACAGAGAGCAGTTCGATAAGTTAATGATCAATACCATGCATACTAACTTCAGCAATGAAGAATTGCATTGATCTTTTATAAGCTCTGCACTCCCCGTGGGAGTGCCAGGCTTTTTCTGTGTAAAATTCATATAGACAGCCTTATACTCCAGATTTCAGATCAGCGGCAAGAGTTTTCCTGATCAGAAAAATCACTATTTTAACGTTCTGAAATTACTGTATTTTTTTGTTGTTAATCAAGCCTGCAGTGCAAAGTAAAGCCGAAATGTTTGCCCCCCCTTGGAGCTTTTGTCAGTATTATTATCAACTTGAACTATGAACCTACAGTTCCCTGTTAGCTATTTACAAAAAGTTGCATTCTGACACGGTTGCTCTACTGATAAATTACTCATTGCCGCTTGTTTTTGTGGTTTGATTTTTCAAATTTCCGGTGCTAGCTTTAGCCACAGAGAGTTGTTGTAAATCATCGTTATGGCATTCCCTATTGAATTAGATCTGTGCTCAGTAAATTCCTCCTCTCTTTTTCACTACTGATAGCTTTAGCGTCTATTTCTTTTTGCTTAGCTGTGGTTGTTTGATAATAAAGGGATTTTATTATGAGCAAAGAGACAACTGGGCAAGGTTTTCGTTTCACTCTAAGTATCAAATTTATAGTTAGCGCGTTACTCAACTTCCTGTTAATTGCAGTTATGGGAGGTTATGCGCTCAATCAAATGCAGCTTGTAGGTACTGAGATAGAAGAAGTGGCAGAAATTGATCTGCCCCTCGTGCACTTGTTAATTCAAACCGAGCGCAATCAGCTGCAACAAAATGTAGTGTTTGAGCGGGTGTTGCGCCTGGCTGAAGAAGTGCAGCAAGTGCCCGCGTTACAGTCACAAATCAGCAGTCAGCTCAATCAATTCGATTCCCTAAATACTTTAATCGAAGTAGAGCTGAAACAGATGGCGCAGAAATTGAGCGAGGATATTAAAGGTGCGCTGATCAATGAGGACATCAAAGAGTTCAAACTGGCGTTAGAGCTGTTGCAAGTGATTCAGGCAGAGTATAGGGATTATTACCGTGACAGTAGGTCGATTTTAGACTTAGTCGAATCCAGTCACTGGGACTTTGTAAACAATGAGCATAAATTAACTAAAGTAGAAACTGAGCAGCAACACGTGACTAAGAGCTTGGCTGATATGTTGGATGAGCTGGGTAGTTTCACTACTGAGTCGCTGCACAAGGCAGAAGAACACGAAAAGAGCGCTCTCAATAATATCGGCATACTTTTGGCATCGTCATTGATACTGGGAATAGTCATCTCAATTACTGTCAACAGATTGATTACCACACCAATATTGAGTTTGACCGCAACCGCCGCAAGGGCGGCCAGTGGTGACCTATCGCAGCAGATTAATACAAGCAGCCAAGATGAAATCGGTGATTTAGGGCGCTCGATCAACATTATGCTTGAAACCATGGAAAACATCGCCGAACAAGCGAGTAACATCGCCAGCGGTGATTACTCTCAAGAGATTCAGATTAAAGGTAACCAGGATAAGCTCGCAACTGCTCTAAAAGACATGCAGCAGCAAATTTTGCGGCGCAGCGAACAAATGCAACGCAGCTTATCCCTGAGTGAAGGTGTTCTCGATACGGCTATTGACGCAATTATCACTATCGATAAGAGAGGGCTGATTCAGTCACTTAATAGCGCCGCTGAAAAAATGTTTATGTATCCCGCTGAGGAGCTGATTGGTCAAAACATTAAAATGCTGATGCCTACACCCTACAAGGATGAGCACGATGGCTATTTAAAGCGCTATCTGACCACTAAAGAAAAAAGAATCATTGGCATGGGGCGTGAGGGAGTAGGGTTAAAAAGTGACGGCAGTACTTTTCCTATCTTACTATCCATTGGTGAAGTGCAGCTCAAAGAAGGTCAGTTTTTCACCGGTTTTATTCACGATGTCACTCAAGAGAAGCAATTACAGTCGGAGACTTTGCGCAGCGAAGCGCTTAACCGTGGCATAGTTAATACGTCCCAAGATGGCATTATATCTATTACTTCCCTGGGAGAAATAATTTCAGTCAATAAGTCTACCATGGACTTGTTCCAATATACGGCTTTGGAATTATTGGGGCAGAACATTAAAATGTTAATGCCCAGTCCCTACCACAACGAGCACGACGGCTATTTAAAGGCCTACAATGCAACCGGGGTTAAAAAAATTATCGGACTTGGCCGCGAGGTCGTGGGGCTGAAAAAAGATGGCAGTACTTTCCCAATGTACTTATCGGTGGGAGAGGTAAAACAATTAGAGGGAACTGTTTTTACCGGCTTTATTCGCGATATCAGTAAAGAGAAACAATATGAGGCTGATTTGCAGAATGTAAACGCCGATTTAGTGGTGCAAAACACCTTTAAGAGCAAAATTAGCCAAGTGCTGGAATTGACTCAGGGAGCTACTGATCTGGCACTGATGTGCGACCAAGTAATTTCTGCTTTGGCTAAAATCAGTCACTCTGGGCACGGCGCTATCTATATACAAAACCAGGCCAGCTCTGAATTGATGCTAATGGGCAGTTTTGCCTTTAAACAGCGTAAGAATGTGGTCTCTACTATCGCCATAGGAGAGGGCTTAGTTGGCCAGTCAGCAAAAGAGAAGAAGACTATTTTACTCACCCAGGTGCCTGCAGATTATATTCAAATAAGCTCCGCGCTCGGTGAGCAGACGCCATTGAACATTCTCTGTGAACCGCTGTTGTTTGAACAAAAACTAATAGCAGTAATCGAGCTGGCTTCTTTTACAGTATTCACTGATGACGATCTGCAGCTGGTCACTGAAGTGGCAAAAAATTTAGGGGTTATTATTAACAATTTGCAAAATCAGATACGCAATAAAGATCTGCTGGAGGCCAGCCAGCAACAATCCGAAGAATTGCAAGTGCAACAGGAAGAGCTAAAAACCACTAACCAGAGTTTATTTGATCAAACACAGAAGCTCAAAGTTTCAGAGGAAGAGCTAAAACAACAGAGCGAAGAGCTGCGAGTTTCCAACGAAGAGTTGTCTGAGCAGCAGTCGTCGTTGAAGAAAGAGAAGGACACCGTTGAAAAATCCCGAGCTCAGCTCAGTGTCAAAGCCAAAGAGCTGGCGATGGCCAGCAAATACAAATCTGAGTTTCTGGCCAATATGAGCCACGAACTGCGCACCCCTTTAAACAGCTTACTATTGCTGGCCAAAGGCCTGGCTGATAACAAAAAGAAGCACCTGGATGCTGTGGAAGTTGAGGACGCCGAAGTGATCTATGCGGGGGGCAATAGTTTGCTGGCACTGATCAATGATATTTTAGATCTTTCTAAAGTGGAAGCAGGCAAGCTGAGTTTGCATATAGAGAGTGTCAATTTAAAAGGGTTGAGCAACAATTTAGTGGATATTTTCAAGCCAGTGGCCCTAAGCCGCGATCTCAAATTCATCATAGAAATAGCCGCTGATGTGCCTAATGTTATTCGCAGCGATGGCCAGCGCCTGGAGCAGATTTTACGCAACTTGCTGTCTAACGCAATGAAATTTACCGAGACCGGATCAGTCACTTTAAAGTTTTCTAAACCGGCTGTTGATGTGCAATTGACTCACAGCCATTTGACCTTAGATAAAGCAATAGCAGTGGCGGTAATAGATACAGGTATTGGAATTCCAGAAGAAAAATTGCAAGCTATTTTTGAGGCCTTTCAACAACAAGATGGCTCCCCCAGCCGTAAATACGGTGGCACAGGTCTGGGGTTAACCATCGCCCGACAGTTGACCGCATTGCTCGGTGGAGAAATTCAATTGATCAGCCAACCGGACGTGGGCAGTGCTTTTACCTTATATTTGCCTGTTCAATACTCGAAGGATGATAAAACGCACTTAGAGCAGGGCAGTGTTGAAACTTTTGGTCAGAGCGTTACTAGTAGCAACAGCGTAGTGCAGATAGAGCCGCAGCTTAACGGGAATGTAAAACAACACCATCCGCAGTTTATAGACGATGATCGGGAGTTAATTGGCCCCCATGATAAGACTTTATTAGTCATTGATGACGATAAACATTTTGCCCGGATACTGCGCGATTTTGCACGCGAACACAGTTACAAATGTCTAGTGGCCGGGGATGGCCGAAGTGGTATTTTTCTGGCACAAGAGTTCCAGCCCCAGGGAATTATTTTAGATATTATGTTACCGGATATTGATGGCTATCAAGTATTGGAGCAGCTAAAATTTAACCCGGGTCCCCGCCACATTCCAGTAGAAATCATGTCCGCTCACGATGAAACAAAAGGGCAAATGTTACGTTTAGGAGCAATAGGCATAGAGACGAAACCTGTCAGTGAAGATCAACTGCAAAAAGTCCTTAAGAAGATAGGGCAAATATCTGATCAGGGGATCAAGCATGTTCTATTGATTGAGGACGACTTAGGCAGTCAGAGGGCCACCATTGAATTACTGGCCAGTAAAGAGTTGAAGATAACCACTGTTGAAACAGGGGAGCAAGGCTGTGAAGAAATTATAAGCGGTGACTATGACTGTGTGATTCTGGATATTGGGCTGCCAGATATGAGCGGTTTCGAAGTGCTTAAATTGATTCACCAGCGCCAGGGCCAGGAAAACCCTCCCATCATTATCTATACTGGCAGAGACATTACCGATGAAGAGCAAGCAGCG
>ASZI01000049.1 GCA_000416315.1 Osedax symbiont Rs2 | reverse complement strand
GCGTTATCCAGCGCCGCTTTTTCTATGTCAGTTTTGTAGTCATTGGGGTCGACAAACAGTCCTAATAAAGTGCCGCCGGCCACTGCCAGCACTATCACTACCAGTATTAACGTGGCGAATATTTTTATGAGTTTCTTCATGCTTCCTAATCCTTGGGTTGTCTGTCTATTTTAAATAGCGCTATTGTGCCATGAGTACCTATAAATTGCGCGTTGATAAGCGTTTGCTGAATATAAAAAAACCTCAATCAGGGGCAAATTTTAATCGCTAATTGGCTGTCACCTTGACCGGCTTGGATATATACTTGAGCCGCATAATTATTCTTACTTAAACCGTGTAACAGAAGGGAAGGCCA
This sequence comes from Osedax symbiont Rs2, assembly GCA_000416315.1. Lineage (GTDB taxonomy): Bacteria > Pseudomonadota > Gammaproteobacteria > Pseudomonadales > Balneatricaceae > Rs1. The sequence continues at coordinate 4,017 of ASZI01000049.1, read as the reverse complement.
GCATGTCTGAGCGCAAGGCGACAATCAATAGAGAGACCAATGAAACTCAAATCACAGTAACTATTAATTTAGACGGCACAGGTAAATTCGTCGCTGATACTGGAGTTCCATTTCTTGAGCATATGATGGATCAAATTGCCCGCCACGGTTTAATCGATATGGAAATTGACGCCAACGGCGATGTCTACATCGACGATCACCATACTGTAGAAGATATCGGCATAACATTGGGCCAGGCCTTTAAAGAGGCGGTCGGTGATAAAACCGGAATCGTGCGCTACGGCCACGCCTACGTACCATTAGATGAGGCATTGTCACGGGTAGTTATCGACTTTTCTGGGCGTCCCGGGCTCAACTTTAACTGCGAATTTACCCGCGGTAGTATCGGCAGCTTAGATACACAATTGTTTTGGGAGTTCTTCCAGGGATTTGTCAACCACGCCGGAGTTACACTGCACATCGATAACCTGAAAGGTTTTAACGCTCATCACCAGGCAGAGACTATCTTTAAAGCTTTTGGCCGCGCACTGCGCATGGCATTGACGGTGGATAGCAGGGCACCTGATCTGATGCCTTCGACTAAGGGAAGTTTATAACAATGAGTACAGTGGCCGTTATTGACTACGGTATGGGTAACTTGCATTCAGTTGCGAAAGCGCTGGAGCATGTGCAACCCAATGTTGAAGTACGAGTGACCAATGATCCGGCGGTTATTGCCGACAGCGACAGAGTGATACTGCCTGGCGTTGGCGCTATCCGTGATTGTGTGGCACAGATGTTAGCCCAGGGAGTCGACCGAGAAGTGGCAGATACACTGGCCAGCGGTAAACCATTTTTGGGTATCTGTGTTGGCTATCAGGCACTGATGCAGTTTTCAGAGGAAAATGGCGGCTCAAACTGCCTGGGGGTTTATCCCGGTCAAGTAAAGCAGTTTGCCGCTGGCATGATGGAAGATGGCGAGCGTTTAAAAGTACCGCATATGGGTTGGAACAAAGTTTCGCAGACAATCGAACATCCTCTGTGGCAGGGTATTGAAGACAACAGCCGCTTCTATTTTGTGCACAGTTATTATGTCGCGGCGGAAAACTCCGCTCAAGTGGCCGGTCGCTGTCACTATGGGGTCGATTTTGATGTCGCTTTAAGTGATAAAAATGGTTTCTGTGTGCAGTTTCATCCCGAAAAAAGCCACACTGCCGGTTTGCAACTGCTAACTAACTTTCTCAATTGGGATGGTAAGCTGTAGTTGCACTAACATTCAGTCCGCAGTGAAAACGCTCGGGCTACTTATCCTCATTCAGTAACAAGCGAAAAAATCATGGCATTAGCAAAACGCATTATCCCCTGTCTCGATGTAGAAAATGGCCGAGTAGTTAAAGGTGTGCAATTTTTAGATATTCGCGATGCCGGTGATCCTGTCGAGGTGGCCAAGCGCTACGACGAGCAGGGCGCCGATGAAATCACTTTTCTCGATATTACCGCCACCCATGAAGGGCGCGATACTATGGTGCATACCGTAGAAAAAATGGCCTCACAAGTATTTATCCCGCTGACAGTTGGCGGCGGAATTCGCAGTTGCGACGATATTCGCACTATGCTCAACGCCGGAGCCGATAAAGTCTCTATTAACAGTGCGGCTATTTACAACCCAGAATTTGTTCGTGAGGCATCCGAGCGCTTTGGCTCGCAGTGTATTGTTGTGGCAATAGATGCCAAGAAAGTCTCCGCAGCTGGGGAGGCCAACCGCTGGGAAATATTTACTCACGGTGGACGCAAGGCGACCGGCATTGATGCGGTGGCCTGGGCGGTGAAAATGGCTGAATACGGTGCCGGTGAGATTCTGCTGACCTCGATGGATCAGGACGGAGTGAAAAACGGCTATGATCTGGGGGTGACAAAAGCGATCGCCGATGCGGTCAATATCCCCATTATAGCCTCGGGAGGAGTAGGTAATTTGCAGCACTTAGTTGATGGCGTCAAACTCGGCGGTGCCGATGCGGTATTGGCGGCCTCAATTTTCCACTTCGGTGAATACAGCATACCTCAGGCCAAACAATTTATGCTTGAACAGGGAATAGAAGTTCGCCTCTAAGCGGGTAATAAATAGCAGAAAACCACTGTGCAGCGGTTTTCTGCGCCGCTGTTAGATGGTTTTTCAATAATTGCGGCTTTTCCGCGCTAAGCCCAAAATAATATCAATATTAAGCCTGTTTTGCGCTAAGTGCGCGGATTATCCTTAAGGCAGCTCTCTATAATTTTACTACTAAATACTTACCGTCAGACGTTATCAACAGTGACCCGTTAAAACTCTGTTGTGAATAAGACAGTTAAACATTCATTTATGAGAGCTGCTATGTTGAACATTCCAGGAAAATTAAGTCATTTTAAGAATCCACGGGCAAACCCGGCCCTTGTCTACAGCGATGCTAATAAAGCGCTGCTGTCGCTGGCCAAAGCTGCGCCTGTTATCGCCAGCATCAGTCAGTGGCCGGGCTATCAGGAGACGCCGCTGCAGCGTTTTAGCGATCTGGCCAAGGCCATCAATGTAGGGCAAGTGTATTACAAAGACGAAGGGCAGCGCTTTGGTTTAAAAAGCTTTAAGGCTTTAGGCGGTGCCTATGCAGTGGCAAGGCAACTGCAGGGGCTGCTAGCGACAAGTGGTGAGGCTGAGCCGAGTATCGAGCAGCTACTTAACGGAGAGTTCAAAGAGCAACTGCGCGATGTAGTAATCAGCTGCGCCACTGATGGCAATCACGGTCGCTCGGTGGCATGGGGTGCACAAATGTTTGGCTGTGGCTGTGTTATCTACATTCACCGTGATGTATCAGATGGGCGCAAGCAGGCAATGCAAGCCTATGGCGCTGAAGTTATCCGTATCCAAGGTAACTATGACGAGTCGGTGAAGCTCGCCGATAGTGAAGCTAAAAAATTGCAGCGCATTATTGTCTCAGATACCAGTTATGCAGGTTACATGGAGATCCCCAAAGATGTCACTTTAGGCTACACTGCTATGTTGGCGGAGATTGTCAGCCAACTGCAGGGAGAGGCTCCTAGTCATGTCTTTATTCAAGGTGGGGTCGGTGGTGTGGCCTCTGCGGTATGTGGATATTTTTGGGATTTGTGGGGCGAGCATCGTCCCAGATTAATAGTGGTAGAGCCGGAGCAGGCCAACTGCCTGCAGCTAAGTGCCAAAGCCGGTAAGCCGGTGGCGGTCACTGGTGACCTGCAAACCTTAATGGCCGGTCTGGCATGTGGTGAAGTATCCAGTTTAGCCTGGCAGATCCTGGTCGATGGCGTCGATGACTTTATGACCTTAAGCGAGGATAGCATTGCTGCAACGATGCAGCTATTGGCGCAAGGTTTTGGCCAGGATGCCAAAGTAGAAGCGGGGGAGTCTGCGGTGCCGGGGCTGGCTACTGCTATACTTTCATCGCAGAGTAGTGAATATCGAGAAAAACTCGGTCTAACTGAGCAGAGTCGAATATTAGTGATTGGCACTGAAGGGGCAACCGATCCACAGCTGTACCAACAGCTAATCAATAGTTAGTCGAAAAGGGGTAGTGATGCATAGTTTTGAAGCGTATAAACAGCGGCCAATGGCCTTCATTGAACAAGCTGAGTCAAACGGCTGGTCGATAAAAATTTATGCCATCAGCGCGCAATCACTGCCCTTATCTGCAGAGTTGGTGGCGGGGGCCAAGCAGTTGTTATCACAACTCCCGCAACCCGCTGTTACCCCCAGTCGCTACGGCGTCGGCTTCTTGATCATTCATCAGGGCGCCATGCGCAACTGGTTCATCCTTGACTGGTGGGAAGATCAGGACATATTGCATCACTTGCTCTTTCCCTCTCCTCTGAATAACCCCGCCGCAATTACCGCCGAACCTGATAAGTCGTTGATCGCCTGCGTGCACGAGCTAAAGATTGTCAACTTCGAGAGCCAGGCGTGGATAGAAACGGTGCTCAGCGAGGGGGGAGAGCCGGGGTTTGACGAATATATGAAGAGTAGGCAGTCGTGAG
>ASZI01000048.1 GCA_000416315.1 Osedax symbiont Rs2 | reverse complement strand
TCGGTAAGCTTTAGCGATTGCTGGATTTTGTTATTAACTTCGAGAGTGAAAATATCAGCGCGGGCGTAGTGACCCGTAACATCTAATGCGCGCTTGGCAATCGCCGCACAGCCAACATCTATGTCTACTATGATATGTTTTTTCTGTTGATGCAGTGGCCCGTAAACTATTTCTCCCCCCGGCGCGATAATCACTGAATCCCCTGGATTTATCCAGGGCTCAGCTTTAGGGTAGAGCCTGTCTAAATCAGGGAAATCAGCGGGCAAGTCACTGCGCTCTAGTGCAACCCCACAACTAAGCACCCAACAGCGCCCTTCTCGGGCAATGTGCTGCATAGTCCCGATCCAACCTTCGCCGCTGTCATAAGTGGGGGCAATATAGATTTCAACACCTTGGGCATACAATGCATATCGCGCCAATGGCATGTAGCTCTCCCAACAGATCAAACTAGCGATCCTGCCAACGGCTGTATCTATTACTTTTAAACCGCTTGCATCGCCCATGCCCCAAACCATTCGCTCCGGGTTAGTTGGCATTAACTTACGATGACAATTAACAATCGCTCCGTCGACCCTAATAGTGACTACTGAGTTAAAAAGAGTTGCCCGACTATTTTTACTGTCTCTTTCATTGATACCACAGACCACTGTTAACTGATGTTCTATGGCTGCCTGCTGAATAGGCGCTAAATCGTCACTGTCCAGATCAATAGCGTTATCTTGTAGTAATTGGTGCAGTTGCTCGCTGATACCCCAGTCACCTCCGGGTTTTAATCTCCATATCCAAGCTGGGTATCCGGCTATAAATGCCTCAGTAAACACGACTAACTGTGCTCCCTGGGCAGCAACTTGTGCAATAATTGCCACGGCCTTTTGAATAGTTTTAACTTTATCTAAAACGACTGCAGATTCTTGGATAATTGCGATTTTTGCCATCCCTTTCCCCTTTCCACTTAAGTCAGTTTTTACTTTACCTAGACAGGTTTATAACCATTACATTTAGCTGTAATTTTCGTCAGGGTAAAAATTCCTAATTCACTTAAGTAGACCACCCCGATAATGACAAAAAAGTGTCGAGTAGATCACAAAGTTCGTAAAAAACATCCATACTAGAACGCTAAGCCTCTATTTTTGCAGCATATGTTTGATTTCATAAATTCATAAAGCTCTCATAAAGGGATACTTACTCCCTTGCGGCGACAGTTCAATCATTGGTAAAAACCCACATCAGCTACTAGGCTATTTAATTATGATGGGTAAAATGGAGATCAGTCGATGCTGAAAATTTCTGGGTTAGTACTGCTATCGATACTGCTATTGACTAGTAATAGCGCGATAGCAAAAATGCAAAATTGGAAAGTTGCCAAAGTGCAAGGGGAAGCAATCTTATCTAAACCCGGCTTTGCCCCAAGAAGAGTTGAATTAAACGACAGCTTTGGTGCGGGTCAAAAAATTACTACCTCAGCGGGCGGTACTGTTTCTTTGGTCAGAAATTCCGAGGCTTTTATTATTTCGCCAAATAGCGAAATTGAAATCCCCAGCGATGAAAACACCAGTAGTTTTACCTTGTTCTTTCAAACCTTAGGTACGGTATTGTTCTCCGCCAAGAAAAAGAGCAAACACCATTTTAAAGTTCAGACTCCTTTTGCCGCCGCACTGGTAAAAGGTACCACTTTTGCCATAAATGTCAGCACTAACAATTATCAAATTCAGGTTTTTGAAGGCTCAGTAGAACTTAAAGGCCACAACAGAACAGACTCTCATATAGTCAGTGCCGGGACACAGTCTCAAGTTAAATATCAAATAAGCAGTAAAATTAAGATAAAAAAGGTGCTTAACGTTCTGAGAAAAAACCCTCACTTGGGCAATGATATTGAAAAATTAGCCAATACATACCAGGATAAAATCGTCATTGGAACCAGAGGTAATAATGCTCTACATAAAACTGCTGACAACCCAGACCTTAATGTGAAAATTAATGCTCGCGGACAAGAAAACCTACAGGGCAATACAAAGCTCAAAGCTAAAACCAGTCAAAAAATTAATGACGACTTAAAAATCAGTGGAAAATCCGATGCCAATGAAAAAGGTAATATAAATAGCTCTGGGGCTAGTAAAGGAAATAGCGACAGTAGTGATAACGGTAGCAGCGGCAATAGCAGTAACAGCGGCAGCGCTAGCAGTAGTAATAGCGGCGGTGGTAATAGCGGTAATAGTGGTAATAGCAGTAATAGCGGTAATAGCGGTAATAGCGGAAACAGCGGAAACAGCGGCGGCGGTAGCAACGGTAATAGCGGGAATAAGAACAAAAACAAATAGAGAAGCGAGCTTAAGCTAAACGCTACCTATCCCCGTTTGTAATAACCTGCTGTGTCGAGCGGCAAATGCACAGCACTTTCGCTAGGCTCTATAGTTGACAATTTCGGCCATAATGCCTGGTCGTTTTCCTCTTTTCCAACTGTCCATCAACGCTGAAAACTCAGAGCGCAATTGGCTACAAAGCAAAGGAGGTTAATAGTTAATAAAGCCACTTACCCAGATCTATACTGGGACATTAGCTTGACGTCTATAAAGCCACCAAGTCATCAGGGTTTTACAGCTGCAAATCAGCGATTTAAAAATCAACTGTTAATTCAACAAAGTTGACAGTACACTTTCTACGCTTCATTTACTGCTGGACTGTCAGTTCCCACTGCTTCATCCAGCTCAGAAAACTCACCCATTTCAAGTAGTTTATGTACATCTTTTAAGGGCATAGGTTTACTGTAAAAATAGCCTTGGCCTATCTCGCAACCCACTGACTTTAACAAATCCAGCATACTCCCCTCTTCAATCCCTTCGGCGAGTACGATTTTATCGGCTGAGTGACCTAATGCAACGATGGAGCTTACCAGTGCATCATCTTGCGGCGTTTTCCCTATGTTCATAGTAAAGCTGCGATCAATTTTTATTTTATCAAAGGGAAGTTTGGTCATGTACTGCAGGCTTGAATAACCGGTGCCAAAATCATCCATCGCAATTTTGACCCCTAGTTTTTGTACCTTACCTAAAGTTTCACAGACATAATCTATGTCATCCATCATCATACTTTCAGTAATTTCCAACTCTAGCCGGTGGGCGGCAAGACCTGATTTATTTAAATATTTAACACACAGTGCCGCCATATCCGGCCCATTGAACTGTGAGGGAGATACATTGATGGCTACCGTTAAATCCCCCGGCCAGGTGGCTGCATCCTTACAGCCAAGTTCCAGTACTATTTCACCAATTTGGTTGATCAAACCACACTCTTCGGCGATGGGAATAAAATCATCGGGAAAGCGCAGCCCTTTATTGGGGTCTTGCCACCTGATTAACGACTCAAAGCCCAATAATCTGTCGTCACTGATAGCGTATTGGGGTTGATAAAACAATACAAATTCTCGATCCCTTATCGCCCTCACCAGCTCCTGTTTAACCTCACTTCTCCTTCTAATCTTATTCGCCAGGTCTTCCTCGTAGATAAAATAATCCAATGTACTGTTGGTTTTTACATAATCCAGTGCCGCTGTCGCATTGTTGATGAAGCTTTCAACACTGGCACCATGCTCAGCTGCAATTGCCATACCTATCGATACTGACATCAAAATTTCCTGTCCCTGCAAGTTTAATGGTTTGCTAAACAAGAAATATACTTGGCGCATGCACTCAAGCTGCGCTCTGTTGTCTTGTGGGTCTATATCTGCATGTACAATGCTAAACAGGGTATCGGAGAATCGACAGACACTGCCGTTCTCGCCAGTTAATTGTTGAAGCTCTCTGGCGACTTGGCAAGTGGCGCTATCGCCAGCCAATAAACCATAAATTTGCTTGATCTCTTGAATAGAGTCTAAGTTAATCAGCAGTAGGGAACTGCGCAAATACAGCTGCTTAGATTTCCAGAGTTTATTTATCTGTTGATCAAAACTGTATTTATTCGGTAATTTGGTAAGAGGGTCGTTGTATTTCAAATCGACTAAAGCGACTTCAGATTGATTTTTTTCGGCAATGATACGCATTTTTTCAGTGATATCAGTCACCATAAAATCGTAAATCTGATGTGATTGCTGCTTCCTACCATGCCTGCTAGCACGCATAAAGGCCGTTTTATTAATTAATAATTCTATATGGAAGTTTTTGCCATTGGGGTTTTTTATATGCATTTCAATAAAGTCTGTTTTGGATTTGTCACCGACTGTTGAGGAGTTTATCCGGTTAAATAGAAGCTCACTGTTTTCTACATATTGAAAAATTTTACACTTAGCATTTATTAATTGATCATCAATGCAAAACATAGCTTTGGCTTTTTTATTAGCGACCAATATGACACCGCTGTGATCAGTGATTAATATCCCGTTAGCACTGTCTTTAATCATTTGATCAATCAGGGCTTTATGGAAATTACCGGCATTTCTTGCTCTGATTAAAGCGATGGTCCGGTACTGAATATTGAGAATTATCTGTGCAATCAAACTGATAGTGATAGCAATGTACAACAGTGAAGTCGGAAGTATAAGCTGGTAAAGATGATGCAGAACACCACTACACAAGTAAATTACTATCAATAGTAATAGATGTGGAAAAAGTCCGATTAGCAGTTTTGTTTTATTGTAAAAAACAGTGCTGATCAGAATAATCATCAACGCGATTGCGATGATGATCTTATCGTTTATCTGGGAAAATTGTTTGTCTCTGATCAGGGTTTCAAAACCTAAAGCATGGATATAAACCCCTGGTAAGCGCCCGTATTTTGGCAATGCGTACATATCACCGAGCTCTATAGATGTCGAACCAAGCAGAAATTTTTTATGCGCGAGCAGCTGAGGTGAAAAATTTCCGGTGACAATATCTTTAAAAGATATACTCGGGATGCTATCCGGGTTTATAGAAAAGTCAATAATCAGAGGCTCCACTCGCATAGCCGCTCTATTTGCTAGCAAGTTTGCAATTGTAGGACGGCCATTTTCGGCAAAGGTTATGTATTTAAACACTAACCCAGACTGGTCTACCAACGCATTGGCACTGGCTAGTTCAACATGCTGTGCCAATTGCTCGATAGGCTTGTTTTCAATAAATCTTGGTTGAGCGTTTTCCTGCTTTGTAGTGCCTACAATGAAAGAGGCCAGCACTACCGGAAAAGTTGTTTTTGCCAGTTGCGCTGCAAATTGCTCATCCTGCGCTGGTGTTGAGGGGGAGCTAAAATCTATGTCAAATACCAACATTTTTGGCTCAAGTGGTTGCAGTTGCTTTAATAGTTGCGCGTAGACACTTCTCGGCCAGGGCCAATGCTTAAAATGCTTTATGCTCTCATCGTCTATTTCAATGATCACCAGCTCTTCTGAGGCAGCCTTATCTACCTGCTTAAACCTATCTATCAGTCCTTTATGATCGTACTGGCTTAAATCGACACTCAATTGAGCAATGGATAGCGCTAAACACAAAATACAAAATGTTATTATTTTTTCTGCCTTAGTACTAATTTTCATAGCGAACCTATCCTGCTTGGCGGTACTCTGAGTTATTCACTTATCCAAGCGGATACTGTTTCGGGTTACTTGGAACGGTTGCATAAATCCAAAAAGCCTATCAAATATTCATTACATTTTAAGACAAGCTTGCGATACAGTGGTAGATACTGCGACAACAGCAAAAACCTGGCAGATATCACCGCGAAATTATAAGAGCTGATGGGCAAATTTAAGACTTAAGCACTTCACTTCGTAAGTCTAAATACTCACTACTTACGACTCGATACTCACTACTTTTCCCTATGCCGTTTTTTCACAGTAGAAGTGATAGACGCCACGCCCCTCACTCTTCGCTTGGTAGAGTGCCGAATCGGCTCTCTTCATTAACTCATCAGGTTCCAGTGCATCGTTTGGATAAAAAGCTACGCCGATACTGGCACCGGTATTTATATCGGAATCACTGAAGTGACAAGCCCAGGCAATACCACTTATAATATTTTCCAGACGCAGTTGAATTGCCGTAATATCCGTCGCTTGCAGGGCAATAATTGCAAACTCATCCCCACCCAGACGCGCCACCGTATCCATTTCCCGGGTATGATCGGTAAGTACTTTAGCCGCCTCTTTAAGCATTTTGTCTCCGGCTAAGTGACCGTATTGATCATTGACCAATTTAAATTTATCTAAATCGATATAAAAAACGGCAAATCTCTGCTGCTGCAGTACCGCCTGTTTAATAGCCTGTTCAAGCTTGCTTTGGAACAAGGTTCTGTTGGCTAAACCTGTTAGGGAATCTGTCATGGCCATGGCTTTTATGACGTTTTCATGCTCACGCATGGTGTCTAACATACGGTTTAACGTTTTACTCATCACATCAATTTCTATGCTGCTTTGGGCCGGAGCCCTGGCACTCTCTACTCCATTTTGTTGCAGCAACATGGTGACTTTAATAGCACTAAGAGGCTTTATTACCAACATGTGCAAAAATAAATAACACAGTAAAATCATCAGAGAGACACCAGTCAGAGTTGTGGGTAATATCCTCCATAACAAAGCAAAAATATCGCTCTGTATCATTTGTTGGTCAAAGGCAAACAGCACTGCCCCAGCATGTGCGACACTTTCAGTAGAATTATTTTCAGTCAGCGTTTTGGGCTCGTGCAATGACACTTTGGCGCTAGATGCAGGTTCTTTATGGTGCCCCTTTAAGCTTGAATCTCTCGAGGAGTGTTGATGCTGCGTATCGGCTTTTGAATTGCTGATTTTTTTTTTCAGGGGCGCATTACTAGGCACTATGCTAAACAGGGAATTATTTTCTACCAGTCGAGCGCTCGGATCAGTACTTTTTAACACCGATTTCGCGGCGTGTTTTAACAACATCGATACTTCTTTGGAATAGCTTTTTGTATGTACTTCATACACCGCTCTGCTGTTGTCTGCCGACAAAATAATTAATGTGTTAATAGCGGGATTGGAGCTGAGAATTTTTTCTGCTACAAGCTCAAGTTCCTGCATATTATTGGCAATCATGGAGCTTTGATGAATGGCGCTGGAGAGTACTTTTGATCTTAAAAGCAGATCAATTTTCAGCTCCTTACTGGCGACCCGATAAGTATCCAAAGAGCCGAATACAGTCAGAAACAGGGCACTAAGGATTAGATAGAATATGAATTTGGATCTTAATGGGCGTTTAATTGCCATTATATTGGACCAGTGTGAAAATTGAATACGTTCTCATGCACTGAGTATAGTAGTGAATAAAACATCTGCACTTTAAGGCTCAAAGAAGCAAACTGCAACAATAAGCAGGCTAAACTAGCTTGCCAACAGTGCCCCTAAATAAGTAGATATTAGCTGCAGAAATTGTATTCCAGCACCTGATCTATTTGCGTTAATATTATGTGCCCTAACGCTAACAGCTCATCATCCGGTGCCACTAGGTCTGGAATTTGTACAACGGTCATGCCCGCTGCAAACGCCGCTTTGACACCGTTTTTGGAATCTTCAAAAGCGAGACAATGTACCGGGGAAACAGCCAGTTGGGCGGCGACTTTCAGGTAGATATCTGGTTGCGGTTTGCTTTGCACTACCTGGTCGCCACCGACGATAAAAGAAAAATAATCATGTATTGCTGAGCCCTTCAGTTTTTGCTTTGCTTGCTGGGTTTTGCTTGAGGTTGCCACCGCCATGGGCATTCCCTGTAGCTGCAATCGCTTTAGCAGCTTGTGCACTCCCGGCATCAGTGCTAGTGGAGCCCGATTGATAGCTTGCAAATAGTTTTGCTGCCAGAGTTGATCAAACTGCTGGTAGTTTATTTCTACAGGTAACTCCCGGCGTAAAATGCTCTGGGCCAAAGTACTGTTAATACCGATAAGATGTGTAAATAGTTGCGACATATCCCCTAGTTTAAACAGCTCGCAAGTGTTGTTAAATGCTGCAAGTGCCAATCTTTCACTGTCTATTAACAGACCGTCCATGTCGAATATGACTGCTTTAAAATTATGCATAACATCCCTTATTGATAGTCTAAAATCTCTAAATCAAACAATTTACGCAACTTCCCCAACGGCATATCCATATAGGGCTGGTATCCTTTAGTTTGCCATTTTCGGTTCATTTTTCTCGAGTTTTGATAAACTCTTAACAGCAAGGGCAAGCCACAAACTATACTTTTCACAATAGTTATAAAACCTATTTGTTTGATCAGCTTCTTTGCCTGAGGAGTATTTAGATAACTTAAATACTCTTTAACGCTAAGATCGGTAGCAAATAAAGTCCAATAATCCCCCGCTGTCTCATCTAAAATACTGGTATTAACTCCAAAAAAAACATGCCCTACATCGTGATGCACTAATAACTGCGTCCAGGGAGTAGCTGGCTCAGGCACACAAAACAACTCTAAATTAACAGTATAAAACTCTGCCAGGGCCTCCCTTAGGGTCAACTGACAATCCTGGTCCTGAAAGGCTGCCACTTTTTGCCGATTAAATTTCACCTGACATCACCCTTTTGTGTTTTTGTATCTATTTTAATCAATTCCAATTTTAACACTGCCAGCGAGTGAATATTACAGCTGTCGAAAGCATAATTTATCCGATATAAATTGCGCTGATCAACTGTTATACCTTTACAACTTTTTATAGCTATTCAATTTCATCACAAACAGTCTACTAGGCTAAAGAGGAGCAATGGAACTGCTCAGGATAATCGTGATCGCGCTGGCTATTGGCTTTACCTCGGACATTTTCGCTGCACGGCTGCACAGTGGTACGACTGACCCAGAACAAAAGATATTGGTGGCTCTAGGTGGCACTGGTGAACAAGCCCGTGTTTTTAGAATAGCGAAACGCCTATTAGCAGAAATATCTAAGCTGTCCGGACTGCAACTTAATCTTATTTATCTGCCCACTAAAAGGGCAACGGCCATGTTACGCTCCGGTAAGATTCACGCTGAGATGGCGCGCATTGCCAATTATCAACAACATGTACCCGACGCCATTAGGATCACTGAATCTGTGGCTGGGATAGCCGTACACGTCTACACAGTCAATGCCAACTTTAAAGTCGCGGGTTGGGCTAGCTTAAAGCCCTATACTGTACTGCGAGTTTATGGCTGGCTATATACTATGCAAAATTTAAGGCAGCATCAAACCTATACTGTTGTCACACCTCTGGAGGGTTTTAGGTTACTGGAGGCGCACAGAGCAGACGTATTCCCACTGGACACTCTTAGTGCTAGCGGCTTATTGAGCCTGCCTGAATTTAAAAACACCCAGATTAAGCGCCTGGCCCCACCAATACACATGCTGCACACTTATACATTTTTTGCCGCTAAATATCCTCTGTTAGCCCTGCGCTATCAGAAGGCATTAATCGAGTTAAAGCAACTGGGCATTTATCAACAAATACTCAAGGACACAAAGTAGCAGGCTGTATTTTTAATTACAGCCAACGTCTTACTCTGGTGCAGTAATCGCTATATTCGCCTCGGAATTTTTCAGTTAAATAGCGCTCCTCTTTATTGATAGCAATATAAAAAACCAGTACTGCTGCCACGCCACTGAATACTATTATCCAAAGGTTATTGATAAACAAACCGATGGCGATACTAATAAAAATAAAAGCCACATAGATAGGATTGCGCGACAGTGCAAACACCCCTGAATTAACTATATTAGACGTGGGTTTCCAGGGTTCAATGCTGGTTCTGGCACGCTTAAGTGCAAATACCGCCCCCAGTATCAATGCCAGCCCGACAAACAGAGCTAGCGCTGCGAGATAAACACGACCTGGCAACAACGTAACTGACAATGGCAGGGCGAGGTCGATTAAGTAGCCAATAACAATGCAAATCACAAATATTAACGGCGGAGGAAATTTTACCGCCGCACCTTTTTCATCTTTATCCATGTTACTCTCCTGCTCTGTTTTTCTATTTAAGGGTTATAGATTATGGCATTAGCTGGACATTATTTAATCACCGGGGCTGCCAGCGGCATTGGGGCCGCCACCGCAAAGAAACTTGCAGGTCCAAATTGCACTTTGATTTTGCAAACTAAATCTAACCTACAAGGATTAGAGGAAATCGCAACTCAGTGCCGTGCTAAAAGCGCCAAAGTTTTTATCCAGCAAGCTGATTTGACTAATCAGCAGCAAACTCAACAGTTAATTGACTTCACTGTGGCACAGACTCAATCACTGGATGGCATTGTAGCTGCAGCAGGCTACCCGGACTGGGGAAACTTTGAAACTTTAAGTTTGCATGAGTTGATGCAATCAGTAAATTTAATGCAGCAG
>ASZI01000047.1 GCA_000416315.1 Osedax symbiont Rs2 | reverse complement strand
GTCTTAGTTACACATGTTATCTAATATCGGCTTTAGCAATCCTTGAACTTGGCCGGGGCTGGCTTTGCCTTTTGAGGCTTTCATTATTTGTCCCATGAAAAAGCCGAGCATTTTTCCGCGCTTTTCAGGTTCTGCTGCAATGTATTGTTGAACTTGTTTGTCGCTATTGGCGATTACATCTCTGACAATTTTTTCGATCGCGCCGCTGTCAGTTACCTGCTTCAGGCCTTTGTCGGCAATGATTTGATCGGCGCTGTCCTCGCTATTCCACATAGCTTCAAATACTTGTTTGGCTGCATTGACAGAAATGCTGTTGTCTTTAATGCGTATCAGTAAAGCGGCCAGAGCATTTGCATCAACCGGAGATTGAGCGATCTGTAAGTCATTTTGATTGAGTGTTTTTGCCACTTCTCCGAGCAGCCAGTTAGCGGCAAGTTTCGCATCTTTAATGCCATTGGCAACAATTTCAAAATAGTCGGCCTGGGCTGTATTGCTACTGATAACTCCGGCATCTTTATTGTTCAATTGATACTGGCCAATAAAGCGCTGTTTCTTGGCGTCTGGCAACTCCGGCAGCTTGCTGCGAATGGCGTCTATGTAATCGTCCTCAATCACGATAGGCAGTAAGTCCGGGCAGGGGAAGTAGCGATAATCGTTGGCTTCTTCCTTGCTGCGCATGGTGCGAGTCTGATCTTTGTCTGCATCGTATAGGCGGGGTTCCTGAGGGGTATGGCCGCCCTCTTCGAGGATTTCAATCTGCCGGATTATCTCGCCTTTAATGGCTTTTTCGATAAAACGGAAAGAGTTGATGTTTTTGGTCTCGGTTCTATTGCCCAGTTTCTGCTCGCCTTTGTGGCGCACTGAAACGTTGCAATCGACACGAAAAGATCCCTCGGCCATGTTGCCGTCACAGATGCCTATGCAAGTGACTATGGAATGGATCTTCTTGGCGTAGGCGATCGCTTCTTCGGCGCTGCGCATGTCCGGCTCAGAGACTATTTCCAGCAGTGGAGTGCCGGCTCTGTTTAAATCTATGCCGGTCATGCTGGGGAATTTGTCGTGCAGTGATTTACCTGCGTCTTCTTCCAAGTGAGCGCGAGTCACGCCTATCTGCTTAGTGCTACCGTCACTAAGCTCTATCTCGAGGGAGCCCAGGCCGACGATCGGATAAAATAGCTGGCTGGTCTGGTAGCCTTTTGGTGAATCTGGATAAAAATAATTTTTGCGGTCGAAAACAGAAATGTTGCTGATTTCTGCGTCAATGGCGGTGCCAAACATGACAGCCATTTCCAGTGCTTTAGTATTGAAAACCGGCAGTGTGCCCGGCAGGGCTAAATCAATGGCACAGGCCTGAGTGTTTGCCTGGGCACCAAAAGCGGTGCTGGCGCCAGAAAAAATCTTTGTTGTAGTTGCAAGTTGGGCGTGGATTTCCAAGCCAATAACAGCTTCCCATTCCATAATCTACTCCTTATAAGCCAGGGGCTGTATTTTTGTGCCAATCGGTGGCTTGCTGAAACATGTGGGCGACATTTAAAAGGCGTTCCTCGGCGAAATAATTGCCAATAATCTGCAGTCCTACCGGTAAACCATCTACTAGTCCACAGGGGATGGACATGCCGGGAAGTCCGGCTAGGTTTAGTGATAATGTATAGATATCTTCCATATACATTTCAACCGGATCAGAAGTCTTTTCTCCGATTTTGAAGGCGGGTTGTGGGGTGGTGGGGCCCATAATGACGTCTACTTCTTTAAGTGCATTGATATAGTCTTGCTGAATCAGGCGGCGAATCTGTTGGGCTTTTTTGTAGTAGGCATCGTAAAATCCCTCGGATAAAGCGTATGTACCTACTAGTATTCTGCGTTTGACCTCCGCTCCAAAGCCTTCACCTCGACTACGTTTGTACATGTCTTCTAAATCCACCGGTGATTCACAGCGGTGTCCGTATCTGACCCCATCAAAGCGTGACAGATTCGAGGAGGCCTCAGCGGGGGCGATAATGTAGTAAGCGGGGATTGAAAGTGCCGTATTGGGAAGGCTAATCTCTTTGATCTGAGCACCGAGCGCCTGGTATTCTTTTACAGCTGCCTGTATTTGTTCGGCGACCAGTGGGTTTAATTCAGCGCTGAAAAACTCTTTAGGCAAGCCAATTTTTAAGCCTGCCAGTGGTTGGTTCAAGCTGGCGCAATAGTCACTGACCGGCTTGTCGGCGCTGGTAGAGTCTCTTGGGTCAAATCCGGCCATTACATTTAACAGTATGGCTGCATCTTCAGCTGTCTTGGCAATAGGTCCCGCCTGGTCTAGTGAGGAGGCAAAGGCAATCATACCAAATCTGGAGACGCGGCCATAAGTTGGTTTGATTCCCGATAAATTTGTCAGTGCACAGGGCTGGCGGATGGATCCGCCCGTATCAGTGCCAGTGGCACCAGGTGCTAGCTGGGCGGCGACGGCTGCTGCCGAGCCACCTGAGGATCCGCCCGGAACCCTGTTTTCACCCCAGGGGTTGGTGACGGCGCCGTAATAGCTGTTTTCATTAGAAGAGCCCATTGCAAACTCGTCCATATTGGTTTTGCCTAAGCTGACACTGTTTGCTGCATTAAATTTCTCAATAAGAGTCGCGTCGTAGGGGGCGATGAAATTGTCTAGCATTTTTGAGCCGGCGCTAGTGCGGGTGCCCTTAGTGCAAAAAATATCTTTATGGGCGATAGGTATGCCAGTCATAGTGACGGCATTACCTGCGGCGATTGCAGTGTCGGCGGCTTTGGCTTGTTGCATTGCCTGCTCTGCTGTCACTGTGATGTAGCTATTGTATTTTTTGTCCTGTGCGTTTATGCGATCGAGGTAACTCTGGGTGATTTCACAGCTGCTGAACTCGCCTTTTTTTAGGCCGATGGCTAACTGAGCAATAGTTTTGCTAAACATGTATTAAATCCTGTTGGCGATTAATCTATGACTTTAGGGACTAAAAATAGACCTTCTTCAACCGCTGGTGCTACTTGTTGCAGTTGCTCGCGTTGATTGCTCTCTGTGATTGTGTCCGCTCTTAAGCGCTGGATAGCGTCTAAGGGGTGTGACAGTGGGTCGATATTTTGAGTATCCACGCGCTGCATTTGATCCACTAAGCCTAGGATGTTGGTGAGGTTACCCAAGTACTCGTTGATATCTTCTTGATTAATGTTGATGCGCGCTAAGTGGGCGATCTTTTCAACATCTTGTCTGTCTAGTGCCATGGAATAAAGTCTCTGTAATTAAAACCAGGGTATTGCATTGATATAGTCACGCTGCTGCTTGAATCAGTGTTTATTCTGCTGCTGCTGTTTTGATTTTACATCTCAAAAAAGGTGAGCTGAAATAAAAAGCGCTGTAAAACCAATGCCCTTTGCGATTTACTCGAAAATTGATACAGCGTCGAGGTTGGGCGAAGCAAATAAGGGGCTAAATTTACCAAAGAAATGCAGAATTGACTAATTGTTTCTTGCTCTAATTGTCATCGGTTGCTAAAGTTGCTGTCTTTAAAATTCGACGTATTTGCCTTTATTTTCGGGGTTCCCAATAACAATGTTCAAGAAAATTCGAGGCCTCTTTTCTAGCGATCTATCAATTGATCTAGGAACGGCCAATACACTTATATTTGTCCGCAATAAAGGGATAGTACTCAACGAGCCATCTGTTGTTGCTATTCGTCAAAACGGTAACCAGAAAACTGTCGCTGCTGTGGGGGCCGATGCAAAGCGCATGCTGGGCCGAACCCCTGGTAATATCACCGCAATTCGACCGATGAAAGATGGCGTTATTGCCGACTTTCACGTCACTGAAAAAATGCTTCAGTACTTTATCAGTAAGGTACATGATAATACGATATTTACTCCCTCTCCCCGAGTGCTGGTCTGTGTTCCTTGCAAATCCACGCAGGTTGAGCGACGGGCGATTAAAGAATCGGCAATGGGAGCGGGTGCCCGACAAGTGCACCTAATAGAAGAGCCTATGGCCGCGGCAATAGGTGCTGGTTTACCGGTAGATGAACCGAACGGTTCCATGGTGGTAGATATCGGTGGTGGCACCACAGAAATTGCGGTTATCTCATTAAACGGTATTGTATACGCTGACTCAGTACGGGTCGGTGGGGACAGATTTGATGAGGCTATCGTTACTTATGTGCGACGCAACTACGGAAGTTTAATCGGCGATGCTACTGCAGAGCGGATAAAACAAGAGATTGGCACCGCTTATCAGGGCAGTGAAGTATTGGAGATCGATGTTCGCGGTCGCAATTTGGCCGAGGGTATTCCACGCAGCTTTACCTTAAACAGTCACGAGATATTAGAGGCGTTACAAGAGCCGCTTTCGTCGATAGTGCAAGCAGTAAAAAGTGCCTTGGAGCAATGTCCTCCTGAATTGGCTTCAGATATTGCCGAACGAGGGATTGTGTTAACCGGTGGCGGTTCAATGTTACGTAACATTGACAGTCTGATCAGTGAAGAGACAGGTCTACCTGTTATTTTAGCTGAAGATCCGCTAACTTGTGTTGCCAGAGGGGGCGGGCGCGCGTTAGAACTGATCGACAAGCAGGCTTTTGAGCTTCTTTCCTACGACTAATCCGCAGTTCAGTAATTAGGGCTCATTGTTTGTGTTGAACCTGTTGCAAGGAGCGGCTGCTGGTCGCTCGATTAACCTTCGCACTTGGCGGAGATTAATTTGAAACCTATCTTTCGAGGCGGATTCCCCCGCCTCAGTTTGTTGTTATTATTACTCGGCGCCTTTAGCCTGGTGATCGCTGATCTGCGAGGGGATTCTACCCGTACTGTGCGCACGGCAATTTCTATTATTTTAACACCAGTACAATGGTTGGTAGATATTCCCACGGGTGTGGCTGATGATATATCGACGGTGCTGGTGGATCGGGCCGCACTGATAAAAGACAATAACCAGTTGCATTCAAACTCTATTTTGCTAGAGAAAAAAGTTCAGCAGATGATGATGCTGCGCGCTGAAAATGTGCGCTTGCGTGAGCTACTCAATGCCAGTTCAAAAGTTGACGAGAAAGTTCTGTTGGCCGAGTTAATTGGTGTCAATCCGGACCCTTTTCAGCATCAGATTATTTTAGATAAAGGTAGCGAAGACGGTATTTTTGTCGGACAGCCAGTGCTGGATGCCGGCGGAGTGATGGGCCAAGTGGTAGAAGTGTCTCTGTATACTAACCGCACTATGCTGGTCACTGACGGGCGTCATGCCGTACCTGTAGAAGTGGTTCGCAACGGTATGCGGGCGATTGCCTTAGGAAAGGGCAGTCACGGTGAGTTAGATATTACCCACGTTACAGATAACGCTGATATCAGAGTCGGTGATCTATTGGTTACCTCGGCTTTAGGCGGTCGTTTCCCCTATGGCTACCCTCTGGCAAAAATTGTTTCAGTAGAACGTGATCCTAGTCGTAAATTCATGATCGTCAAAGCAAAACCAGCAGCGCGACTGGATAACAGCCGCTATGTCTTAATGATCGGTGAAGCCGGGCCACAACAATCCACTAATGTATTAAAGCCCGCTACTGCAAATACAGCTACAGCTGGTAATTTATAATGCTTTTTTTGCAGTGTGAGTGCCGTTTATGAGTCAAGGCAGTCCGGGCGGGCGGATGATTATTTTAGGCACTTTTATTATCGCGCTAATGCTGTCGCAAATTCCACTGCCCAGAATGTTGGAATGGTGGCGTCCTGAGTTTGTGGCGCTGTTTGTTATCTACTGGATCATGGCGCTGCCACAGCGTTTCGGAGTAGGTTCGGCCTGGATAATTGGTCTATTGCTAGACGTACTCAAAGGATCGGTATTGGGCATCAACGCAATAGCACTGACTATCATAGCCTATAGTACTTTGATGATGCACAAGAGGCTGCGGATGTTCCCGCTGTGGCAGCAAGCGTTTGTCATTTTCGGCTTAATTCTGATCAACCAGCTAATTTTTTACTGGCTACAAGCACTGGCTGGCACCAAAGCGGATGACTTACAGTTTCTGATACCTGCCGTAGTAAGTGCCTTGCTATGGCCGTGGGTGTTTGTACTGTTGCGGGGTATTCGCCGGACTTTTAAAATCTCATGAGTACTCAGTCTTTGAA
>ASZI01000046.1 GCA_000416315.1 Osedax symbiont Rs2 | reverse complement strand
CTCGACGCAGTCGAAACTGCCCATAAATGTCTGTTAAAAATGTCACATATGTTACCTGAATAGTAATTCAGCACCTGCCTATTATACATAGCCCGCCGCACAAAACCCTGAAGCCCATGCCCACTGGAAGTTATGCCCGCCCAAATGGCCAGTGACATCTAAGCTCTCACCGATAAAGAACAGCCCGGGCACTGTCAGTGCCTCGAAGGTTTTTGAGGATACCTGACTGGTATCGATGCCGCCTAAGGTGACCTCTGCGGTGCGATAGCCCTCCGTGCCCCCTGGCTGGATTTGCCAGTTGGTTAATAGCTCTGCAATGCTCTCGAGCTTATCGTTGTTCATTTGCCCTATGGGTCCGTGCAGGTTGTCACCATGAGCTTGCCAGTACTCGATTAAAGTCTGTGCAAGGCGCTTGGTCATGTGCTGGGCCAGTAGTGTTTGCAGTTCAGATTTTGCTTTCAGATCGCGCTGCTGTTTTAGCCATGCAAGGCAATCATCGTTGGGGAATAGATTGATGCCGATCTTTTCGCCGCTGTTCCAGTAACTGGAGGCCTGCAACATCACCGGGCCGCTTAAGCCGCGGTGGGTGAATAACATCGCCTCGGTGAAGGCGGTGCCATCTGCTGTGGTGACTGTGACAAAGTGTGATACACCCGACAGTGGTTTTAAAAACTTTAAGCTCTCAGGTGGCAAGGTGAAAGGCACTAATGCTGCGCGCAGTGGCGTTACTGTTAAGCCAAACTGTTCGGCTATCTGGTAGGCAAACGGTGATGCGCCGCCGTTGGGGATCGACAGGCCTCCTGTGGCGATAACTACAGATGTGGCAGTCAGCTGGCTGTTGCTGGTTTGGACCTTAAAGCCCTGCTCGGTTTTTTCGATACGCTCGATTGCAGTGGAAGTTTGTATCTCTACCCCGGCCCACTCGATTTCGGTCATTAACATGCCGAGAATCTTGCGAGAGCTGTCATCACAAAACAACTGGCCTAAGGTCTTTTCATGATAATCGATGTCGTGTCGCTCTACTTGCTCGACAAAGCTCTGCACGCTAAAGCGACTCAGTGCAGATTTGCAGAAGTGCTCATTGTTGGAGATAAAGTGTTTGGGGCTATTATGAATGTTGGTGAAATTACAGCGCCCGCCTCCGGACATTAATATCTTGCGGCCAACCCTTTTACTGTGCTCTATCACCAGCACAGATTTACCGCGATAGCCGGCATTAATCGCGCAGTACAGCCCGGAAGCGCCGGCGCCGATAATAATAACGTCGTAATTTGTCATCGTACTTTACTCATAATGTTTTTAAATAATTTGGCTTCACAATGCCGATCAAACGATGCCCTGTCGGTTTTTCAGCTGCGCATAATAAGCCCACATCAAACGTGCTGCGCTGCCTCTATAAGGGGCCCAGGCAGCAGCGGTATCTCGCAATTGTTTTTCAGTAGGTTTGTGTGGTAAGTGCAGTGCGTGCTCGACAGCTTTTTGCAGTGCCAGATCCCCTGCCGGAAATATATCCGGGTGTCCGGCGCAAAACAGTAGATAGACTTGTGCCGTCCAGGGACCGATGCCTTTAATTTCACAGAGCTCAGCGATGGCTTTAGTGAGCTCTTGCTTAGCGATCTGTGTAAAACAAAGCTGCCCTTGCATTTGTGCTTGGGCAACTGCTGTTAACGTCTGCAATTTGGCCTTGGACAAACCACAATCCAGTAATAGCTGCGGCTCAACAGCCAGGAAATTAGCTGCTGACAGTGGGGAAACTAAAGTGCTTAATCGTCCGGAGATGGCTCTCGCACTGGCCACTGATAAGAGCTGGGCGACCACTATATGCGCCAGCCCGTCAAACCCTGGTGTGCGCAAGCGCAGCGGCACATCGTCCACTGCCGCCATTACAGGCGCTAGTCGCTGGTCTATTTGCACTAACAATTGCAGGTCTTGTAATACTTCAGCCTGAGAAGTTATCCGTCGCAAACTCAAGTTTATTTAGCCCTGTTATGGTCAGTACAAATTTTCTAGCTTTCTTCTGGCTGCTGTTTCTGCTTTTGTTTAGCTTGTGCTTTAATTTTAGCAGCCAGACGCCCATTGGGTACTTGCACTAATTTTGCAGCGGCCTCGGCTTTATCTCTCACCTGTGAACGGTTTTTTTCGAAAGTCGATTTAGGCTTTTTCTTGGCATCCATAGCCTTTTTCTTACGGCTCTCTCTGCTGTCCGGATCTTCTAAAAACTCTTTTTTACTAGGTTTACGCTCTAGTACTGTCATCAAGCCTGTGCGTTTTTTCTTTAATCGTGACATTTCTGGTCACCTCTATATTGTGCTTTCTTTTCGTTTTCTTCACGCTCAAGACGGGCATCGTCGATAGCGTTCTGCGTTTTATAAGCCTGGCGCTGCGCATCGCGCTTAGCCCGCTCCTGGTCTATTAAATCTTGCTTAGCACGCTCTACTTCAAGCTCTGCCAGTTGGTCTAATTTTCGTTGCTCGGCCTCGGCAAATTTAGTGTGCCACTCAGCCACAGTCTCGTAACTGATCAATCCCAGCTTACCGCCGCGAATATCCTGAATCATTACTTCAGCGGCCTTGTGCATGTCTATTTTGCCACCGGGGCGCAATGCGCCGCGCTTGCTGCCAATCACTTTTAACATTTCGGTGTCTGTAGTGGGCAGCTCTTTTAGCTTATACCTTTCGAGCAATCGCTGCGGATACTTTTTAAGCATAAAGGCAGCCGCGTAAAGTGCCACGCTTTGGTACTCTAATGCGGTATCGCGTATCGCACCGCTGGTTGCCAGGCGATAACCAGAATCATAATCTTCAATCTTCGGCCACAAAATTCCCGGGGTATCAGACAAGACTAAACCGTTGTTCAAATTGTAGCGTTTTTGCGCTTTAGTCACCGCTGGCTCATTGCCTACTTTAGCTATTCGTCGCCCGATCAGTGAGTTGATCATGGTTGACTTACCCACATTGGGGATACCCATGATCATCACCCGAACCGACCTTTCTTTAAGGATCCGAGCTGGAGCCATTTTCTTAGCTATTTCCGGTATTCTGGCAATCAGTTTTTTGTTGCCGTAATCGATAGCTATCGCCTGGATATTCTCCTGGGCGTTAAAATATTCAACCCATTGTTCAGTTGTCTCAGGGTCGGCCAGATCTTGTTTGTTCAAAAGTTTAAGCACCGGTGTACCGGCACGTAAATCTTTGATCATCGGATTTTGGCTGGACATAGGCAGGCGCGCATCGAGTACTTCGATGACCATGTCTATTTCATCCATGGCCAGCGCAATCTCTTTGCGCGCTTTGTTCATGTGCCCTGGAAACCAGTTTATCGACATGTCACTTTCCTATTGGTTATCTGATCAGCTAACAGCCGGGCTGCAAGCCCGAACGCGTCAGTATTACTCCTGGCTTTTCAGGTATTCTTCGTAACCGCCACGGAAATCAACAATCCCCTGCTCGGTAATTTCAAGTACACGGGTTGCCAGTGAAGATACAAACTCGCGGTCATGGCTGACAAAGATCAAAGTGCCTTTGTAGTTATCCAGTGCCAGGTTTAATGACTCGATAGACTCCATGTCCAAGTGGTTAGTGGGCTCATCCATTAACAGCACGTTGTTTTTGCTAAGCATTAACTTACCGAATAACATCCGTCCCTGCTCGCCACCGGAAATCACTTTCACCGACTTGTGAATGTCTTGCTGAGAAAACAGTAAGCGCCCGAGGGTTCCGCGAATCACTTGCTCGTCATCACCTTCCTGACCCCACTGCCCCATCCAATCTAACAGCGGTTTGTCTTCGGCGAAATCACTGGCATGATCTTGGGCGTAATAACCTTTAGAGGCGTTTTCTGACCACTTGATCTCACCGCCGCTAGGCAGCACATCACCCTGCAGACATCTTAACAAGGTGGTTTTACCTATGCCGTTGGGGCCAATAATCGCCACCCGCTCTCCGACTTCAATCATCAAATTCAGCTTGCTGAACAGTTCTTTATCAAAGCTCTTAGCCAGCCCTTCAACTTCTACCGCTAAGCGGTGCAGCTTTTTCTCTTGCTCGAAGCGAATAAAAGGATTCTGGCGGCTAGAGGGCTTAATTTCGGCCAGCTGAATTTTGTCTATTTGCTTGGAGCGCGATGTCGCTTGCTTTGACTTAGAAGCGTTGGCCGAGAAACGACTGACAAAGGCCTTCAGCTCATTAATCTGTGCTTTTTTCTTGGCGTTGTCGGTCTGTAACTGCTCTTGCAGCATGGTAGAGGCCGTCATGTATTCGTCGTAGTTACCTGGGTACAAGCGCAGCTCGCCGTAATCCAAATCCGCCATGTGAGTACAGACACTGTTGAGGAAGTGTCTGTCGTGCGAGATGATAACCATTGTACAGTTGCGCTCGTTGAGCACGCTTTCCAGCCAGCGAATGGTATTGATGTCCAAGTTGTTGGTTGGCTCATCCAATAACATAATATCCGGATCGGCAAACAGTACTTGCGCCAGTAATACTCGCAATTTCCAGCCCGGAGCCACTTCACTCATCAAGCCAAAGTGCTGATCTGTCGGTATACCGACACCTAACAGTAACTCACCGGCACGAGATTCCGCGGTGTAGCCATCCAGCTCGGCAAACTCACCTTCCAGATCGGCAACTCGGATACCGTCTTCTTCGGTCATATCCGGGTTAGCATATATAGCGTCGCGCTCTTGCTTGACTGTCCACAGCGCTTTGTCGCCCATAATCACAGTATCTATAACGCTGTATTGCTCGAAAGCAAATTGATCTTGCCCCAGCTTACCGACACGTTCCATTGGGTCCGTTGACACATTGCCGGTAGACGGCTCTAAGTCTCCGCCTAAGATTTTCATCAAGGTTGACTTACCGCAACCATTGGCACCAATTAAACCGTAGCGGTTTCCGCTGCCAAATTTAACCGAAACGTTTTCGAATAATGGTTTTGCACCAAACTGGATACTGAGATTAGAAGATACGAGCAATTGAATTTACCGAATAAATAAGTGAATAATATGAACAACTTAATGTGCATATTCAAAAATATCTGCAGCTTAGTAACGCTGCCAAGCGATCATCGCGATTAAAAAAGCGCCAAAGTATAACACCTAAGTTAGCGCAGGTCACAAATCCAGACACATTAAGCTACATTTTAATCCTTATTAGCCGTAACTGGTATCCCCTGCAATCGAGGCTATCATTATTGAGGTAACACAACTGCCACAATATTCGCTACTAAAGTGGCATTTACTATCTGATTGGCTCAAAATTCAGCGATTTACGCTATCTTTTTGCTGGCAGCTGAGGGTAATTATTCCGATTTACGATGCAAAATATTGTATTTGCTAGTATAATTAGCCACGCTAAAATCACGTAACGATGCAGAACCAAGCCCAAACATGGCTTAATCTTCTTATTTTTCATATCGTTAAGTTAATTCAAAACCGTCTTGAGGCCTATATGACAGCTAACAACAGCACTATTTACTACACGCTTACTGACGAAGCCCCCGCGCTTGCCACTTACTCTTTACTACCACTGGTAAGAACTTTCACCTCTGCAGCGGGTATCGATGTTCAATTAACTGACATTTCACTAGCGGGCCGAATCTTAGCTGCTTTCCCAGAAAACTTAACCGCAGAGCAAAAAGTCGAAGATGGCCTGGCCTTTTTAGGCAAGCTGACTCAAGACCCTGCGGCAAACATTATCAAATTGCCTAACATCAGCGCATCTATCCCTCAGTTAAAGGCATGTATTGCCGAGCTGCAATCTCAAGGGCTAAATATCCCATCACTGCCTGAAAATGCAAGCAGCGATGCAGAAAAAGACATCGCCGCTCGCTACGGTAAGTTACAAGGCAGTGCCGTAAACCCAGTACTGCGCGAGGGCAACTCTGACCGTCGTGCACCTCCTGCAGTAAAAGCATTTGTACGTAAGTTCCCACATTCTATGGGTGCCTGGAGCAAAACATCACAGTCACACGCTGATTACATGCGCGACGGTGATTTTTTCAGCTCTGAGCAATCGATCACTGTAGACAGCGCTACTGATGTACGCATTGAGTTTGTCTCTGCTGGCGGTGCAGTTACCGTAAAGAAAGAACTTAGTTTAGAGAGCGGTGAAATCTTAGACTCTATGTCTATGAGCATCAGCGCGCTGCGCGATTTCTTTGAACAGACAATGACAGACTGTAAAGAAAACAACGTCATGTGGTCACTACACGTTAAAGCCACCATGATGAAAGTCTCCCACCCTATCGTCTTTGGTCACGCTGTAACGGTTTTCTTCAAGGATCTGTTCGCTAAACACGCTGAGCTATTCGCCGAGCTAGGTGTTAACCCGAACAATGGTTTTGGCAGCGTTATCGAAAAGATCGCCGCCTTGCCAGAGGCCAAGCGCACTGAAATTGAAGCAGACATTCAGGCTTGTTTTGATTCGCGTCCTGAGATCGCCATGGTTGATTCAGACAAGGGCATCACTAATCTGCACGTACCTAGTGACGTAATTGTCGATGCTTCTATGCCTGCAATGATCCGCAACGGCGGCCAAATGTGGGGCAGTGATGGCACCGCTAAAGATGCTAAGGCAGTCATGCCTGAAAGCACTTACGCACGTATTTACCAAGAGACCATCAACTTCTGCAAAACTAACGGTGCTTTTGATCCAACAACACTAGGTACTGTACCTAACGTTGGCCTGATGGCGAAAAAAGCTGAAGAATACGGATCCCACGACAAGACTTTTGAAATGGCTGAAGCCGGCACTATGCGTGTTGTCGATAGCAACGGTACTGTTCTGATGGAGCACGCTGTAGCAGTTGGCGATCTATGGAGAGCTTGCCAGACTAAAGACGAGCCAGTACGTGATTGGGTTAAGCTAGCAGTTAACCGCGCCCGTCAGACGTCTACCCCGGCAGTTTTCTGGCTGGATGCAGAGCGCGCCCACGACAGGCAGTTAATTGTTAAAGTTAACAACTACCTGCAAGAGCACGATACCGACGGTCTTGAACTGCCGATCATGGCTTACAACGAAGCGATTCGCTACTCTATGGAGCGTCAAATTCGCGGCCTAGATACTATTTCTGTGTCAGGTAACGTATTGCGTGATTACCTGACTGACTTGTTCCCTATCATGGAGCTAGGTACATCGGCGAAAATGCTCTCTATCGTACCTATGCTCAAGGGCGGCGGTATGTACGAAACAGGCGCCGGCGGATCTGCTCCTAAACACGTGTTACAGGTTGAAAAAGAAAACCACTTGCGTTGGGATTCTCTCGGTGAGTTCATGGCGATTGCCGTTTCTCTTGAAGACATGAGCATCAAACACGGTAACAAGCAGGCAGCCATCTTAGCTAAGACATTGGATCTGGCAACAGCTAAACTACTAGAGGAGAACAAATCTCCCTCACGTAAAGTTGGCGAGCTAGACAACCGTGGCAGCCACTTCTACCTAAGCATGTTCTGGGCAAAAGAGCTTAGCACGCAAACGGATGACACTGCTCTTGCGGCTAAGTTTAATGCACTTGCCAGCACTCTGGCTGACAACGAAGCTAAAATCATTGCCGAGCTAAAAGATGTGCAAGGCCCTGCTGCTGATCTGGATGGTTACTACCACGCCAGCCCAAGCAAGATTGAAGCGGTTATGCGTCCAAGTGCTACACTTAACGCTGCTTTCGCTTAATACTTTTAAGCGCTAAGCAACAATAAAAAGCCAGACCTGTAATGGGTCTGGCTTTTTTGTGCGCCAAGCGCGGCGCGCGACACGCTATGAATCGCGAGTTGGAAGTTGGAAGTTG
>ASZI01000045.1 GCA_000416315.1 Osedax symbiont Rs2 | reverse complement strand
TCGCCATCTACTTGCTCTAAGCCAAGCAATACAGCTTTACCTGCCATATAATAATGGTGAGCAAATATCGTCGGTGATGTCATCCCCTCTGGAAAGTTACTAAGATAAGAAGCGGTAAACTCTTTCCACTCTTTACCATCGTAATCACTGACCGTTGGAGTTCCAGCAGGTGCACCTATTAATA
Source organism: Osedax symbiont Rs2 (assembly GCA_000416315.1). Classification (GTDB taxonomy): domain Bacteria; phylum Pseudomonadota; class Gammaproteobacteria; order Pseudomonadales; family Balneatricaceae; genus Rs1. Next base: position 5,489 of record ASZI01000045.1, on the reverse strand, counting down.
ACTTTTTAAAGGGGCCTTTACTGTCTAAAATTGACTGATCAATGGTTATGGTGCCACCGATAATCGGCTTATCACCACCGGCTTGATCATATTGAGTCAAGAAGTTGACTGCGTCAGCTCCACCTAGAGCAACAAAAATAGCATCGACATCATCGGGAATTGAATAGACAACTGATGAATAATCTTTAGTGCCAATCGGGGTCCAAAACTTCTTCGGAACACGACCACCAGCAGCACAGTATTCAGACATAAAGCCTAAAACTTGTGTATATGGAAAAGAGTAATCCTCAGCGACAACCGCCACTTTTTTGTAACCTAATTCTTCAAAGGCATAAGTCCCAACACCGGCCATCCACTGAGCACCATCACCGCCAAATCGGAAAAAATTATCAGAGCCTTCTCGAAAGGTCGCATCCTGTGCTGCCGATGAGCCGTTGACAAAAGTGACACCTTTGTTGCCCTTTGATAAATCGCGCAGTGCAATGCCCTCTGACCCGGACAAGGGACCGATTATAATATCGACCTTATCATGATCTATTAACTTCCTGGCAGCATTTACGGCTGAATCGGGACTCGCATCTGATGACATGACGATTATTTCTACGTCCATGCCGGCCACTTTGCCACCCGCTTCTTTAAACGCCAATTCTGCACCGCGTACACCGTCTTGGCCTAATGAGGCGAAGGCACCTTCTAAAATCGATATCACGCCAATTTTAATTTTATCAGCTGCTAATATGGGTTGTGATAGACAAGCGATAGCTATCGCACCGGCCAGGATAATTTTTTTATATTTCACAATCATTTTTTATTTTCCTTTTTATTGCATTATTATCATATTTTTTTATGCGTTTTCTAGCGGACAAGAAGCTTCCAAGTATCCCTTGCGGTGCCGCCATAACAATAAACAAAAGAACAAGTCCGATGATCATGTTAAAGCGGTCTCTGCTGAAGAGATCTATAACAAATGTATCAATCAACACATAAGTAATAGCGCCAATGAATGCTCCCAGAGGATGTCGCATTCCTCCGATAACGGCGATGATCAGCAAATCGATGGTGGGACTCAATCCGACAGAAAAGGATGAGATCCTCTCTTGTTGCCAGACGTTAAGAACCCCTGACATACCGGCGATAAACCCTGAAAATGCATAGGCGGCAATGATCACCGGCGTGGTGGGAATACCAATTGCGCGCACGCGCCGGGCGGCATCTTTGACCCCTTGCACAGCAAGTCCTAAGGGGCTTGATGTGAATTTAACGACTAAAAACCCTGCCGCCGTGGCGCTTATCAGTGTGGCGTAATAAAACACCAACGAATCCTCTAGTGATAAACCAAAGATTACAGGGGCTGTTATCCCGGAGAAGCCGGTCCATCCATTGAAAATTGAATAATTCTGTCGAGTGAAGTAAAAAAATGCCATGCTGATCGCCAGGGTAATCATGATGGAATAGATACCCACAGATTTCTTAGCGATCGCACCGACCAAAGCCCCTGCCAATGTTGAAAACAGCAATGCTAATGCCACTGCAAATAACCAAGGTAATTCAATGCCTAAGCCTGTGGTATTGGGGCTAAAATAGGCGATGGTATAACCGGCAATACCTGCTAGTGTAATCTGTGCAAAAGAGACCACACCTAGGTAAGTGGTTAAGAATGTAAGGCTCAGTGCTGCAATGCCCAAAATAATAGATCGGGTCAATATTTGATTCAGCCAAAAATCCGAAACAAAAGCGGGCAAGATTATCAAAATGACCATTATTAATAGTAGAGGGCGGCTCATTTCTCTGCCCTCCCTAAAATACCTTGTGGTCGAAACGCTAAGACGGTCACCATAATCAAAAAGGTAAAAACTACTCCGTAAGTAGGGGCGTAAGCTAAGCCATACTGCTCAGCCAATCCTATTAACAACGCGCCTAGCGCAGCTCCTCCCACGCTGCCCATGCCACCTACGATAACCACAACAAGAGAAGACAGCAGAAACTGAATATCCGTGCCTGGTGAAATAGAGAGCGCACTTCCAAAGATAACCCCTGCCATACCCGCGAGCGCTGCACCCATAGCAAAAACAATAATAAATATTTTCTTAATCTCAAAACCTAGTGCTTGCAGCATTTCGCGATCATCTACACCGGCACGGATAATAATACCCAGTTTTGTCTTAGCAATGAGTAACCAGAGTAGTACACCAACAACTATTGCCATGCCTATTAGCGTCAGGCGAACCACGGAGTAACCAACATTTAAGATCGGCAGCTTTATCCCCCCCTGTAACATCTCGGGAAGACTGATCTGATAAGTTAATCCTCCCCATGCCCAAAGTAAGATATCAGCTAAGATTATTGAAATAGCAATCGTTATCAATGTCTGACGTAGCTCGTCACCTTGATATCGCCCCAGTATAAATGCTTGTAGAAAAGCACCCACTACTGCGCAAGAGAGCCCTCCTGCAATAATTCCCAGCATCCAAGAAGCAGTTATTTCGACAACTTCATAACCAATATAGGCACCTAAGAGAAGCAGCACACCATGCGCCATGTTGACCGTTCTCATCAACCCAAAAATCAGTGTAAAGCCACATGCTGTAATAAAATATAATGACGCCAGGGTTAGGCCATTAAGAAAAACAATAAAAAATAATTTCATCTACACCTCTCTTTTCTCTATTGTTAGGGAATAATGGGACGATAAAAACAAAAACTATATTTTAAATTTATTTCATAAAAATCAACCAACTAGCATATTATTCAAAACATTCATCCGATTATTACAGGAAATATTCGGAAATATTTATTCTTGTTTCCGATTTTTTCTGTATTGTATTTACTATGAAAATACTAACCATGGTTTCTCATAGTAAAAATAACAGCTCCGATCAGATTTTATGTCCAATATTAAAAGGACTAAATTCGGCACAATCCGATTGCGCTATTATTATCCCCGCAGGAAATGCCAATAGGCTTCTGCTTACAGCACTTGCAAACAAAAAGAATACAGCGAATTGTCAAGTCGCCATTTTGTGCAACGACCCCTTTATAGATAGAGATAGCTTTTTTTTAGAGCTGTATTCACTAGGGGTTAGAATAATTTCAAACTGGCCCTCGTCTATTTTTCTAGAACAGAGTTTCAAAAAGGCCATGTCCAATATTGGTATACACCCTGAATCTGAATTTGAGTATCTTGCCCAGGCCACCTCCGCAGGGTTAAGGCCACAAGCATTTATACGATCACTCGAACAGGGCAAACAGGCAATTAAAAAAGGCATCAAGGATATAATTATCCACCCAGGGTTAAACCAGTCACTCACACAAAAAGCACACGATGCTGTTTTAGACTCACTACAGTTGATGATTGAAGCTTTTTTAAATATTGACCCTGCCTTAAGCATCTACATTTACCAGCATTCTCAAAAAGACCTGAATGCCTATCGCGAACGCTACCCGGAAAAAACGTCACCTATCAGTGGCTATGTAATTTATGGAAGTGTGGAATGAAAAAGCTAATCACTAGCAAAAAGTCATCGTTTAGTTTTGCCGCAGCTGTGGGTACCGGAATGACCGCTAAAGCGGCAGAGAAAGGTGGGGCAGAGTTTTTATTACTGATCAATGCGGGGCGTTTACGGATGCGTGGAGCCCCATCGCTTAGCTGTTACCTGCCACTAGAGAACGTAAATAGTTGGATTGCAAACATTGGCAAAACGGAAGTGTTAAACCGCTGTGAAATCCCAGTTTTAATGGGATGCAGTGTCGCAAATCCCCAGGAAAATATAAATGACATCATTACCTTAGCCAAAGAAAGCGGTTTTACAGGCGTCACCAACTTCCCCTCTGCTTGTTTAATAGACGGTGAGATTAGAGAAGTGCTGGAATTGCAGAATATGGGATTTGAAAAAGAATGTGAACTGATAGAAATTGCCTCAAAGCAGGGGCTGCAAACCTTAGCTTATGTGACAAACAATGATGAGGCGCTACAAATGGCAGCTGCTGGGGCAAGCAGGCTCTGCATTAATATTGGTTTCACAAACAGCTCTTCAGTAGAGCCTAGTAATTTGACTGTCGATAATACAGTAAAAATTATCGATCGAGCATTACGCAATATTCCTGATCACATTTCTACTTATGTTGAGGGAGGTCCTATTACAACGCCAGAATCCGCTTTAGCCATATGTAGTAAAAGTCGTGTTCAGGGCTATATCGCCGGCTCGACTATCGACCGGTTCCCCCTGGAAGAGGCGATCATAAATATCGCTAAATCCTATAGGGTCATTAGTAACATAGAGGATGTTGACAGTATTATCCAAGAGTCTTCATATATTTTTGGAACATCTAAAAAGATGTCGCAGATAAAGAAAATGGTAGAACAGTTTGCTACCCTTAATACACCTATTTTAATTACAGGCCCTAGTGGGTCTGGCAAGGGTGCACTTGTTGAAGAAATACACCAGCGCAGTGATAAACACCGTAATAAAATTATTCATATAGATTGCTTGAACCTAGCGCTTGAAGGCGGACTAGAATTCTTGTTTGGTAGCGTTGCAGGTTATCAGGGTAAAAATTCGGCCTCTAAAATTGGCGTTTTGGAATATGTTAATAATACCACGATACATTTTGAAGAAATATCTGCACTTGATCACGAAACTCAAACAAAACTGATTAACTTTTTTGATACAGGTACTGTTCGGCGCTTAGGTGACGATAAACATCATCAAGTTAATTGCCGAATAATTTCATCCACCAGAGAGCCCATTGATCAATTATTAAAGAAAGGGATACTTATAGAAGAGCTATACTATCGGCTAAGCGCATTATATATCTCTATCCCCGCATTAAATAAAAGAACCGAGGATATCCCCTTTCTGGCAAAAAAATTCATCGCAGATATGAAAAACAGCCAGGCGCAAAAAATCTCAAATTCTGGACTGAGCGCCCTTATGGAATACGACTGGCCAGGTAATATCCGAGAATTCAAAAACGCCTTAACCAGAGCATGTTTATTAAGTCATTCTAAAACATTAAAATCTTCAGATTTTAATTTTCTAAAAGAGCTGCTAATCACTAACAGTATTGATGAAGCATCGGTAGTTTCTCAAAAATCCCTTGATAAAGAATCACTTTGTTCACAGCCACTGACTGAAAAAGATTGGATCACAGAGACCTTACAAAGGAATCGATTTAAAAGAGGACCTACCGCCACTGAACTAGGTATAACAACCAGAACGCTTTATAGCAAAATAAAAAAGTATAATATTTATTCCCCCTAAAGCACTTCTGCACAAAATGTTTTAGCTGCGATTATCCAGACTCCTTTTAATAAACCTAACAAAAAAGGCGAACCATTTCTGGTTCGCCTTTTTGCTATTTACTTGAGGAGTTAACCAACTTTATTAAGTTAACCATCTTCATTAAATCGTTAACCAACTTAATTAAAGACCCTCATTACTACTTTGCTAGTCTCTATAAGAGTCTATGCTCGGGCAGCTGCAGATAAA
>ASZI01000044.1 GCA_000416315.1 Osedax symbiont Rs2 | reverse complement strand
TGGGTACGATAGTGAATTCATTGACTCACTTCTTAGATCCGGTATCCAGCCACCTGATTATTCAAAATTTCACAGGTCGCTGTCAAGTTATTCGTTTGCTGTTTTGCCTTTAACGCTCTGCTCGCTGCAGAACGTAGCTGTGATTGCACCTTAACAATGCTTAATTTCACTTCATCTACTGAACCAAACTGCTGCGCAGTGCGCTCCGATATCTGCTGATTAGTCTGTTTAATTTTTTCATATACAGCTTCTGCCGCTTGCAACTGCTCTACCACCTGCTGGGTTCGCAATACTGAATCTTGTGCAGTTTGTTTTTGTGATAGCATCGAGCTGGTGACTTCTGCTGCGCAATTTTACAGTGCATCGAGAATTTTTTTAATCTCAGAGGTCGACTCTCCAGTGCGCTGCGCCAGTAACCGGACTTCATTGGCAACCACCGCAAAACCTCTACCGCTCTCGCCAGCGCGTGCCGCTTCAATCGCCGCATTAAGCGCTAATAAATTAGTTTGCTCGCAAATGGCACCAATGGTATCCAGAACCGAGCCGATATCGCGGGTGTCATGATTCAATTGCGAAATAACTACTTCGCCGGTACCTATCTGTGTCGCCATTTGCTTGATGCTATTCTGTAAATCTGACATCTCCTGGACACTTTGATTGATCGCAACCCGCCCAGACTTTACCGCCCCCACCGCCTCTGCCACATCTTCATCTACTTGGGTAAAGGAGGCCAACAACTGATACACGGAATCCACAACCTGATCCGTTTGCAATTGTTGCTCGATACTCCCCAGATGAATTTGCTCAGTCCCCTGGCTAATATTGATCGTTGCCTGCTCAAGGTTGGCACTTTCTGTACGAATTTCAGATACCAGATCAGCTAAAAACAACCTGAGCTTTTCTGCACTACTCGCTAGATGTTGCAGCTCTTGAAAACGTATTGGCTGCTGCAACTTTTCTGAAAAATCACCGCTGCCAAGTTTAGCCAAATATTTTGCCACTCCAGCTATCGCCAACATGCTGGCTCTCTGGGTCAACAGTATTGCCATGCCGGTGGCAAATAGTAACGTCAGTAACAATAATAAAGCGCTGTAGACCTTTTTTTCGATCTCTGCTCTGCTCTGTTCAATATATTTTTCACTGTTGGCGACCAATACCACCAAATGATCAATCATCCCGGACACTTGCGCTTTTGCCTGTAGCGATAAGTTCAACAGTTCGGCTGTGCGCTGTATTTCATCCAAGTATCTATTTGCCAGTGAATTTAATTCAGCAATAGGCTCGACACCGGCATCAACAAACTGATCGACGCCGGTTTTATCTGCATCAAAACCTTCAGCCACCCCCATCATTGCCGCAAAATCATCCTCTTCGATTTCTGCTGCTACTCCCAGCAACGGCAGCTGTTGTAGACGCATGTATCTTGGTGAATCGCTTTACTTAACGCCTCAATAGTTTGTTGCAATGCAACGGTATTAGTCCGAAAATACTTATCGCGAATCAGTATCCTGTGGCTAATTGACTGACCTATTTTCAGGCTCAACTGCTGTAAGGAAGCAACTTTTTCTCTGTTTTGCGCAGTTGCGCCAGCGCTAATGTATTCATTAATGCTTTCCAGCAGCGCCAGTGACTCGCGCTCATTTTGTACCACCAAACCTTGCATATCTCCCGCCAATTTGCCCGCAGCTAACAGCTTCTGTTGCATGCTTTGCTGCAGCTGTTCTACTCCCGGTAAAACTTCGCGCTGCACAACTTGCGGCAACCGCGACAGTGATTGCGGTACTTGTTGCGCCATATAATCACGCGCTGCCGCTAAATCCGACAAGTTACCTGTGCTCAAATAATTTTCGATCAGCCCTCGGGTGGTCACAGAGATACTTTCGACTAAACTGAAATACTGCCGATTCATCTGAAAAGGCAACTTTAGTTGTTGTACTCCCCAGTAAACGCTAGTAACCATGCCAATAATGGCGGTTAATAACAATACACAAGTGATACGGTTGAGAACAGTTAAACGCATAGTGACGACTCTAAGTGATGGAATATGCAAACATGCCCTGTTGTAGCTGCCACAGTGCAGCTACAGGCATAATTGGTCTTTCCCTGAGATATGTGCCGTCAGATTAATACAGTTTTATGAAACTTTAATGACAGTGAATCCAATGTATAGCGCTGTTTTTCTCTAGCCCAACATAAATGTTGGCCGATCAATATGAGTATCTGTGCAGTTGCTCAAGCTTTTAGCTGACCCAACTGTCTTGTACACAACAACTAGCGTATGCTTGCCGTCCTTATTTTCCAAACTCGTTATATAGGAATCGCACTATGACTTTTGTCGCCTGGCTCTCTCTGCTGGCTATCTGTTGTTTAGGCGCTATGTCGCCGGGACCTAGTTTAGCGGTGGTTTTAAAGCAAACAGCCGATAACGGGCGATTACATGCACTGGCTGCCAGCTGGTTTCACGCGATTGGAGTCGGTATATGGGCCTTTGCCTGTATTTTTGGCTTGGCAATTATTGTCGCAAAGTCGCCGCTATTGTTTCAGAGCATCACTTGGGGCGGTGCCGGGTATTTAATGTATATAGGCGTGCAGGCACTGCGGGCCGGCATGGCAAAAGATGAGCTAACACAAAGTAAAACAGTAAAGATATCAGTTTGGCAGGCAGGCGTCGAAGGGGCAATGATCTCGTTGTTAAACCCTAAACTGGCGATATTCTTTATCGCCATATTTTCTCAGTTCATCTCTGCTGATGCGACGCTGGCAGATCAATTAATTCTGATAGGCACAGTGATCGCTGTCGATGGCGGCTGGTATTCGATTGTAGTACTAATGTTGGCGAAAGGACCGGTATTAAACTGGTTGCGACAAAAAAGTCAGTGGGTTAATCGTATTACCGGCGCTATCTTTATTCTCCTGGCGATCAGAGTATTAACCTTTTAAAACTGCTTAATCTCAGCCAATAGATCGACAGAGAGGGCTCCTCCCTGTCGTTTTCTATCACTCAGCTATTTCAGCGTTGTGATAAATCTCTTGCACATCATCACAATCGTGTAACAATTCCATAAAGTGCTCAAACTTATCTACGTCCTCGCCACTGAGCTCGCTAATAGTCTGTGGCACAAAAGTTATCTCTTCTGTTTCCATCTCTAAATCGGGGAAGCTGGCTTTAAGTGCCGATTTAGCCTTAAAGTACTCAGTGTGGGGAGCCGATACAGTGATAGTACCGTCGTCATTTTCGATATCAGAGATATCGACATCCTCCATCATCAACGCTTCAAGAATCGCCTCTTCATCATCATGAGCAAAGACAAACATAGCATTGTGATCAAACATATGCGCGACTGTGCCCTGACCACCTAGTTTAGCGTGCCCTTTATTAAAGCAGATTCGTACATCGCCAAAGGTGCGGTTATTGTTGTCAGTTAAGCAATCGATGATAACCATGCAGCCACCGGGTCCAAAGCCTTCATAGCGCATTGGCGTATAGTTTTCACCGCCACCACCTTTGGCTTTTTCAATGGCCTTATCAATAACATGCGCCGGGACTTGATCTTTTTTAGCCTTGTCTATAACACTACGTAAGCTTGGATTAGCGTCAGGATCTGAGCTGCCGTTTTTTGCATTGACAAAAATCTCTTTGGCATATTTTGCATACAACTTAGATTTAGCGCCTTGCGTCTTAGCCATAGTGGCTTTACGTTTCTCGAACTTTCTTCCCATAACTCATCTCTTCTTCAAGTCAGCATTGATCATTGACGATAGCATCAAGCTTAAATGCAGCCATTCTAAAGCCTATCAGGGTAAAGCACTAGTCATCATCCGCGATTTCTTACAGTTGCCGCCCAAAGCATCTGATCAGTCAAACAACTCTTCTGATCTGGATAAATTACAGCCTCCAACAAGGCGTATTGCTAAAAACTTAACTATAGTAAATATGCTTATTGTCTAAGCTTTGTTTATAGAACAAGATCCGAACAAGGTGTCTATGGCTACTAACGGATGCTAGTAATTTTGAATTAGCTAACCCTGCGCTATAAACACCCGAGCAACGGGAGGCAATTTAAGCTTTTTCTCACTGGGAGACCTACAATATGTCAGATAAAGTCAACAAAGGTCATAATGATGACAGCACTGAAGAAAGTTTTGTTTTCCCCGATGGCAAAGTCGATAACCATATAAGTTCTGAACAAGATAAAAGGCGCAGTATGCGTCGCTACTTTGAGCGCATGCGCGAGCAGGAAGACCTGCTCAAACAGTTAGAAGATGTTTTTGACGATGACGATGAATAGCAACATAATAATAAATCATTGCCGACCAAGACCTGAGTGTGAGAGTCACAGAGCCGATATAGCAGCTCATTGACGCTTTGCAGTACCAAAAGTATGGATATCCTATCGCCCCGCCAATAAATAACAGTCACTGATTGCCTGGCAAAATTGATTATTTTTCAAGAACTCACTGACAACAAAGATCCAGCCAATAAAATTAATAAGATCTACTCACTCGCCTGACTTTAATCCCTTACAGCAGAAAAACACTATGTTATAGTTACGCCATTCAATACTGACTAGGCAATATAATTCCCATGGCCATTTCGTTACAAGAGCAGCTATAAAAAGCCGGGCTCGCCAGCAAAAAACAAGCCAATAAAGCAAAAGCTGACAAGAGAAAAAATAAAGGCAAGACCAAACCCGCTGTCGATGCACAAAAAATTCAGCAACAACAAACGGATAAGCGCGAAAAAGATCGGCTGTTAAATTTACAGCGCGAAGAGGCTAAGACTCTGGCGGCAAACATTTCCCAGGCCAGGCAAATCATTCAAAGCAACAAAGTCAGTATCCCTAACAAGGCGGATATCACCCATCAGTTTTCGCATTTAAATTTTGTTAAAAGTATTTATGTAGATAAGCCTATCCAGCAGCAACTGTTTCGCGGACAGTTGACTGTAATCTTTATGGATGAAAAATATTGGTTAATTCCCACCGATCAGGCACACCGGGTTTTTGCCCTACAACCTGAGTGGGTTGTGGAATTACCCAAGCAAGAAAAAACTGACGAAGACGACCCTTATGCCGACTATGAAGTCCCCGATGACTTGATGTGGTAACCAAGCTATACATAGAAAAATGATCACTAGACAATCAATAAGGAAAAAAAATGTTTAACCAGCTGCAAGGCGTTGCTCCAGACGCGCTTTTAAAACTAATTGTTCAATACAACCAGGACCAGAGCACTTCTAAAGTTGATTTAGGTGTTGGCGTCTATAAAGATGAAAAAGGCAACACTCCGGTGATGCAGGCAGTGACCGCAGCTGAGCACATTATTCTCGATAACCAGCAGACCAAGTCTTACATTGGCCCCGCTGGATCCCCTCTTTATTGTGAGCTATCAGCACAACTTTTATTTGGCAGTGACCATCCGGTGATCAAAGATCGTCGCATCAGTGTCGCTCAGACGCCAGGCGGCTGCGGTGCGCTGAGAATGGCAGCTGAATTTATTAACATTTGCTCTCCCGGCGCTACCATTTGGGTAAGCACACCAACTTGGGTAAACCACATCCCACTGTTAGGCGAGGCCGGCTTACAGCTTAAAGAATACCCATACTATAACTACGAAACTCAATCTGTTGATTTTGCACAGATGATGCAGACTTTAGACAGCGCCAGTGAGGGCGATTTGGTATTGCTGCACGGTTGTTGCCACAACCCTAGCGGAGCGGACTTGAATAAAGACCAATGGCAGCAAGTGATAGCCCTGGTGCTGGCCAAAAACTTGATCCCCTTTATCGATATTGCCTACCAGGGACTCGGTGATGGTCTTGAAGAAGACGCTTACGGCCTGCGCATGATGGCTGCTGCTGTACCGGAGATGATCGTGGCCAGCTCTTGCTCGAAGAACTTCGGTTTATACCGAGAGAGAACCGGCACCATTGTAATTATCTCTGCAAACACGCAACGTGCAACAATATCTTCAAGCCAACTGTTCAGCACTATTCGTGGCCACTACTCTATGCCACCGGCGCACGGCGCAGCTATTGTCGAAACAATCTTAGACAGCAGCACCCTGCACACGCAGTGGATCGATGAGTTAAATGTTATGCGTGCGCGCCTTGCAGGTAACCGCACGGCATTAGTCGCAAGCATCAAAGCTGCGGGAGCCAAGCGCAATTTTGAATTCATCAGCGCTGAGAAAGGTATGTTTTCATTCCTGGGGATAGACGAATCTCAAGTGAATCGGCTGCGAGACGAATACTCTATCTACATGGCCGGTTCTAGTCGAATCAATATTGCCGGCATCGCTACTCACAATGTTGATTATGTCGCAAAGGCGATAGTCGACGTCCTGTAATTTAAATTGCACAAAAAGGCTAGAGCGATGCAAACTCTAGTCTTTTCTCTAATAGGTCAGGCAGAAATACTAGTGATATACTGCTAGCCGCCAGTTGCGCCGCTATCAATATAGACTAGTATTATCCTTAACCAGCAATAATTTGCAGGGCAATAACCATGTCAGATTTCCCGACACTTGAAGAGCTGGGCGTAACTTCAACTGAAGAAGTTGTAAGGTATAGCTTGAGCAGAGAAGCGCATCTGGATGTACTTAAAATCCACTACAAGCGCCGATCCGGCTCACTCTTAGCCAAGAGTAAAAAATTCCATTTCCGCCGCGGCCTCAATCATTCAGGCGAAGCCAAAGGTGAGGTTAATTGCACCGTTCAACACGTGTCTCCACAACTGTTACTGGCGATTGAAGAATTACGCAGCTTAATGGCAGAGCGACCGATCAGAAAACGCGCAGAGATTAAAAAAGCTATCTATGAAAAGCTGGATAATTTAGACGTTGTGATTGACTCAAAGCTACAGCATTTAAGACAACAACTGGATGATCTGGACTAGCAGTATCGCGTTCAAATATTTTCAGCAGGTGATGAGAGGCTGAGTGACACTCAGCCCTTTTCGACAAATTAAACTTTGAGAGTTTTGGCAAAGTCCAGCATGCGCTGCAATGGCTTTTGCGCCTGAACTCTTAGCTGCTCATCGACAAACACTTCATTACTGTAATTTTCCAGAGCGCCAACTATGTTCTGCAAGCCGTTCATAGCCATCCACGGACAGTGAGCACAGCTGCGACAAGTTGCTCCGCTGCCACCAGTAGGCGCGGCGATAAACTCTTTATCAGGCGCCGCCTGTTGCATTTTATAAAAAATTCCGCGATCTGTGGCGACAATGAATTTTTTATTTGGCATACGTGCCGCGGCTTCAATAATTTGTGTCGTAGAACCTACTACATCGGCTATTTCTATCACCGAGGCAGGTGATTCAGGGTGTACCAGGATCGCGGCTTGTGGAAAAATTTCGCGTAAATCTAAAATTCCTTTTGCCTGAAATTCTTCATGTACAATACAAGAGCCATGCCACATCAGCATTTCTATGCCGGTCTGTTGCTGTACATAATTTCCCAAGTGCTGATCGGGCGCCCAGATTATTTTTTTGCCCTGCTCTTCCAGATGCCTAACAACTTGTACTGCAATACTGGAGGTAACCACCCAGTCGGCACGGGCTTTAACAGCAGCAGATGTATTGGCGTATACAACCACCACGTGATCTGGATGCAGATCGCAAAATGCGCCGAACTCATCAATAGGACAGCCTATATCTAAAGAGCAAGTGGCGTCTAAGGTCGGCATCAAAATACGCTTTTCTGGACTTAATATTTTCGCGGTCTCACCCATAAACTTAACCCCGGCAACGATCAATGTCTGTTCGCTGCGGGTACTGCCAAAGCGTGCCATTTCCAATGAATCTGAAATACAGCCACCAGTTTCTTCGGTAATTTCCTGAACCACGGCATCGGTATAATAGTGAGAGACCAGACAGGCATTATGCTCTTTAAGCAACATTTTGATACGTGCTTTATAGCTGTCAATTTCACATTGGTTTAATTGCGAAGGCAAATGCTCATGAGCAAAGTGCTCCTGAATCATAATTCTGTCTTTTAGGGAATTGGCTGAGGACATGTTCTTCTAATCAATTACATCAAGTATATAGCTACTATACCTGATTTTATCAGGGAGTGGTGGGCCGTGTAGGAT
>ASZI01000043.1 GCA_000416315.1 Osedax symbiont Rs2 | reverse complement strand
AAATCTACAAAATATTTCCGCTTAAGAGGGTGTCATGCTTCTTGATACAGCATTGGCTATTGGTATTGTGCTTAAAAGACTGAGAAAAGAGCAAGGTTTTCAACAAGCTGATGTTGCATCATATATCGATGCTTCAGATCGGACACTTAGAAACATCGAGCATGGCGAATCAGGCACTAAAACCCGTACAGTTTTGAAAGCAGCTAGTGAGTTGGGGCTGCAGCTATATTTGGGGCAAAAACATGGCGAGACAGCCATTACTGTTAGCTGCTTCACAGATATAGGGCGTTATGTCCAGTCGATTAGAAAAGTGCAGAATATCCGCCAGGAAGATTTAGCCGCTATTGTGGGCATACAACATTCTGTTTTGGGGCGGCTAGAGCGTGGGGATGATTCAGTGTCTATAGGCACTGTATTCAATGTCCTTAAAGAGCTGGGTATCGAGCTTAACAATCATAAGTTGTAACGGATAACATATGGATAATATACGTGTTCTCAATGCTTACATTAATCAGTGGCCTGTCGGTGCTCTCAAAGATACTAATGGTGTTTGGTCGTTCGAATATGCGCAGAGCTGGGTCAGGGAGGGCTTTCCTTTATCCCCCGCGCTACCCTTGCAAACAGAGATTCTGATCGATGGTAGCACCTACCGACAAGTGCAGAATTTTTTCGACAATCTGCTACCAGAGGAAACGGCGAGGCGATTAATGGCTGCTGATGCAGGTATTGATGTAGCGGACCGTTTTGGGCTAATTGAATATTACGGCGCTGAATCGGCTGGCGCGATAACACTATTGTCAGGGGATGAAGCGCCGATCCAAAACTGCGAGCTGCAGCTGCTAGATCTCGACATGTTATCTGCAAGGATTAAACAGCTTCCTAAAGCGGCTTTAACAAAGGGGGCTCCGAAAAGAATGTCTTTGGCCGGTGCTCAGCATAAACTAGCAATTTGTTTTGAGTCTGAAACAAGTGTTTTAAATGAGCCCATTGGTGAAACTGCGTCAACACATATTTTGAAACCTGATCATAATGATACAGTCAACTACCCCCATAGTGTAATGAATGAATGGTTTGTAATGAAGCTGGCAGGTTTGGCTGGCTTGGGTGTCCCCTCAGTTCACTACTTGCATGTCCCTGAAGCGGTATATTTGATAGAGCGATTTGATCGCAGTCTAGAAAATGGGGTCCTTATACGAAATCATATACTGGATGGTTGTCAGATGTTGATGTTGCCACCGGGAAGTAAATATAGGGATTGTACGGTTGAAAACTTAATAAAGCTTGGTTCGATGTGTAATGAGCCAGCAGTCACCCGCAAAAAACTGTTCAATTGGCTAGTGTTCAATTTTCTTACCGGCAATGGAGGTGCGCATTTGAAGAATCTTAGTTTCTTCGCTGTTGCAGATGGATATATTCTCGCCCCCCATTACGACTTACTCAATACATCATGTTACGGAACCAGTAACCAGTGGATGAGGGAGAAGATGGTGACCGCGCTGGATGATGTGGGAATATATCAAGAGGTTACCTTGAAAACGCTATTGGATGTGGCTACACAAATGAAGGTGGGGGCTGCCAAGAACATCGAGAAGGATCTAAGAGCCATGTGTCAGAAGGTCATGAAAGGAGCTGAGAGCCTGTATAAAGAGCTGGATGATGTCAATGAGGAACAATCGGACTTGATGAAGTTAACTCCGGGTGAGTTTAGACAACTGCGAAGTATTATTTACGGACCGATTAAAGAAGCCTGCGAAATTGGAGGCTAAACAGAGTCCGAGATTGCAAAACCAGCTACAGACTATGACGATAGATCACATAAGCCTTGTAGAGTTCGACCTGCAAATAGAGAAGCTGCCTACTAAATCATGAAGAGTTGTGATGAACTGTACGATCTGGGGGCTGCAAGTATTTCTGTCTTACGCAATTGTTTTGCAATAACAAAATGTTGTTAAGTAACGAGGCCATCTTTGTCTCCACGATCCATGCTTAAGTAACTTAAGAATGGTACCAGAGGCCGCTCTTTATAGGTGAAGTAACCGGCACACCTGTTATGGCGGCTTGAGCTTATAGAAAGCGAATCCCCTGAACCTTTCTTGCAGGCACAAAAAGCCCCGTTAGAAAACGAGGCTATCTTTGCTCCACATGTGGTACCAGAGGCCGGGCTCTAATTGGCACACCTGTTATGGCGGGCCGGACTTATGGAAAGCGAATCCCCTGTACTTTCTTGCAGGCACCAAAAAGCCCTGTTAGAAAACGAGGCTACATTGTCTCCACGATCCATCTAAAAAACTACTTAAAGATGGTACCAGCGGCCGGGCTCTAATTGGCACACCTGTTATGGCGGGCTGAACTTATGGAAAGCGAATCCCCTGTGCTTTCTTGCAGGCACCAAAAAGCCCTGTTAGAAAACGAGGCTATCTTTGCTCCACTATCCATGCTTAAGTAACTTAAGAATGGTACCAGCGGCGGGGCTCTAACCGGCACACCTGTTATGGCGGGGCGGGCTTATGGAAAGCGAATCCCCTGTGCTTTCTTGCAGGCACAAAAAAGCCCCGTTAGAAAACGAGGCTACATTGTCTCCACTATCCATCTCCTAACAAGTAAGAGATGGTACCAGCGGCCGGACTCGAACCGGCACAATCTTTCGATCGGGGGATTTTGAATCCCCTGTGTCTACCAATTTCACCACGCTGGCACTGTGTGGATGCGGCGTATTATAGGGTGCTAATTAAATGCGTCAATCAATTTATTCAATTTACCTTAAAAAAGATTTAAATTACTGTATAATTTCGCGCCTCAATATCATCAGATCTACCGCTTAGCGTAGACTTGATGAGTAAGTTAATTATTAAAGTAGTATGTCAATGCAAGTATCAGATTTTAGTTTCAAACTTCCCGATGAGTTAATTGCCAGCTTTCCGTTGCAGCAGCGCAGTGCCAGTCGTCTATTGTGTTTAGATGGTAACAGCGGTGCGCTAGAGCACCGCCAGTTTACCGATCTGCTGGATTTGTTAGAACCCGGGGATCTATTGGTGTTTAACAATACCCGGGTGATTCCGGCGCGATTGTTTGGCCAAAAAGAGAGCGGTGGTAAAGTTGAGCTGTTGATAGAGCGGGTCACCGGTGACAAGACGGCACTGGCGCACGTACGTTCTAGTCGCTCGCCTAAGCCTGGTGCAAAGCTGTTTTTTGAAGGCGATATTCAGTCGACAGTAGAAGGGCGTCAGGGCAATTTGTTTGAGCTGTCGTTTCAAATTGAAGGGTCATTAATCGCAGCCTTAGAGCAACATGGGCATATGCCGTTGCCTCCGTACATGAATCGTGAAGATCAGTTAGAAGATCGTGAACGCTACCAGACAGTTTACAATGAAAAGCCCGGCGCAGTGGCAGCGCCAACAGCGGGATTGCATTTTGATGAGCAACTGCTGCAAAAAATTAAAGATAAAGGGGTGGAAAGCGCTTTTGTCACCTTGCATGTTGGCGCGGGTACTTTTCAGCCAGTAAAGGTAGAAAGTGTCACTGAGCATGTTATGCACGCCGAATATATAGAAGTAAGCGAGCAAGTTTGTCAGCAAGTAAAAGCGACCAAAGCTCGCGGTGGTCGGGTGATCGCTGTTGGCACAACCAGTGTACGTTGTCTTGAGTCAGCCGCCGCTGGTGGTGAGATAGCCCCTTGCAGTGGTGATACCAGTATTTTTATCTATCCGGGATACAAATATTTAGTGGTTGATCGATTAGTGACTAACTTTCACTTGCCGGAATCAACGCTGTTAATGTTGGTCAGTGCTTTTGCCGGCTTTGATAATACTATCAATGCCTACCAGCAAGCCGTGGCCAATAAGTACCGTTTTTTCAGTTATGGTGATGCGATGTTTATCACCCCGACGACTGTTAACAAATAAACATTTAAATAGCTGAATCCAGCAAAAATATTGGCCTGTTCCGCCGATAAAAAGAGGAATTATTGTGTCTAGAACCTGTTTTATGAAATTTGAGAAGTTGCAACAAGATGGTAAAGCGCGCCGCGGTCGCATTACTTTCCCCCGCGGTGTAGTAGAGACCCCCGCGTTTATGCCGGTAGGTACTTACGGCACAGTCAAGGGCATGCTGCCCAGAGATGTAGAAGAGATTGGCGCCCATATGATTCTGGGCAACACTTTTCATCTAATGTTGCGCCCCGGCACCGAGATAATTAAGCAGCACGGTGATTTACACGACTTTATGCAGTGGCAGGGACCGATCTTAACGGACTCAGGCGGCTTTCAGGTATTCAGCCTGGGTAATATGCGCAAAATTACTGAAAAAGGTGTGACTTTTCATTCACCGGTTAATGGCGACAAGGTCTTTATAGATCCCGAGAAATCCATGCAAGTGCAGCGTGATTTAGGTTCAGATGTAGTGATGATCTTTGATGAGTGCACTCCGTATCCGGCAACGGAGCAAGAGGCGGCCGATTCGATGCGCCTATCATTGCGCTGGGCCGATAGATCGAAAAAAGCCCACGGTGACAGTTCTTCTGCTCTGTTTGCTATCGTTCAGGGCGGAATGTACGAGAACTTGCGCGATGAGTCTTTGCAGGGGCTAACTGATATAGGTTTTGACGGCTACGCGATTGGCGGTTTGTCAGTCGGTGAGCCGAAAGACGAAATGATCAAAATTCTGGATCATACTGCTCACCAGTTACCAGAAGATAAACCCAGGTATTTGATGGGAGTTGGTAAGCCTGAAGACTTGGTCGAGGGAGTGCGTCGCGGTGTTGATATGTTTGACTGCGTAATGCCTACCCGCAATGCCCGTAACGGACACTTGTTTGTCGATACTGGGGTTGTAAAGCTAAGAAATGCCTCCAATAAAACAGATACCGGGCCCTTAGATGAAACTTGCGATTGTTATACTTGTCGCAACTTTAGTCGCGCTTATTTGCATCATTTAGATAAGTGTAAAGAAATTTTGGGCTCGCAGCTGAATACAATTCACAACTTGCGTTTTTACCAGCGCCTGATGATGGATATACGCTCAGCCTTGGATGAAGGTAACTTTGACCAATTTGTAACAGAGTTTTACCGTAAGCGCGGTATCGAAGTTCCCAGCTTGCGGGAATAAAGTTTGCCAGAATATAGTGTCGTGCTAAGCTAGCGGGCACTTATTCTTGGATGCACTATCAGGGACACATGCGGGCGAGCCAGATACGCTTTTGCGCATGAAATCAAGGTTAGAAAATAGCCGGTGATAATTTTTGGATAATAATTTAATAACAACTTTTTAGGAGTAGTAATGAGCTTTTTTATATCTCCAGCTTACGCTGAAGGCGCCGGGGCAGCTGCCGATGGTGGAATGATTCAGATGGTCATGTTAGTTGGCTTCGGTCTGATCTTTTATTTCTTCATGTGGCGTCCACAGGCGAAACGTGCCAAAGATCATAAAAACCTAGTCGCGGCAATCGGCAAAGGTGATGAGGTCATGTCATCAGGTGGCATCATTGGTAAAGTTGTTAAGTTAAATGATGACTACGTGACTTTGGAAGTTAGCGAAGGTACTAAATTGAGTTTTCAAAAAGTACATATCGCTGCAGCACTTCCTAAAGGCACAATGAAAAACCTTTAAAAATAGGCTGTCTTTTTATCCGGTGCGCTTTTTATTAATTGCCCTGAATAAAAAGATACTCCTCCAAACGCCATTGTAAAATGGCGTTTTCGTATCTGAAAAGGAAGCGAGCACTATGCTCAACCGTTATCCCCTGTGGAAAAACCTGCTGATTATGTTTGTGCTGGTTTTTGGTGTTATCTACGCAGCTCCCAATCTCTATCCTGAAGATTATGCACTTCAAGTGTCTGGAACACGCAGTATTTACCAAACCGATGAAGCGCTGATGGCCCGCGTCGAAAAAAAGCTCAAAAGAGAAAAGATTGATTTTAAATCCAGTGAACTGACAGATAAAAGTGCCCTGATCAGATTTAGTGATGGCGACTTGCAGCTAAAAGCTAAGCGTGTAGTCACTGAGCTATTAGGTGATGATTATGTCGTTGCACTGAATTTAGCGCCTACCACCCCACAGTGGTTAGAAGATATAGGTGCGGGACCTATGAAGTTGGGTCTTGATCTACGCGGCGGTGTGCACTTTCTATTAGAAGTGGACATGATAGTGGCGGTTAAGAGCCGTTTAGACGTTTACGTTTCCGAGATCAAAACAAAGTTACGCACAGAAGTACTTAGGTACAAGGCGGTTGAACGCGGAGCCGATGGCTCAATTGCAGTAAAGTTCTCGACCGACGAAGTACGCAATAAAGCCAAGAGCTTTATTCGCAATGAATACCCAGAATTTTTAGTCACTGCAGAAGAGCGCAACGGCAACTTTTATGTTGTGGTGACTTTGACTGAAGCTACCGTCAAAGACATTGAAGATTATGCGATTAAGCAGAACCTGACTACCTTGCGTAATCGTGTTAACGAGTTGGGGGTTGCAGAACCTCTGGTTCAGCGTCAGGGACGCAACCGCATTGTAGTACAGTTACCTGGTATCCAGGATGCTGCAGAGGCTAAGCGTATATTAGGTAAAACGGCTAACTTGCAGTTCCGTCTGGAAGCGAAGCCTGGAGAGTCACGCACTAAAACTGAAGGCTTTACTTTCCGCTCCGATGAAAACCGCAGCGCCACCATTGAAAAAGATATCATTGTCTCCGGTGCGAATGTCGCAAATGCACGGGCATCTTTTGATGAAAATGGCTCGCCTCAGGTTAATATAACTCTGGACTCTAGTGGTGGTCAGCTGATGGCGCGCACCACCGGTGATTCTGTTGGCCGACGTATGGCGGTGTTATTTATCGAACACAAAACACGTACCGCTTACGTGAATGTCGATGGTGAAAAGGTTGCCAAAAGGATCAAGTACCAGGAAAAGAAAATTATCTCCCTGGCGACTATCCAATCAGTACTAGGTAATGAATTTAGAATCACCGGTCTGGATGGACCAGGTGAGTCCACTGAGCTGGCATTGCTACTGCGTGCTGGTGCTCTGGCTGCGCCGATCTACTTTGTAGAAGAGCGCACGGTTGGGCCTAGCTTAGGTGCTGAAAATATCGAATTGGGTATGACCTCAGTACAAATTGGTTTTGCTTTAGTGCTGTTGTTCATGTTGTTCTACTACCGTGTGTTCGGTCTGCTAGCCAACATTGCACTACTGATAAACTTGGTACTATTGACGGCAGTTATGTCGTTGCTGTCTGCCACACTAACTTTGCCAGGTATAGCCGGTATTGTACTGACTGTCGGTATGGCGGTGGATGCCAACGTGCTGATATTTGCGCGAATAAAAGAAGAGCTGGCCAATGGTCTGCCTCCGCAGTCGGCGATCAGCGCTGGTTTTGACCGTGCTTTCACCACTATATTGGATGCAAACATCACCACCTTAATCGCCGCAGTGATACTGTTCTCTATGGGAACCGGTCCTGTGAAAGGTTTTGCGATCACACTATCGGTAGGTATTGTGACCTCGATGTTTACTGCAATTATGGTAACTCGTGCTCTAGTTAATTTAAGTTATGGCGGTCGCCAGCTTAAATCACTGTCGATATAGAAGGCGCATGTAATGAGTGTAGATAAAAAAATCATCAATTTTATGGGCGCGCGTAAACTCGCCCTGGCCTTCTCGGGGCTGCTATTGATTATCTCTATTGGTGCTATGGCGGTGAACGGGCTGAAATTCGGCCTGGATTTTACCGGTGGTAGCTTAGTAGAAGTTCACTATCAAGAAGATGCCAACAGCAATCAGATTCGCTCTGAACTGGAAGCTGCCGGTTTTAACAATGTAGTAGTGCAGACTTTTGGCTCTTCCAAAGATATCCTAATCAGGTTACAGGAAGCCCATGACCCAGAACTTGGCAACAAGATATTAACAGTACTTAAAGCCAATTCGGATCAGCAGATTGAATTGCGCCGCGCTGAATTTGTCGGCTCGGTTGTCGGTGAAGAACTGCGCGAGCAAGGTGGTTTAGGCATGCTGCTGGCGCTGTTTATGATCATGGTCTACGTGACCTTTCGCTTCCAGCTGAAGTTTTCAGTCGGTGCGGTGATTGCATTGGCGCACGATGTTATTATCGTTCTGGGATTTTTCGCAGTATTGCGTCTAGAGTTTGATCTGACCGTACTGGCCGCTATTTTGGCGGTAATAGGTTATTCACTGAACGATACTATTGTAGTATCGGACAGGATCCGTGAGAACTTCAGAAAACTGCGCACTGAGACACCGATTGAGGTGATGAATATTTCATTAACTCAAACCTTAAGTCGTACTATCGTCACTTCATTAACAACGTTGATCGTGTTAGTGATACTGGCAGTGTTCGGCGGACAGATGATCTTTGGTTTTGCAGTGGCGCTTTTAGTCGGTGTAGTGATAGGTACTTACTCTTCAATTTACGTAGCCGCTAATGCGCTATTGATGATGGGTATCAGTAAAGAAGATCTGATTATACCGCCCAAGCAGGACTTCGAGTTTGTCGAAGGCGAAGGTTTTGAGACAGATGGCTATGAAGGCGAAGAACAAGAGCCTGACGTTAAACCTGAAGTTAAGCCGTAGCTTTTAGCCACAGATTAACAGTTTTTGCCCAAGCCGAGTTTATACTCGGCTTTGATCGTTCTACGAAGTAGTAAATAATCGACAGCGAAGCATTGATTGAGGCTGTGGGTAACAGATTAGGGAATATGCAAACAAGCCTATGCGCCATTCAGACTTTTCTTGAGGTTTGATAGTGGGCTTATTTGCATATCCCCTGGATTAATTAACATTGAGTCAATTGCGTACTAATATCTATCTATACGCAGACTAAAACGGAATATCTATGAGTCAAGATTGGACTAAACAAGCCCCTGCCGCTAAACGTGAATCTGAAAAATATGACAATCCGGTACCCAGCCGTGAGTTTATTTTAGAGTTCATGGCAAAGTGGGGGGCGCCTATCAGTCATGATGAGCTGTGTACTAACATGCAAGTCACTGATGAGGATTCTCATAACGCAGTGATGTATCGCTTAAAAGCGATGTGTCGCGACGGTCAGCTAATGAGCAACCGAAAAAATGAATTCGGTATTCTCAAACAGATGGACCTGGTGACCTGTCGGGTCATCGGTCACCGAGATGGCTTCGGCTTTGCCGCTCCGGAAAAGGGCAGTGATCTGTTTTTGAGTGCCAGGCAAATGCGTCAGGTATTTGATGGCGACAAAGTGCTAGTGCAGCCAATGGGTAAAGACTCCCGCGGTCGACGCGAGGGCAAAATAGTTGAAGTGCTGGAGCATAAAACTACTAAGCTGGTGGGGCGTTTTCGCGGCGATAAGGGCTTTGGTCACTTGCGCTCAGAAAATCAACGTATCACCCAGGAAATCATTGTGCTGGGAGATCCAGACAGTGAGCTTCGCTATGTAAATGATCAACTGGTGGTGGTTGAGATAACCCAGCAGCCGAGCAAACGTAACTTGGCCCAGGCAAAAGTCGTTGAAGTATTGGGCGATCATATGGCCCCGGGGATGGAAATTCAGGTTGCTATCCACAACTATGATATTCCCGAGATTTGGCCTGAAGCAGTAGAGCTGCAAATCGCTGATCTGCAGCCAGAAGTTGATGAGACTGCAAAAGCGGGACGCATCGATCTACGCCATTTACCCCTAGTGACCATAGACGGTGAAGATGCCCGCGATTTTGATGACGCTGTTTACGCTGAGCCAAAAAAATCCGGTGGTTGGCGTCTGTGGGTGGCGATCGCCGATGTATCACACTATGTCATACCCAACACAGAATTAGACATAGAGGCGCACAAGCGTGGTAACTCGGTGTATTTTCCGGATTTCGTAGTCCCTATGCTTCCGGAGATACTCTCCAATGGTCTGTGTTCACTAAAGCCGTTGGTGGATAGATTAGCCCTGGTCTGCGAGATGACCATCAGTGCGGCGGGGCGCTTGTCCGGTTATAAGTTTTACGAGGCGGTGATTCAATCTCATGCCCGACTTACCTACAACAAAGTGGCAACCATGTTGGAAGATGACTCAACAGGGGAGCAGCTAAGATCAGAATATCAGCAGGTCATGCCGCACTTGCGCAGTTTAAAGGACCTGTACACAGCGCTGCGTGCCTCACGGGAAAAGCGTGGAGCAATGGATTTTGACACAGTCGAAACCCGGGTAGTATTTGCCGAAGATCGTAAGATAGAGAAAATAGTACCGATTAAGCGCAACGATGCACACAAGATGATTGAAGAGTGCATGCTCTGTGCCAACGTCGCCACCGCTCGTTTTATTATGAGCGCCAAAATGCCAAGTTTGTACCGAGTGCACGATGCTCCAAAAACCGAGCGGCTGCAGAGCCTGCGTAGTTATCTGGCCGAATTGGGGCTGGAGCTTCGCGGCCAGGACGAACCACAACCTGGTGATTATCAACAGTTAGCGGCCTCGATTAGCGAGCGAGCCGACCGGCATGTTATCCAAGTAATGATGTTGCGCTCTATGTCTCAGGCTGTTTATAGCCCTGAAGAAAAAGGCCACTTTGGTCTGGCTTACTCGGCTTATACCCACTTTACATCGCCAATTCGTCGCTATCCGGATCTGTTGGTGCATCGCGCGATTCGCTCATTGATTCACTCCGACAGTAAACTTAGCGCGATAGTACGCCCGGATAAGTTTGTTGCCAGATCGGACTTTGCCTACAACTATAGCATTGAGCAAGTACTGCAGTTAGGCGAGCACTGCTCGATGACTGAGCGACGTGCCGATGATGCCACCAGAGACGTGATGGCCTGGCTGAAGTGTGAATACATGCAGTCTGAAGTCGGTAGTGAGTTTGAGGGTATAGTGACAGCGGTCACTGGTTTTGGTTTATTTGTAGAGCTCAAAGATGTCTACATTGAAGGCTTGATCCACATCACCGCACTGCCCAAGGATTATTACCATTTCGAAGCCGCTAAGCAACGGATGATAGGTGAGCGCACTCGCAAAGTATTCCGTCTTGGCGATCAGCTAAGCGTTAAAGTAGTGCAAGTTAACCTGGATGATCGCAAGATAGATTTTGAACTGGTATCGACCATAGCCAGTGCCAAAAAAGTCCGCGGGGCTAAAAAAACCACTAAGGCTAAGCGGGTAAAAACTGCAGCGCCTGAACAGCCCAGCACTGAAGATAAAGAGCAGCACTCAGCTGCAGTTGTGGCACCGGAGCGGGCTGAAGATTACAGTAGTTCTCGCAAATCAGCTGGGAAAAAATCCAGTCGTGATGCTGTGTTAAACGTTGATCAGGCTCCAGACGGGCAGCGTAAGCGCAAGCCTAAGAAGGCAAAAGTGAAGGCGGCCGGTGATAAAGTTAAAGTGCATTTGAGTAGCTCCGAACAGGAGATTGCCAACTTAAATAAAGCCAGCAAGGGCAAGTCCAACCGGGCTAAAAAGCGCAAAGCAAAGAAAGTACTGAAGAAGTCTGTTAAGAAACAACAGTCTTAAACACAAAAAAAATGCAGCTATCAAAGCTGCATTTTTTTTACTTGTTTACTGCATTAACGGCTACAATTATTCTTTATATTGCTCCAGCAGCTCAATAATAGTTTTCCTGAACTGGGCACCGTTGCTCGGATCGCGCAAACCGTATTCAACAAAGGCATTCATATAACCTAACTTATTACCGCAGTCGTGCGCTTTGCCTTTCATGCAATAAGCCTCGACGGTCTCCTGTTGCATCAGCGCGGCGATAGCGTCTGTGAGCTGTATTTCATCTCCGGCACCTGGCATGGTTTTTTCAAGCAGCCCCCAGATGTTCTGCGAAAGTACATATCTACCCACCACTGCCATGTTAGAAGGTGCTTCTTCCACACTGGGCTTTTCAACCACAGCGGTCATTTTGACCGAATCCCCGGGTTGTAATTTATGTCCGTTGCAATCCGCGATCCCATAGTTGCTGACCATCTCTGTAGCAACAGGTTCTACCATAATCTGGCTGTGCTGGTTTTGATCGTATGCACTTATCATTTGCGCCAGATTGTCACGGCTTAAATCTGAATAAGTGTGGTCTAAGATCACATCCGGAAGCACGACTACAAAAGGCTCATTGCCGATTACGGGTTTGGCTTTAAGCACTGCGTGGCCCAAGCCTTTGGCCTCCCCCTGGCGAATGGTCATGATGGTGGTACCCTTAGGGGTAATGCTCTGTATTTCGTCTAACAGTTGTCGTTTAACACGAGTTTCCAGGGTGGTCTCAAGCTCAAAGGACTTGTCGAAATGGTTTTCTATGGCATTTTTGGATGAGTGGGTAACGAGCACTATCTCAGTAATACCGGCGGCAACACATTCGTTAACAATATATTGAATCAATGGTTTATCGACTATCGGCAGCATCTCTTTGGGGATAGCTTTAGTGGCAGGGAGCATTCTTGTTCCTAGTCCCGCTACAGGGATAACCGCTTTTTTAACTTTAAATTGAGTCATTGTTTGGCTATTCTCATCGACTGGAATTGATAGATTTTAGACTGTCAATTGTACCTAAACACTGAAATTAAAGTTACTAAATTCAATCGGTTTAGCTAGTGAATAGACAGCACTTGTATAAGTTTAGTGAATATTTTATCCAATAGTAATTGTCGGTTGTTGTACAGGCCCTATAATATGGTTTTTATTAGCAGATGATCACTAAGGATTTCCTTTGAACAGCACCGATAAACCCGCAGTGCAAGATTTCACGTTTTTTATCATGGCCCCTGATTTAACCCCTGAAAAGCTTAGTACAGTTGTCGATTTTTGTCTATCTGAGCAGCTGATAACCGCGGGAGCCGAACCTGTTAGGCTTAGCGAACAATGTTGCAAGCTGCAGCTGAAGATCGATACTGGCAATCTAGCTAATGTCACTTTGCAATTTAAGCAACTAGCGCAACAGTTACAATTAGATCTGGTGCTGCTTAGCGCTACTGAATATAAGCAGACTCGCAAGTTGGCAGTATTTGACATGGACTCAACACTGATCAAAGTGGAAGTGATAGATGAGTTGGCCAAAAGGGCGGGTGTTGGCGAACAAGTGATCGCGATTACGGCGGCAGCGATGCGCGGTGAGTTGGATTTTAACCAAAGTTTTGAGCAGCGCCTGGGATTGTTAAAAGGGCTCAGTGATAATGTATTAGCCGATATTGCCGCCCAGTTGCCGATGATGGAAGGCATGCAGCGCCTGATAGAGCAGCTACAGACCTTAGGCTATAAAACCGCGATATTATCCGGCGGTTTTAACTATTTTGCCGACTACTTAAAGGCCAAATACAAATTTGATTACGCCTATTCTAATCAGCTGGAAGTTTTGGATGGCAAAGTCACAGGTAGAGTAGTGGGCGCTATCGTCAATGGTGAACGCAAAGTACAGCTGTTGAAACAAATAGCGTTAGAAGAGGGGATAGACTTGCAACAGACTATCGCGGTAGGCGATGGTGCCAATGATTTGCCTATGCTGGCAGCAGCTGGGCTGGGGGTGGCTTTTCATGCTAAACCACTGGTCAAAGAGCAGGCCAGGCACAGTGTCTCGACTTTAGGTTTGGATGGGTTGTTGTATTTGCTGGCTGAACAGGCTTAAAAAAATCCCTCTCAGATCAAATCAGTGATCGAGAGAGGGCTAAACAAGTGAACAGTTTAAGCGCTGATTTCAACAGCTAAGTCATTGCTGGGGTGCGACGAGTGCTCGGCACTGGCCTGGATGTCGGCATGATAGGACGAGCGAACCATAGGTCCGCTGGCAACATTAGTGAAGCCCATCTGGTAACCGGCAACTTCATATTCTTTAAATTCATCCGGGTGCACGTAGCGCTCAACCGCTAAGTGATGCTTGCTCGGCTGCAAGTACTGACCTATGGTCAGCATCTCGACATTATTGGCGCGCAAGTCGGTCATAACCGCAATGATCTCTGATTTTGTTTCCCCGAGCCCGACCATTATGCCGGACTTAGTGGTTACTTGCGGGTGATTTTCTTTGTAGCGACGTAACAGATCCAGTGACCATTGATAGTTGGCACCTGGTCGGACACTTTTATAGAGCCTGGGCACCGTTTCCATATTGTGGTTAAGAACATCGGGAAGATCAGTTGCCAGTGCTGTTAGTGCACGTTCGACCTTGTTGCGAAAATCCGGGACTAAAATTTCTACTTTTAGCTGACTGTTGACAGCTCTGGCTTCGCGTATACAGTTGCTGAAGTGGGCGGCGCCGCCATCACGTAAATCATCTCGGTCAACCGAAGTGATTACCACGTATTTTAAGCCTAAGGTCTTGATGCTCTGGGCCACATTTTTTGGCTCGTCCAGATCCAGGGATCCTGGTCTGCCGTGGGCGACATCACAAAAAGGACAGCGGCGGGGACAGATGCCGCCCATCACCATAAAGGTGGCTGTTCCTTTGCTAAAGCACTCGGCCAGGTTGGGACAGGAGGCCTCTTCACAAACGGTGTTCAATTTAAGTTCGCGCATCTGCTTTTTGACTTTGTTGACCATCCCATTACTCTTGGTGTCAATGCGGATCCACTTTGGCTTGCGTAAGCGTTGGCGAGTCGGGTCAGGCTTAAAGCGCAGCCGCGACATCTTTGCTTCGCCTTTAAGCTCTTTTAATGGGATAAGTTCCACAGCAGTACCTTTATATAAAAATAAGGGGAGGATTATTCAAACAGATGAATACTCAGCTAAGAGTTATGCGGATAAGATTTGATCTGACTCTCACTTATCCGCATGCAAGCTATTAACCGCGGAAGTAGCGCTGCTCGATGAAAGGTGCACGAGAGACGATCATTGGCAGTTTCTTACCGCGAACCTCAGCAAAGATTTTGGTCTCTAAGCTGCTGTAAGAGGTTTCAACATAACCCATGGCAACTGGCTTGCCGATCGTTGGGCCATAACTTCCGGATGTGACAGTGCCGATTTTTTCGCCAGCGTCGTTGAACAGTTCAGCACCTTCGCGTATTGGTGCGCGTCCCTCACCTAAAAGACCAACGCGTTTGCGTGTCCAGTCCTTATTAGTGATCTGGGCTAAGATGATGTCGGCGCCAGGAAAGCCCCCAGCACGTTCGCCATCAGCGCGACGGTTTTTACTGATAGCCCAGATTAAGCTGGCTTCCAAAGGAGTAGTAGTTGTATCTATGTCATGCCCGTACAGGCAAAGACCCGACTCTAAGCGTAGTGAATCACGCGCTCCAAGACCTATTGCTTCAATTTCAGGCTGCTCCAGAAACAGTTTTACTAAACGTTCTGTATCACTCGCTGGCATAGAGATTTCATAGCCATCTTCGCCAGTATAGCCAGAGCGGGACACGTAACACTGTGCACCATCGATATCGATAAGCTGTGTATCCATAAACACCATATCGTTAAGCGCAGGCTGGATACGACCCAGTGCTATGGCAGTTTTAGGTCCCTGGATAGCAATTAAGGCACGATCTTCAAGAACTTCAACAGTGACACCTTCACCTAAGTTAGCACGCATATGGGCAATGTCTTGCTCTTTGCAGGCTGCGTTAACCACTACGTATAAATAATCACCGTAGTTGGCAACCATCAAATCGTCCATGATGCCGCCTTGCTCGTTAGTGAAGAAAGCATATTTTTGCTTGCCAACAGGAAGGTCCATGATATCTACGGGAACTAGCTTCTCAAGCGCCTTGGCTGCATTGGCACCTACCAGCTTCACCTGACCCATGTGAGATACGTCAAAAAGACCTGATTGTTCACGTGTATGAAGGTGTTCTTTCTTTACGCCCAGAGGGTACTGGACTGGCATTTCGTAACCAGCGAAAGGAACCATTTTTCCGCCCATAGCAACGTGTAAATCGTACAGTGGGGTGCGTAAAAGATTATCAGACATACAAGGTCTCTCCATTGTCACTTAATTTTTTATTCTCTGAGAAAATCTCAGGGAAAAGTATTCGGGTAGTAATTCAGTTGGGAATTACCTGATCCAAGTCACCGCCAAAAACGACTCGCGCTTAATCGCTTGCTGCCAAGATCAAATTCAGAACGCATATTAACAGCATTGGCAAGATATTGGAAAAAATATTTCCTATTGGAAATATTTATTTGTAATTTGTTACTGTTTTTAGCTTTATATGCGCTTTAGTGCCGCTAAAAAATGACCGATTTACCACTATAGGTACTCATTGTAGATTGAGAGATGCTTCAGCTTGCGTGGCGATAATAACTTTTTATCTAAAACTCAGTATTACTGCTAGATACTGGCAAGTTGCTGTCGTTTTATTATAATAAAATCACAGCCTCTCCCGGACCGGTTTAATTGTCTTTTTTGATGCTAGCTGACAAAACTTACTGAAGGACTAAGTTACAACATACGGAAAATGTAAAAAAGTTTCCTATAGGAAACTTTTGGTTGAAATTTACTGCCGCTGTTGCTAATCTCGGTCCTGGAATAACTTGTTCCCAGCAAATAAGCTCTGAGCTTGTACTGTAATTGTTTTAGTTGATAAGAAAATTTGGTTGATTTAAGCCAGTTACTCGCAAGGTTCTATAGTGCAGTACGGCCAACCAAGTAGCGTGACTTTAGCTGGCTCGCTTAAATAGCCGTTAGTCTGGCAATAGTTGTTGAGAGTAGCTGTTTAAAATAGTTTATGAATGGTTGCTAATAATAGTTGCACAAAACAGTTTCGAAGATAGCTGCTGTTAGCATAGCAAAGAAGTAAGAGAAATAAATTTATGTCATTGAGTATTTTTGATCTATTTAAAATAGGTATAGGCCCTTCCAGTTCACACACTGTCGGACCTGTGATTGCCGCCAATAGATTTATAGCAGCATTAAAGCAGCAGGGACGCTTTACGGCGACCGCTAAAGTAAAAGCCAACTTGTATGGCTCGCTGGCAATGACCGGTAAAGGGCATTCAACCGATATTGCGGTAATGCTGGGTCTGTTGGGTGAGAAGGTAGATACAGTAGATCCCGACCAGGTAGAAGCTTATATAGCGCAAATCTATCGGGACAAGAAACTTAATTTGAATGCTGAGCAAATGGTGCAGTTTGACCCAGAGCACGAGCTAGTGATGAATTTTGGCGAGTCACTGCAGCAGCATCCCAATGGCATGCGCCTAACCGCCTATGACAGTGCCGGAATCATCATTTTAAATGAAGTCTACTTCTCGGTAGGGGGTGGCTTCGTCTTGAGTCTGGATGAAATTTCAAATACCGATGCAGTTGCTGATCCACTGTTTGTTGAACCTTACCCATTCAACTGCGCTGCAGAGCTATTGCAGAGGGCGAATCAGGCGGGTTTAAGTATTGCCGATCTAGTGCTGGCCAATGAAGTGGTCAGGCCAAATGCCGATAGCATCCGCCAGCGAGTGCTGAACCTCTGGGATGTGATGAATGATTGCATCAAACGTGGCTGTGAAGAAACCGGTTACTTACCGGGTGGCTTAAAGATCCGCCGGCGCGCCAACAAGCTACGCAACGAATTGATTAGTCATCCGGAGAAAGCGCTGCAAGACCCTCTAACCTTAATGGATTGGGTCAACTTATATGCAATGGCTGTCAACGAGGAAAACGCCGCCGGTGGACGAGTTGTGACAGCGCCGACTAACGGCGCCGCCGGTGTGATACCGGCAGTGCTGGCTTACTATGTAAAATTTGTGCCCGGTGCTAACGAAGATGGCATCGTTAAATTTATCAGCACAGCAGCTGCTATCGGTATGTTGTACAAGAAAAATGCCTCAATATCCGCTGCCGAAGTAGGTTGCCAGGGGGAGATAGGAGTCGCTTGCTCGATGGCTGCCGGTGCATTGTGTGCGGTTACTGGCGGTGACAACGCCCAAGTAGAAAACGCCGCAGAAATTGGCATGGAACACAATTTAGGCCTGACCTGTGATCCTATAGGCGGTTTAGTACAAGTGCCCTGCATTGAGCGCAATACCATGGGCTCGATGAAAGCTATTAACGCCGCCAGATTGGCCCTGCGCGGTGACGGTGAACACCACGTTACTTTAGATGCAGTGATAGAGACCATGCGGCAAACCGGCTTGGACATGCAAGACAAATACAAAGAGACCTCAACCGGAGGCCTCGCTGTAAACGCAGTTGCCTGTTGATAGTTTGTAGGGGTAAAAAATTTAGATTAACTCTGCGTCTAAATATGGGCTTGGAGATATACGACAAATACCAACAGACACACTACTAGTGCTCTGCTGTTAACGCAGTTGCCTGTTAAAACAGTGCAACTTTATTAAAGATTTACATTAATTCTGACTCTCAAACACTTGTTGAGATCAGGTGAGCAGGAATAGAAAACATGAACAATTTAGACAGCTTCTTCGGTCAGGATCTGGCCGCAGCCGACAGTGCAATTGCTACAGCGATAGATAGAGAGTTTGTTCGCCAGGAAGTGCAAATCGAGCTGATCGCTTCAGAGAACATTGTCTCTAAGGCCGTAATGCAAGCGCAGGGCACTGTGCTGACCAACAAGTACGCCGAAGGTTACGCGGGTCGCCGTTACTACGGCGGCTGTGAACATGTCGATGAAGTTGAAATACTGGCGATAGAACGCGCTAAAAAGCTGTTTAACTGTGAGTTCGTCAATGTTCAGCCACACTCAGGTGCGCAAGCTAACGGCGCCGTATTTATGGCGCTGCTAAAGCCCGGCGATACTATCTTGGGTATGTCTTTAGATGCTGGTGGTCACTTGACTCACGGCGCCCGTCCCGCGCAATCGGGTAAGTGGTTTGATGCAGTGCAGTACGGTGTCGATAAAGATACTCAGCGCATTGATTACGATGCTGTTGAGGCGATCGCTATTGAGTCTAAGCCTAAGTTAATCATTGCCGGTGGCTCGGCTATTCCTCGAGTGATCGACTTTGCCCGTTTTCGTGCAATCGCCGATAAAGTAGGTGCCTACCTGATGGTCGATATGGCGCACATCGCTGGTCTGGTCGCCACTGGTGCACACCCAAGCCCACTGCCGCACGCGCATATAGTAACTACCACGACCCACAAAACCTTACGTGGTCCACGTGGTGGCATGGTCTTAACTAATGATGCAGACATCGGCAAGAAAATTAACTCAGCGGTGTTCCCAGGTTTGCAGGGTGGACCGCTGATGCACGTCATCGCCGCCAAAGCAGTAGCATTTGCTGAGGCGTTAGAGCCAGGTTTTAAAGATTACATCAGCAGTGTAACCGAGAATGCTGCAGTACTGGCAGAGACTCTGATTGCCCGCGGTGTCGATATTGTCTCAGGCGGTACTGATACCCACTTGATGTTGGTTGACCTTAGACCTAAAGGCTTAAAAGGCAACATGGCAGAAGAGGCATTAGAACGTGCCGGTATCACCTGTAATAAAAATGGCATTCCCTTTGACCCTGAAAAGCCAATGGTGACTTCGGGAATTCGTCTGGGTACTCCGGCGGGTACTACCAGAGGCTTCGCCGCTGAGGAGTTCCGTTTAATTGGCAACATGATCGGTGATGTGCTTGACGGTTTGGCCAGTAATACAGAAGATAATAGTGCAGTGGAAAAGAAAGTGGCAGAACAAGTTAAAGCACTCTGTGCGCGTTTTCCGCTTTACAGATAACTAAGATCAAGTTTACTATCGCAGTAAATTTGTAACAAAAATTTACTATAAGGGATAATTTCCCTTAAATAATGAAGAGGCAACACATGAGCAACGTTCCAACTAATCGTAAATATGCTGAATCTCACGAGTGGGTATTAGACAACGGTGACGGTACCGTCACTATCGGTATTACTGATCACGCTCAGGAATTACTTGGCGATGTAGTCTTTGTTGAGCTGCCAGAAGTAGGCGCTGAAATTGAAAAGGGATCTGAGTTTTCACTGGTAGAGTCAGTAAAAGCGGCTTCAGACATTTATGCTCCGGTATCTGGCGAAGTCGTTGCCGTTAACGAAACATTAGAAGATGCGCCTGAATCTGTCAACGAAGACCCTTTTGAAGGCGCATGGATTGCAAAGGTTAGGTTATCTGATGCATCCGAAATGGATAATCTGTTAGATGCAGCTGGGTACGACGCTAAAGTTGCCGACGAAGACTAAGCACTGTTTTTGTTGCGCTAAGCTTAAGTTGTAGTTACCCGTCTAACCTTAAGTAGTCACGATTTAATTCACTTAATTTTTGACTAAGTGCCAGATAGCTGTGTGAGCAGCATTGGCGCAGGGCGGGTAGCTCAGCTTATTCGAGACACAGAAATGTCTTTGGCTCGACTGTAGTAACAGTCGGCAGAAAGAGCTGTGACTATTAGCGGTTATATTTTTACCAGTAGCTTCTCTAAGCTGCTACTTATAGGTTACTAAAGATGACAAATGAAACATCGACTCTGAATGATTTAGAAAATCATTCAGAGTTTACTCGGCGCCACGTTGGCCCATCGGCACAAGAGCAGCAAAACATGTTAGCCGCTCTGGATCTAAACTCACTGGATCAGTTGATTAAAAAAACAGTTCCCGACTCCATCCGTTTAGACGATGCGCTAGCCATGGATAAAGGTGTTAGCGAATCAGATGCATTGGCTGAGTTGCGAGCACTGGCAGATCAAAATAAGGTCAACAAATCTTATATTGGTATGGGTTACTACAATACTAAAGTTCCATTTGTCATTTTACGCAACGTATTGGAAAATCCAGGTTGGTACACAGCTTACACTCCCTATCAGCCTGAAATTGCCCAAGGGCGTCTGGAAGCGTTACTAAACTACCAGCAGATGGTCATGGATATCACCGGCATGCCACTGGCAAATGCCTCGTTGTTGGACGAGGGAACAGCCGCTGCTGAAGCGATGACATTGTGCAAGCGCGCCAATCGTAAAAAAACCAATACTTATTTTGTCTCAAACGATGTGCATCCTCAGACCCTTGATGTGATCAAGACTCGTGCTGAATACTTCGGCTACGATGTGGTAGTGGACAGCGCCGACAAGCTTGGCGACTACGACGTATTTGGTGCTCAGCTTCAATACCCGGGTACTAATGGCCAAGTTACTGATCTGGCAACACACATTGCGGCCGCTAAAGCTCAAAAAGCGATGGTTGCAGTGGCCACGGATCTGCTGGCGCTAATGCTGCTTAAGTCTCCTGGCGAGATGGGCGCAGATGTAGTACTAGGTACTTCACAGCGCTTTGGTGTGCCTATGGGCTTTGGTGGTCCACACGCAGCATTCTTCGCCGCCAGCGAAAAGCTTAAACGTCAAGTACCAGGTCGTATTATCGGGGTCTCTGTGGATGCATCCGGTAACCAGGCACTGCGCATGGCAATGCAAACTCGCGAGCAGCACATCAGACGTGAGAAAGCGACATCCAACATTTGTACCGCCCAAGCACTGCTGGCGAACATGGCTAGCTTTTACGCAGTTTTTCACGGTCCAGATGGGCTCAAGCGTATCGCCGAGCGCGCCCATCGCCTGACTGCTATCTTAGCAAATGGTTTGGCCAGTAAAGGCGTTGCAGTAAACGATACATATTTTGATACCCTGACTTTTTCCGGTGATGATGCACTGTATCAACGTGCACTGGATGCTGGTTGTAACTTGCGTTCTGTTGGCAATGGCCAGTTGGGTGTATCTTTGGATGAGACCACACAAGCGTCTGATGTAGCACAGTTGTTCGACATTATTTTAGGTGCTGGACACAACTTAGAAACAACAGCGCTAGATGCTGAGATCGTTGCCGGTAAAGCGACAGGTATCAGCACTGATATGCGTCGTACCGATGCAGTGCTAACTCACCCGACCTTCAACAGCTACCATTCAGAAACTGAAATGCTGCGTTATTTGAAGCGTCTGGAAAATAAAGATTACTCGCTGGTACACGGCATGATCCCACTGGGGTCTTGTACTATGAAGTTGAACGCAACTTCGCAGATGATACCAGTGACCTGGAACGAGTTTGGCAATGTGCATCCCTATGCACCGCTAGCGCAAACTAAGGGATATCAGACCATGATTTCCCAGCTCGAGGCGATGCTGGTGGAAATCACCGGTTACGATAACGTCTCAATGCAACCTAACTCAGGTGCACAGGGCGAGTATGCCGGTCTGCTGGCAATTCGTAAGTACCAGGAAGCAAACGGCGAAGGGCACCGAGATATCTGCCTGATCCCCTCTTCTGCACACGGCACTAACCCGGCTTCAGCTGCGATGATGAGCCTGAAAGTGGTTATCGTTGAATGCGATGACAAAGGCAACGTAGACGTTGCTGATCTTAAGGCGAAAGCTCAAGAGCACGCGGCTAACTTGTCTTGCATCATGATCACTTACCCGTCCACCCACGGTATCTACGAAGAAGAAATCGTCGAAATCTGTGAAGTTATTCACCAGTGTGGCGGCCAGGTTTACATGGACGGCGCCAACATGAACGCTCAGGTAGGTATCTCTAAGCCAGGTGCTATTGGCTCAGATGTCTCTCACCTTAACTTGCACAAAACCTTTGCTATCCCACACGGTGGCGGCGGACCAGGTGTTGGCCCTATCGGTGTTAAGAGCCACTTAGCGCCTTACCTTCCCGGTCACAAAGTGATTCAAGGCGGTGATGTCAGCGCTACAAACGGTGCCGTTGCAGCGGCGCCATTTGGCTCAGCAGGTATCTTGCCTATCACTTGGATGTACATCCGTATGTTAGGCAAAGACGGCCTTAAGCGCTCTACCCAGAATGCTATATTAGGTGCCAACTACATGACTGAGAAGTTAGCTGAGCACTATCAGATCTTGTACCGCGGTCGCAACGACAAAGTAGCACACGAGTGCATCGTCGATATTCGTCCACTTAAAGAAGCTTCCGGTATCTCTGAAGAAGATATTGCCAAGCGTCTTATGGACTACGGGCTGCACGCACCTACTATGTCATTCCCAGTTGCCGGCACACTGATGATCGAGCCAACTGAGTCTGAATCTAAGGCTGAGATCGACCGCTTAGTAGAAGCTATGGTTAAGATACGTGCAGAAATAGCCCGGGTTGAATCTGGTGAGTGGCCAGCGGATAACAACCCGCTCGTTAACGCACCGCACACCCAGGGAAATATGATCTCTGAATGGGATCATCCGTATACGCGTGAAGAAGCTTTCTTCCCGACGGCGGCGACTAAGATGGCTAAGTTCTGGCCTGCTGTAAATCGTGTCGACAACGTCTACGGCGACCGTAACTTTATCTGCAGCTG
>ASZI01000042.1 GCA_000416315.1 Osedax symbiont Rs2 | reverse complement strand
CTATAGCTTTAAAATCAAATCGCTATAAAGCGGTTATTGTAGCGAGTATTGACTGGAGTTGTTAGGAAGGGTTCAATATTTTAACCCGCATTGATCGTTATGCCGGTGTTTTTGCTGTCGACCTTAATCAAACTGCCACGCTCATCTGCAAAGACAGAAGAAGTCTGATTTACAACGGTGCGCAATATCTGATAATAGGCTATTCAGTGGAGAGTTGAAAATGACTATCGTCCGCACAACGCTTATCGCAATTTTGCTGCTAAATTGTACGCCGGTATTTGCCAGTACTTCAGCACTTGTCTATCTACAGCAAATTGGCAACCAGACAACTAGCCCTGATTCTATTGGCCATTTAGATGTCGCCATGCAAATGGCACAGTTAATACAGCAACAGGCATCTCTGGCAGTACAACAAACTGATTTATCCTTAATCAAATACCACAACCGCCATATTGCTATCGCTTTGCAGGGACGCAGAACAGGGGCTGTGGCAAACTCCGGTTTGATCCAAGCGAGCAAGGGAATCATCAGCCTAGTTAATCTGGCAGCAATGGCCAGCGATGCCGTGCCCGAGATCAGGAGGCACTTCGTACATATTGCCACTAGTGCAACAAATACTTTGGCGCTAGCGGTGACTATGCTCAATATCAGCCGGCAGTTGGCCTCTACCACTTCTATGGCGAGGGCCCTCTCACTTGCATCGCAGCTGCAAGATTTTGCCGATATTCTATTGCCTGGAACCGACAGTAACGGCGACGGCAAGATCACTTGGATTAAGTATGAAGGGGGCTTGCTGCACTGCCAAAAACATCTGCAATTGCTACGCGCTGAAATCAACTTATAAACCAGTACAGCAATGCCCGGGTAATTATTCGCTGAGCATTCCCTGATAAATCCCCGGCACAGAGTCTGCGATTTCCATCGCGCCCACCTTGGCATGGTAAAACTCCTTTGGCCCAGCCGCTCCTATCACCGCATACCCATAACCCTGAGCGCGCATACTCTGCAGACACATAAACAACAAACCTTCACCAATGCCCTGCCCTCTATGCTCCTCGTCTACTCCGGTTGGTCCAAAAAAACCCTTGCAAGTTGCATCGTAACAGCCAAACCCTAATAGCTGCTGCCCCTGAACTGCCAATACAATTGAGCAGGGTTGACGGGAAAAGGCGACTTCAGCTTCACTGGCCCACTGCTCACCAAAGTGTCTGGTTATCCAGGCGCAGACTAAACGTTTTTCCGGTGCCATTGCCGGGCGTATTTGCACTGCTGCTGCAGCGAGCTTAATAAATACTTGTGTACTGGGCAGCTGGTACAATTTCACTAACATGTCGGACATTTTAACATCTCACAATCGTTGTTTGACGGTCTATTTGCTATTGATTCAGGGCAGAGAAGTCATGTTCTCTGATAAAGTGCTGCGCCGCTATTTGTTTGATTTCACTACAACTTTGCCCACTTATCTGGCG
This sequence comes from Osedax symbiont Rs2, assembly GCA_000416315.1. Lineage (GTDB taxonomy): Bacteria > Pseudomonadota > Gammaproteobacteria > Pseudomonadales > Balneatricaceae > Rs1. The sequence goes on along the minus strand of ASZI01000042.1, from coordinate 54,794 downwards.
TATCTGTGCGGCGCTGTGTAAATAAAAATCTTGCTCGGGGCTGATTTCATCAAAGCGTACATTGGCATCGGGCACCGCAGAGAGCAACAGTTTAGTATAAAAATGTTGTGGGTTGTCTATCACTTGAGCACTGGCTCCCCATTCGACTATCTGCCCTTGATAGAGCACCGCAATATCTTCGGCAAAGTAGCGGGCGGTTGCGATGTCATGGGTAATGTACAAAAAGGCAATACCTTGCTCATCTTTCATCCGCTTGAGTAAATTCAATACATCGATGCGAATAGAGACATCCAGCATAGAGGTCGGTTCATCCGCCAGTACCACTTTTGCCGCAACTGCTAAGGTTCGTGCCAGCGCCACTCGCTGACGCTGGCCACCAGAGAGTTGGTGGGGAAACTTGTAGGCGTTGATTTGTGGGTCCAGCTCAACCTGAGACAAGATAGAAAATACTTTATCTTTTAGCTCGCTCTTGTCGCTGATGTGTCCGTGGCGCAATAATGGCCTGGCGATATGATGAAAAATCCTATGCGCCGGGTTTAGTGAACCAAATGGATCCTGAAAGACCATTTGCACAGCGCGTCGATACGCTAAGGCTTCAGTGCTACTGTGCTCACCTAAAACACTCTGACCGGCGTAGCTTATCTCTCCTGAGGTCGCCTCATACATTTTCATAATCAATCTGGCAACCGTCGACTTTCCCGAGCCAGATTCTCCGACCAAGGCCAGGGCCCGACCACTGTGCAAATCGAAACTGACGTCCCGAAGCGCGTGCACTTGGCTGCGCTTGAAGCCGCGGCCCATTTCAAAGGTTTTGCACAAGTTCTTAACTTCTAATACTCGTGGCTGTTCCAGTGTTGCTGACTGTTGATTTATTATGTTGTTATTCATAGTCTTTCCCCTACTGCCTTACCCCGGGAGAACTGGTCCATTACACTATCACCAAAAGGTGTAGGAATTGCATCCCAGAGTTTTTGTGTATAAGGATGTTGCGGCTGCTGCAAAATCTGTTTGGCGCTGGCAACTTCCACCAGCTCACCTTTTAACATCACCCCAATGCGATCACAGAACTGAGTCATCAGGCTCAAATCGTGAGTAATGAACAAAATTGAAAAACCAAATTGCAGCCGCAGCTTGTAGATTTGCTGTAAAATTTCTCGCTGGACCACAACATCTAATGCGGTAGTGGGCTCATCCATGACCACCAGATCGGGATTCAGTGCCAGCCCTATAGCGATAACAATGCGCTGGCGCATCCCCCCGGAAAACTGGTGCGGATAATCGTTCAGTCTCTGCGGATCTATACCCACCAACGATAATAACTCTGTTGCCCTATCTGCTGCTTGCTGTCGATTCATCCCCTGATGACGATGCAGCATATCGCGAAACTGTTCCGCCACTGTGATCACCGGATTGAGGCTATTCATAGCACTTTGAAACACCATAGAAACTTTGCGCCAGCGTATATTTTGTAAGGCTGGCTGGTCCATTTCTAGAACATTTTCACCGTCCACATAAATTTCTCCAGATGACACATAAGCGGGCGGTTGTAACAATCGATTAATTGCAAAGGCAATGGTTGACTTACCGCAGCCGCTCTCTCCGGCCAAGCCAAAAATTTCACCTTTGCGGATGTTAAAATTGACATGTTTAACGGCTCGGAACTCATCACTATCTGAGATGAAATCCACACACAGATCACGCACTTCCAGGATATTGTCAGGGTTGGGGCTATAACTCATGCTCTGGCCTCCTGCTGCGTTAAAGATTTTTCATACTCAAGCAGGGCGATACGCTTATTAAAGATGCGCAGACCGGAGAAAGTACGTAATTTTGGGTTAGATATTTCATCGATGGCAAAGTTCATCAGCGCCAGAGCCATGCCTAAAATAGCGATTGCCGTTGCCGGGACGGCTAACTCCCACCAGGCGCCCACATGCATAGCACTGGTGGTCTGAGCGTTGTATAACATAGTGCCCCAGCTCACAGAAAGCGGATCTCCAAGCCCTAAAAATTCGATAGTCGCCTGTGTGATAACGGTATAAAAAATCGAGCCGATAAAATTAGCGCCAATGATCGAGGCGAGATTTGGCAATAACTCGATCATTATAATACGCAGCTTACTCTCACCCATTAACTGGGCCGATTGAATATACTCTTTCTTGCACAGCGACATTGTCTGCGCCCGGGTGACTCTGGCACCCCAGGCCCAGCTGGTAAAGCCAATGATAAGCGCAATCGTAGTTGGCGATGACTGCCCTAAAAAGGCCGCCAGCACCAATAGCAGTGGCAACTGGGGTATCACTAAGGCGATATTGGTGAAAAAATTTATAACTTCATCTACTTTGCCGCCAAAGTAGCCTGCCGAGATTCCCAATACAGTGCCAAGTGCCATAATGATAAAACCGGCACTGAAACCTACCGCCAGTGAAGTGCGCGTTCCATGCACAAATTGGGTATAGACATCCCTCCCCATCCGGGTGGTGCCCATCAGATGCTCCATACTCGGTTCCTGATGGGGACGCGCGACTCTCTTACTTGGCTTATGATCAGTAATGAGATTGGCAAAAAGCGCTATCATTACGTATACCAATAAAATACTCAGGCCAACAGAGGCCTTTTTATTGCGACTGGCAACTTTTGTTACTGCTGAAATACTTAACATCTCGGGCCTTTTATAGGATAGTTATTATTATTAACAATGTTGTTTAGGCATTTCGCAATCGCGGATCCAGGAATACATAGGCCATATCAGCCAGAAAATTCATGCTCAGCATCGCCAGGGTCATCATCAGCAATTGCCCTTGAATCACCGGGTAATCACGATTCACTATGGCCTGATACAAAGTATTGCCAAGCCCTGGGTAATTAAACACATACTCAGTAATAAGAGATCCGCCTAGCACTACTCCTATGGTCATGGCAAAAGTAGTCACTGAGGGTAAAATGGCGTTGCGAGCGCCGTAGTTAAGCATCACTCGCAACTCGCTCAACCCCTTTGCCCTGGCCATTATTATGTAGTCTTCACCGAGTAAATTGATCATATTGTTGCGAATAGTGATCAGATAACCACCTACCTGCACTATCACCAAGGTAATTATCGGCATCAGTGAATGTTCAAAAACACTGCTTATGTAAGCGTATGTCCAGCCGGGATCCAGATCTATGTTGTAGGCATAACCTGTCGGCAACCAGTCCAAAGCTACCCCAAAAGTAAACAGGAACAACAGCGATATAATTACCGCAGGCATTGATTGCATTACTAAGGATAGCGGCGAAAACAAGGTATCAAACACCCCACCTCGATTCCAGGCGGCGTAAATACCTGCAATCGAGCCAATGCTAAAGCTAATTAGCGAGGAGACTCCGACCAGAAAGAGGGTCCACAAAATTGAGCGATTTAACACATCGTTTACAGATTGCGGGTAATACTGTATCGAATAGCCCAGGTCCCAGGTAAAGACACTTTTGATATAGGCAAAATACTGTAGATGTAACGGCCCATCGATAAAGCCGAAAGTCTCTTTTAAAGCTTGCAAGCTCTCAAGTGGCAGCGGTGTTCCCCCGGAGGAGAACATCGCAGTAATTGGATCGCCGGGCATCATACGCGGCAAAATAAAATTAAAAGTAGCAGCGGCGAAGAAAGCTACCAGGTAGAAAAAAAAACGTCGGCTGACGAAACGCATAACGGCCTCTTTTATTATAATTTGCGACCCGCTTCATGTCATAGCCTAAAATACCGGCTATGTATTGAGCAAAACTATTCAGTACACAGTGTTACTGACAATATCAGGCAAAAATGCTACTGCGTATTTAGAATAAAAAGCCCCGAGGTTAGGTACCCCGGGGAAGGAACCACTGACTATTACTTTTTAGGCTTGATAGACAGAAGGTTTAGCAAACGTTCAGGGTTGTCAGGATGAATTACCGGGTTGCCACCGGCGTTGTCGGCACTGAAGAACCCAGTAAACCTGGCAGTATTGTACTGATACCATTTGGGGTTATTAAAAACCGGGATATAAGGCGTATTGGCCGCGATAATATACTGGATTTCGTTCATGATCTGCTTCTGCTCTGACTTGTCATTGGTGGCATAGAAAGAATCCAGCGCAACATCAAGTTTTGGCGTTGAGAAACGGGTCGCAGAGAAGCGGGTCAAATTTTTATGTCTTGAGTGCAGTGCGCTCTCGTACTGACGATGAGGGGTGACACCTACAAAGTTGGAGTTGATACCGGCATCATAAGTCCCATCGAGCAGAGCTTGGGTCCAGGCGGACGCTTCCGGTGTAGAAACTTTAGCGTTTATACCGACCTCTTGTAGTCCTTCAACCGCTATCTGCACTGTATTGACCCAGTCAGTCCAACCGTTGGGAACGATGATATCAAACTTAATTGCACTGCCATCCGCATTTTGCAGTTTGCCGTCACCGTTTAAATCTTTAAAACCATTTTCGCTTAAAAGTGCTCTGGCTGCATCGATATTCAGTTTGCTGTACTTGCCAAATTCAGCCTGGGCCTTTTCGTTATTCCAGTCGTGATAACCGCGTCCCAGCGCCGATGCATAATCATTGATGGTTGGGTAGCCGTAGCCCGCCACATTAACCATCGCATCTCTGTCCATTGCCATTGACATCGCGCGACGAAAGCCTAAGTTGTTGAACGCCTGCTTGTTCCCGGCATTTTTAGATTCCAGGTTAAAGTTAAACGCCACCATTGATCCACCTGGGAACCAATACTTGTGGTTGTCACTGTCTTTAGACACATAGGTTTTTTCAATATCGGGAAGAAATGATCCAAACCAATCTAATTCACCTTTTTGCGCCGCTGCCAGTACTTGGTCATTGTTGCCTAATTGAGGCAACTTCAGACAATCCACCGCCAGGTTGTCATTGTCCCAATAATTAGGATTACGACATTGCACATAGACTTGCTCAGTGAAACGCTTTACTTGAGTCATAGGTCCTGTGCCAACAGGGTTTTCATTTTTGAAGGTAATCGGGTCGGACACATTCTTCCAGATGTGCTCTGGTACTATAGGCGCTTTAACAATTTTAAACGCGGCGGCGGCATTGGGCTTAGTTAAGTTAAATTTAATCTGGTGATTGTCGACCACTTCGTAGCTTTCAATCAATCCCCAAACGGCACGAATATCAAGTGCTTTATGCTGTTTGGCAATTTCCATAGAATAGGCGACATCATGTGCGTCAAACGCTTCGCCATCTGACCACTTCACCCCTTTTCGCAAATTGAAAGTTAAGGTCTTAAGATCATCGGAAAAAGCGTGCGATTCGGCTAGCCGATAATAAGGTTTTCCGCCTTGCATCGCATTAAAGATCACTAACGGCTCGTAAACAAACTCAAGTGTTGTCGGCAGCTTTGTTGTCTGGTTAAACGGGTTGAAGTTTTGTACCCATGCAGTGACCTGACGCGGTACAACGACTAACTCGCTGTCCGCTGCTGCCATCGCCATGGAAGGTGCCAGTGCCGTCGCTGCTACTGCACTACTCACTGCAGCTGCTAATAAATATTTTTTCATTATAAACTCCCTAGTTTCAATTATTTTAATTTTTATACTCAACTTATGGTTTAACCAGTACTGCTGATGACGCGTTTTCCAATATCTAAACTAACAGTTTTGCTAGCTAGAATTTAACCCCTTAAATCTGTTGATTTCGTTAATAAAACAATCCAGTTACGTCAATTTGTTTTTTTAAACTCTTAAAATCAACTGGTTATATTTATGCCAAAAATCTAGCCCATCCGCTCAAGCATCTCTCAGAAGCGCCCAAACGTCTCTCATTGTGGCCGCAGGATTAGAATCAAGATTAAGCTTCGTCTCAGACATTTGTTGTTCAGCGAACGATAATCTCTGCAAACTGACAGCGTCTAGTGGCTGCAATTTATCATTCCACTGATACCATTCATCGGCCTCACCGTGACAAGAGAGCACTAAGTCGACGCCCGCTTGCTGCACTTGTTGACAGCGATCTTCAATCGGGCCCTGCAAGCTCTGCATATACACACAATCACAAATCAACACCCCGGCATAACCGATGCGGTTGCGAATGACATCACAGATCAGTGGTTGCGATATAGTGGCTGGCAAGCTATCACAGGCCGAATAGACAACATGTGAGACCATCGCCCAGGGGCAGTGCTTTAGTTTTTGAAACGGTGCGAAGTCGGATTTATCCAGCTGCGCTAAGGCGGTGTTAACGATGGGTCGAGTTTTATGGCTGTCCTCCATAGCACGGCCGTGGCCCGGAATATGTTTCATCATAGGTATTACCCCGGACTCCATAAATCCGGCGATGATCTGCTCCCCCATCTGCGCGACCACTTCGGCATCTTCACCAAAACTTCTATCTGAGATAACCTCAGATGCACCTGAAAATGCCAGATCCAACACTGGACCACAATTGGCGTTAAAGCCGGCATTTGCCATATCGGATGCCAGCGCCCTGGAGGCGCGCCGCATTGTCGCTTTCGCCAGTGAGAAATCTTTTTTAATCAGTGCATTAAACTGCGCATAAATAGGATAAACAGGCCAGTCTGGCCCCTCTAAATGCTGTATCCGCCCACCTTCCTGGTCAGTCGTGATCACTGCATCTTCCCTGCCAACCGCCTCACGGAACTGCGCATTGAGCCTGGTAATTTGAGCACGTGAGCTCACATTGCGACGCATCACCATCAAAGCATAAGGGTTTATTTCTTTAAATGCCTGTAACTGGGCAGGGCTAAACTCGGTTCCCTGAAAACCTAATACTAAGGGTGAAATCACACTCACGATATATTCCTTTGGCTAGTTTTTATTTTCGCGACGCATCAATGCACAACCTTGTGGTGCTATAAATGCATCTGTTTGCAATGGCTACTATCTAGTCAAAAAAACACTTTAAGGGTCAAGTTAATAAAACTGTAAAATCTGCAAAACAGCCGTTAATCTCGTCAATTTATATTTTTTAAATCAACCGCAAGAACCGACCAGACTAGCGTTTTAGACGTTAATTTGCAGTTACCAAGTAAGGAATAACAGCCACTTAACTAGACATAAACATGCAGACCAATTAGCATACCAATTCGCAGTCACAGTAAATCTATACAGTATGCAGTTAACAAGATTAGGTAATTATGTTTAATTTTTTGGCCAATATGCGCTACCGGGCAAAGTTAAGTTTAGCTTTTCTGCTGCTCTCAATTATCCCGCTAGCTGCCATTGGCAGTTTTCTGCAAATCTCATTTTCGCAAAATATTGAAGAGCATGTTTTTGATAAGTTAGTATCCATTAGAGACAGTAAAAAAAGTGAAATTGAGCAACACTTACAAAGTATCCAGGCACAAGCCAAAATATTTTCTACTTCCAGCCATGTCCGATACAGCATTAGCCGCTATTTTGGTTTTGCCTACGCTTTTAATATTATTGATAAAGACCCCAAAATTGCCGCGCAAAAATTGGCGGCGGCCAAGTTACTGGACAAAGGTTTTTACAGTCTGTCACCGCAGTTTCAAAACCAAAGTGATGGTTACGCCGGCGTTCATTTTCGCTTTGACGGCGGCTATCAAGACTTCGTCAAGTCATCCGATTTCAGTAATCTGTTACTGATCACGCCGGCGGGACAGGTTGTTTACACTAGCCAAAAAGGCCAGTATTTTGCCGCCGATCTCACCGATCAACAACTGACTGACACAGCATTAGCAGTTGCCTTTGCGCGTATTAAACAACGCTATCAAGCGGGGGTTAAGTTAAATAAAATAGTTGAGATGGTTGATTTCTCATGGGATCGACAAGTGCAGCAAGAAGTTGCCTATCTGGCGTTTCCTATCATTCAACACAATAGGTTCAGTGGCGTCATAGTATTTACACTGCCTCTGCAATCGATCACAGCAATTACTGCCAGGCGTGATGGTCTGGGCGAAACTGGCGAGGCCTACCTGCTGGGTGCAGATTTACTGCCCAGATCCGAACTGGCAGCACAGCGACATAACGCTGCACAGTATAGTTTAGAAAGCTTAACCAAGGCTAACAGGCCTTTGCAATCTGCAGCAGCGCGCGCTGCACTGGCCGGAAAAAGCGGCTATTTTAAAGACCACAGCTACGTCGGTACGGCCACCTTAGCTGCCTTTGATAACATCCAGTTTCTAAATAATAACTGGGCACTTATCGTTGATATCAGCGCCGGGGAGGCACTGCAAAAAAGTGTCTACTTTACCAAGTTAATCATCGCCATCGGCGTAATAATCACAACACTGATTGCTGTTATTGTCTACTACCTATCCGCCTCTATGACCAAACCGCTCTACGCCTTAATGCTCGCCACTGAAAGAGTCTCTAAAGGGAACTTGCAGCTATCGATCAGAGGCTCTTCACGTCGCGATGAGCTTGGCAGTTTAGCGCGAAGTTTTGTCAAAATGCAGCATTCAATCCGCCAGCAAATTTCGCAGATTCACGATGTCAACGCGCAGTTGGAAGACAAAGTACAGACTATTGAAATACAAAATACTGAACTGCACGCGGCAGATAAACTCAAGGACGAGTTTCTTGCCAATACCTCACATGAGCTGCGCACCCCGCTACACGGCATTATTGGTATCATCGAATCACTGTCCGATGGAGCAGCTGGGGAGCTTTCTCACACTCAGCAGTTACAGCTAAACATGGTTGCATCATCGGCTAACCGCTTGTCGCTGTTAGTGGATGATCTGCTGGATTTTCATAAAATTCGCCACAATCAATTGCGCGTCAATATCATCGCTGTCAATACGACAACGTTAGTCGCACACATAGTGGAACTCACTAAAGTGTTAGTCGCTGACAAGGACATCGTCTTAATACAACAGCTGCCAGAAGATTTACCCAAAGTACTGGCAGATCCAGTGCGCTTTGAGCAAATTCTTTACAATCTACTCGGCAATGCCATTAAATATACCCACAGTGGTCAGATCATCATCAGTGCCTCAGTCGTCGCTGAACAAGTTCAATTTAAGGTATGCGACACCGGCATCGGTATGAACAGTGCGGATCTGGACCATATATTCAAGCCTTTTGAGCAGGCTGATGGTGGTATCACCCGAAAAATCGGCGGCAGCGGCTTAGGCTTGTCGATCTCCAAGAAATTGGTTGAGTTAATGCAGGGTACTATGGATGTTGAATCTGTAGAGCACAGTGGCTCGAGCTTCTTTTTTTATTTACCGCTGGCACCGGCAGATGACAGCCATAGCAGCGACATTTTACCACAACAAAAATCGCCAGATACCGAGTTTATCGACTACATAGAGCCGGAGCGGCTGGCAAATTTTGCCCATGTTGAAACCCAGACGCCACTGGTAATAGAACAAAATGTAAACCCATCCGGCGAATGCATTTTAGTGGTTGATGACGAACAGATAAACCTGCAAATTCTGCACAATCACTTGACCCTCAGTGGTTACCAAGTACTGTTGGCGCAAGATGCCGAGCAAGCGTTTAAACTTCTGCAAGAGCAAGATCCGGCGCTGATTATCTTAGATGTAATGTTACCGGGCGTCAGTGGCTTTGAAATAGCCCGCCAAGTACGCAAACAATATGACCTGTATGCGCTGCCGATTTTGATGCTCACCGCCAGAACCCAGAGCAGTGACTTAGTTGAGGGCTTTAACAGCGGCGCCAATGACTATGTTGTAAAACCTTTTCTCAAAGATGAACTACTGTCACGGGTTGCTACTTTACTGCAGGCCCGTCAGGCGGTAAATCGTTTACAAGAGAATATTCGCCTCAAAGAAGAAGTTGCCAGGCGTCTGGAAACCGAGCAGCAACTGCGTAACTCTCAGCGCTCTATGTTACAAATGCTCGACAGCATTGAAGACACTATCATCACTTTTAATAGCTTTGACCACATCGCCTATTACAATCAAGCGGCCTACCTGCAGTTGGGCTACAGTAGCGATGAGATGATCGGCAAAAACATTGAACAGTTAGTTGATCTCAATCAGCTGGCCCAGATCCGCAGCAAGCTACTCAAAATTGATCGTGGAAGTATTGACTTATCTATATGCAGGAACGATGGCAGCAGCATTTTGCGCCACGCTTTTATCGCTCGAGTCGGTGGATTTCGCTGTGATGATATCGCTATTATCTTGCGACAGCCGGATGAAAAGGACAACCGATCAAACTTACCGGCAATTGAGCAGGCACTGCTGGCGGCGCAACAGATCATCGACACTGAAGGTATCGCTGCTCTGGTCTTGGAGCAACACGCCTTGGATCACCCGCAGCCTGATGACCTAAGTTTAGTGCATAGCCATGCACAATTACGCCAACAGTACCGCCACTTGCTGGTCGATAGCATGAACGACTCTCTGGCCCTGTGGGAATTGGCGTCCGGGCTGGGTAAAATAGACCTGGCCGAGCAGAGCAAACTGTGGCGGGGCTATATGGATAGATCTTCTTTGCAGACCCGCACTTTAGACAAGTATTTTTTAGAGGAAACCCTTCCGCTAAAACCGCGCTGGCGCGATGTCCTGAGAACAGGTAATTACGTGCTCAAACATATCGATAATTTGCAAGATGAACAGCGGCGCAGTCAACTCAATAGCCACCCGCAATACCTGCGATTAAAACAAAACTTAGTCGGCCTAAAAAATCACTTGGGGAAATGATCCAGGCTTAAGTGATCACAAGGTCGCCAGCCGATCGGCCTAAGCTTGATGCCAGCGACTATAACAAGGTTGCAGCAATTGACAGGCAACGTCGATGTTTCTCTGCTGCAGTACAGCTTGAGCATAGTCCCTGATAGCGGCATTAACCCTCGAATGCTGCGACATATCAATAGCTGGATTAAAAAATGCGACTACTGATCGCAGTCGAAATCGCGACGCCGATAGCTAATTTGCAGAGCGTCTAACATCGGCTGATGAAATTGTTTTAAATCGGCATGGAAACGTGGATAATCTTGATGGCGCAGTTCGCTCCAGCTGATCTCGGCCAATGCAATAATGCGCGGAAACAGCTGGTGCTCTAGAATGCTTTTATCATAGAGGTTTTCCGACCACAGACAGCCCTGGATACCTTTTAAGTTGCCCAGTAACTTCGCCGGAATAGCATCGCTGACCGGGTTGTAATTATAGACTTGCTGCAAACCTACCCAGTCACCTATCCAAGTCAGACCCGGCTCATCCCAGTGTCTTGATTGCGCCACATCAAAGTAACAGTGCTGCGCTGGTGCCATGACTACCTGGTAGCCGCGCTTGAGGGCACTAATCCCCGCCGCCGTACCTTTCCAACTGACAATATAACCTTCTTTGGGTAGCTCCCCCTGCTCGGTGGCCTCTTCCCAGGCAGCGGTCTTTTTCCCCAAGCGGGCCAGTATTTGCTGCACTTTGTTTAAAAAATAACTTTGTACTTGATCGCTACTGTTAAACCCCTGCTCTTTCATCAGCGCTGTTATTTTCGGTGACTTCTGCCAACTGCCTTGTGGACGTTCATCAGCACCTATGTGCACGTATTGACTTGGGAATATATCGACCAGTTCTTTAAATACGTTTTCTAAAAACTGGTAAGTGGCGGGCAGAGCCGGGTTTAAACAATTATTGCGGTAACCTTGCACCGATTGGTACACAGATTGATCTTCTGGCTCAGACAGTTCTGGTAACACTTTAAGCAATGCATAACAGTGCCCGGGAATATCAATTTCTGGAATCACTTCTATGTTGCGCTGCGCTGCATAATCAACTATTTCGCGCATTTGTCGATGCGTGTAATAACCACCGCTGGCCTGGGCACCACTGCCGTACTGAGGCTCAACCAACTCACCCCAACCACGTTTGGCGATGTTGTTGCACAACTGCGGATAGGCATTCACCTGCATCCGCCAGGCTTCGTCGTCTACCAAATGCCAATGAAATTTATTCAATTTATACAATGACATATGATTGATGAAAGTTTTTATTTCAGCGATGCTGTAATAGACTCTGGCACTGTCTAAGTGCTGACCACGCCACTCAAAGCGCGGTGCATCATCAATTCGCAAACAGGGAACACTGTGGCTTTGCAGACTGGCTATTTGCCACAAACTAACCAGCGCATTATGCACCCCGGCGCGCTCAGAGGCCTTTATAACGACCCCCAGCGCACTGATATTGAGCTGATAAGCCTCGCTGACTAAGGCCACATCAAGTTGTATTTCAAGGGCAAGGCCCTGCTCGGCTAAGTAAAACATTTTATCGACACAGGCCAGTTGCGCTTCAATGTTTTGCATGCAATAGAATTGTGACTGCAACTGGCTATGTGCTTTTAAAACAAACCCCTGTGACAAATCTGCTGTGCCTTGAGTCATAACAATCGAATTTGGCACAGGAAAACAGTTAATCGCTCTGCTGTTGATCCGGGTATCAGGATTATCAGCCGCAACTACTTGCTCTTCTGCAGCGCCTGAGTCGGGTTGGATTCTGCTAATACGAGTCGCCAGCTTGTCCTCTTTAGTGTATTGGACATCAATAACTTTGCCCTCGCTCAAGACAAAAAATCCAGCCGGCATGTCGGAATACTGATTAAGCACGGCGCTGGCATCACCGCTAAACGTCCAGCTCTGTCCGCTTTGTAACAGTATCGGCTCGACAGATTGCCCAGCAAACTCCAGATAAGTCCCGCTGTGAGTCAAAACTTGGGCATTAACAAAACTTGTTGGGTCAATAGGATAGATAAAAGTAGTGGCCAGTTTGTCGATACTAACGAGCTCACCAGTGAGGTTAGTCAAACTAAAGTCTAATTGCGTAACGATAGATGCAGCACTAGTGTTGTGTTGCAAATGTTTTTCGCGAAGGGATATAGTCAGTTTAAGTTGGCTCATTTTAATACCCTATTTCGTAGAAGACATAGATTTATATTAACTGCAGCGGCATAATGTAAACTTAATACTATCAATATGCTAGAAGCGTTTTCTATCCGTTCCCTCTCAATAACACTGTCAACTATAGAAGTCACTATGGACAACCAGCAACACCTTTATGTAGGCACTTACACCCGTTTAGCCCCCCATCTTGAAGGTGCAAATGGCTCGGGGATTCATCTTTTTTCTCTCGATTTAGACACTGGAGCACTCAGTTGCAAGGGCAATCCACTGCCGATTGAAAACCCTTCTTATCTGTGTATCGATCAAACCCGGCACAGACTCTTTGCCATCAGTGAGATAGAACAGCACGAAGAAGGCGGAATCAGTAGCTATGATATAGACCCTGGCAGTGGCGCGTTGACCTACATTAACTCCCAGCAAGCCAATGGCAGTGCCGCCTGTTATGTGAGTATTGAGACAGGGGGTCACACTGCGCTGCTGGCGAATTATGGCACTGGTAATGTCTGTGCCTACCCAGTGGCAGATGATGGCAATTTGGCACCTGCCAGCGCCATTCATCAACATCGCGGCAGCGGGCCCAACCACGACCGCCAGGAAGCGGCTCACGCCCACAGCATAGTACTGAGCCCGGACAACAAGTTTGCCTTTGCCGCAGATTTAGGCAGCGATCAGATTATCGGCTATCAATTGCGAAGCGATACTCAGCAGTTACTAGCCACCACCCACTTACAGCTGCAGCCAGGGTCTGGACCCAGGCATCTAGTCTTTCATCCGAACGGCGAGTTTGCTTTTTTGATCAGCGAGCTTATTTCACAAGTTACCTTACTCTCTTATGATGCGACTAACGGCGAATTGGCGGTCCTGCAAACTATTGGCACAGTGCCAGATGATTTTAGCGGGGTAAATTATCCGGGGGACCTTCATCTGTCCCCGGATGGAAAGTTCTTGTACGGCTCCAATCGCGGTCACGACAGTATTGTCATCTACGCTTTTGATCAGCAGCGAGCGCAGTTATCTGTGCTCGGCTATGAATCGACGCGAGGAAAGTTTCCCAGAGGTTTTACTATAGAGGCAAGTGGCCGCTATTTATTAGTGGCCAACCAGAACAGCGATAACATTGTGAGTTTTAAAAGAGATAGCAAAAGTGGCAAGTTGACATACGTAGATGAAATATCAGCACCAACACCTGTGTGTCTGAAACTGCTGAATCTCACTTAATTGCAAAGATTCAGCATTCAGCCAAGGTTTAAATACTTTGGCTGCGCAGTTTGTCACCGGTCATGTCGAGAAGTTTAGCTTCTAAGAACTTCAATAACAGGCCATATAAAGGCAAAAATACAGCTAAGCTGATCACTAATTTAAATGCGTAATCGACCCAGGCGATTTCCAGCCAGTTGGCGGCCATAAAGGGATCGACACTGGCATAAAAGGCAATAGAGAAAAATAGCAACGTATCAACTAAATTACCGACCACTGTGGAAGTGGCAGGGGCCACCCACCAGCGTTTCATTTTTCGTAATCTGCTAAATACTTGGATATCTAAAAATTGTCCAAACATATAGGCAACAAAACTGGCCAGGGCTATACGCGCAACAAATGTATTAAACTCGTTAAAGCCCTGCATGCCTACATAACTGCCTTTGACCAGCACTACTGAGGCAATATAAGAGATCAACAGGGCCGGAAACATCACCCCTAAGATTATCTGTCGGGCCATCTTCGCGCCAAACAATCTCACAGTTAGATCTGTGGCTAAAAAGATGAAGGGAAAGCTAAAAGCACCCCAAGTGGTATGAAAACCAAAGAGTTCGAAAGGTAGTTGTACTAAGTAGTTACTGCTCGCAATCACTATAATGTGAAAGGCGGCAACAATTAGCATCAGACGCTTGGCCTGATCAGTAGAGAGATTCATTTTTGATCCTTTTTGTGGAGTGCTCAACAGCAAAAACGCTGCCGATCGCAAATCCTTTGTTAAATGGGGTGAGGGAACCCAGTATTTCGAGCGACAGGGTAAACTTTTATTGAGGATTGTCAAGTTTTAGGGCTTTATAGACATTTTAACTGTTCATAATATTACTGAACTATTATCATCTGCAGGCATCCAAGATACTCATCGATATCAGTGAGCAGAATTCTCGTCAACAAGGTATATATTTTTTAATGGTTTTGCATCAACTCAGGTTTTATCGCAGCAAATTGGCACTGATATCAGTGTTGATCCTGCTCGGCTGTGCGCTGTTTAATTGTTATATGCCAAAGTTCTCGGCGCAATCTGGCGCTGATCTTAGCTCTATTGATAGCGTCGCAGTATCCAAGATGACTCCTGCCAGCCACTGTAATACTTTAACTGGCTGCCTGCTCGAAGCGAGTCTAGGCCTGAGTATAAGCCTGCTAGCCTTAGCCTGCTTTATTGTTCTGTTTGGCGCTGCGCACTTCAAAAATACAATTACCTTAGCTATCAGACACTATGCATTTCGATCTGAAGCTTCTTTCCTGCACTTATACAATTTCCCAAGGCTGCATTTAACCTATTGCACTTGGCTGAATTAAAAAAATTCCAATAAAAGTTACCTTTAATCACTTTTATCAGTGTCACTCAACGCTGTGCATATTATGGAATTATCACTATGATCAAATTTAAGAAAACGACTCTTGCTATCGCCTCTGCCGCTGTTTTAACTATTGCGATTGCCGGCACCAGCTACTCGCAAAGCAACACCGAATCAACAGATAACAAGCCACTGAGCAAAGTGAGCACAACCTTGGGAACCACCCAAATGTTGGTTCACAAAGATCCAAATTGTGGCTGCTGTAAAGGTTGGGTTGAACAGCTATCCTCTGCTTTTGTCGCCAAGGTTAACAACACCAGTGATATCACTGTGATCAAAGATAAATACAACCTTAGTTTACAACACCGCTCTTGTCATACTGCTGTGACTGATGACGGCTTTGTCTTTGAAGGACATGTACCCAATACGGCAATGAAATCTTTCTTAGCCAATCCACCTGAGGGATCATTGGGACTGGCAGTACCTGGCATGCCGATCGGCAGCCCGGGAATGGAAGTAGGCAATAAGACGATGCGCTACCCTATCTATTTATTAAACAAAGATGGCTCATCCGATAGCATCTATGCCTATGCGACAGGTAAAGTAGTAGAAAGCTAAACACTCAGAGGGCGATCCCTTTATAAAGAGATCTAAGGATGACTCACTAAGGGCCTCAGAGCTGTTAGTGAGTCATTATTTGTTTTTCTAAATCAACGTTGGGGTACTGCAAATAACTGGCCATTGCGACTGCGACAAGTTCCACTAAGGCGTCGGTTATTAACATTAAAGCTCACTGTTTGTCCCTCAGACTTTCCTTTACAAGCGGCTATTGCCTGCTTCGGCGGCGTTCTATTGCCCTGCCCCGGTGCCTGTCTGTTGCCTTGTCCCGCCCTTTGCTGAGTGCCATTATTGGGGCCGCGCTTGCGCTCAAAGCTACTATCCGCTGTACCCTTAAAGCAACGTGGGATAAAAGGGAATTGGCCACTGATCACATAATAATATGTCCCCTGAGGGTATTCAGCCGTTACCCCACTGCGTCCATTACAGCTATCCAGCTGCCCCAACCCCGGCTGATATTGATAATCTTCAACAAAAGTTCCGTCATACTGACCTTTGGGACCAGATGGACGACTGCCGCTTTTAATGCTGTAAGAGCTTTTTAGTTCCACTACTGGGGAGCTACTATCCAGCGCATTTGAATACCCCCAGGGGGAGTAAATGGGAAACCCATCTGCTGCGTAACCCAGCAACTGTTGAGTTGAGCGATCAACTAACAACAGATAGGGAATACCGTGATAGTGGTAAGTACCATCTGGCTGCACGTGAGCGCTGCTTTTATCCAATCCTAAATTAACCCCTCCGCCCAGCGCTTCATACTGCCAACCTGAGCGACGATTATTTTGCCAAAACTCTGCTGCATTGGGATCAAAAGGCACTCCATTAAGTGCCACCCCAAAGGGAGACATGCCCAGCTGGGTAGTTTTCCCACTAAGCTGCGGTTTGGCAGGTACCTTATAGTTCAAATTTTTACTTTTGATACTGTTGGGATTATTTCTATTCGGAAAGGCGCCGGTTTCATGATCGGGTAGAGCATCCGAGGCAATCACCCGATAGTTTCCTTGAATAGAAATCAGCGCACTGGCGGACACCGGAGTAATAATAGCGTTAATTAACTGGGTCAGTACTGAACTGTCCGGTTGCCATTCATGCAAAGTAGTAGTGTCTTTGCTATGGGCGCTTACTATCGTCGATGACAGTGACAAGAGTGTGGTAGCTATCAGTGCGTTTTTAGACCTTGCCAGCAGTTGTCCAGCACGACTAAAGGTATGTGTTTGGATGTTTTGTTTATGGCTCATAATTTTTCTCTTATTATAGCTACTTTAGAGTCTGATTCTGGCATCTGTGTCACAGAATTTACTCGGGTAGAATGAAATTGCTGCCAAGCTTCAGCGTTTTTAGGGTAGATATCTTGCAGCGGTTTTATAGCGTTATGCTGTCGATTCTCATCACTAAAAAAAATTAGTTGGTAGCTTTGATTAAAGAGCAGATTTTTTGCAGCATAGGCCGTGGCAAAAACCACTAAAAAAGCGAATAACAGCACTATCCAAAATCTGTTCAGGGCAAAATTGTATAGACGATCTCTCATTTTGCTGCCTAACTTCTGGGTACTTGTGCGGCTCTACCGCCGGGGCGATACTTATCCATCACTCTATCCAAAGAGTCATTAGAGATATTGGAATTGTGTTGCTGCAGACAGCTAAGCAAGACTTTCTTATTCGCCTGCACCCTCTCCCGTGACTCTGGGCGGTCGCCACCTGGGGTGGGGTTAACATGAGAAAAGCAGCCGACAAATTGATCGGCGGAGATATTTAAATCACGGCTTATTTTGCCGACGGGACGCTTGGGGTCGTTCTTTAAAACGCTGGGATTGGCCATTGCGCTAGTGATAAAAACGCAGCCGATCAGCAAACTGCCCAGCAGTTTACTGATCGCAGAAGGTTTTAGCAGGCTCTTTAAGGACATTTGCATGGCTATATTCTCGAAGTGATTTTTCTAAAATATAGAGTCTAAAACTCCCATACACAAGCACTTAACCTAACTTTACACTCTGCTGCTAAATCTTTACTTAAACTCTTTGATCGCCATGAAACAACCTCACCACATGTCTGGCTTCGGCAAAAAACAGCCAGCGCTCAGCCAGCAAGCCTGCTAAAGTGATCAATGCGGCTATCAAAAACAGCAAGCTGTTATGGCTAAGCAGTAACAACAAGGGTAAGACGAAGGCCACCGCAAGCATTAACAAACGGATACGTAACAGCTTGTTAGCTGCCACAGTATAGCCAAACTCGTTGTTTAAGAACCCGTTAGAGCTGTGACCTTGATCTAACAGACGCACACTGGCTTGAGTAAAACCGGTGGCGGGTTTAATGGTGCTACCTGAGGGCTTGCCTATCCAAAAGAAATAGATAATTTTAACCGCAACTCCCAGTACCAGCAGTGCCATCGCTGACTGTTGAAGTTGCGATGAAACAGTGCCAGCCACTATAGATTGTACCGCTAACAGTAACAGCGAGCCGGACATAATCCCCAGCACTAGATAAGTTACCGGCGTCAGAGCGTTATTCCATTGGCGAATGGTTTTTAAGCTGGCATAGATCATACTGGTACAAAACAATGTCACTAGCGCCAGCACTGCACTGATGATTCCCGCCGCGACAAAAATAGCGTTGAGTTGTGCACCCATTGACCAGATGCCGGTAAGATAGAAAATCACAAAAGGATAAAACAGTATCGCAAATACTGCCTCTCTTGACAGCCAGGATGTCTTAAAACGACTAAAAGCGCGCCAGGCATTTTTCGGGTTGGCCAAGTGCAAGGTGGATGCCAATAGTCCAGTTGATATCAACACAAGTGAAAGCACGCCGCCACTGAGTAACAGATTGCGATCTTGTAGCTCTCCCAGACCGAGTAAATGCCCTATGACCATTAACAAAATCAACCCGTAACCGGCCCCTGAGAGCACTGTAAAAACTAGCACCGAAAAAGCAGGATGCATATTATTCTCCAATCATCGAACACTAAGCTGTGTCCGCTGTAAATTTTCTTGTTGTTAAACGCAGCAGTATGTCACTAGCGCGTAATCATTTTATTGACCCAGGTTTTAACGCTCTGCTTTATCGAGGTCACCTTATACACTTCAACTGCCGGTTTGTTGCGCGGTGGCAGATAAGTATTAACCGGGTTGTAGCCTAATTCCGGCATCAATTGCTTGCCGCCGCGATCTCGAACTAGCTGGCTAACTTGCGAGTTCGGATCATCAAAATCGCCAAAAACACGTGACTTAGTCGGACAAGTTAATACACAGGCTGGCTGCCGCTCATTTTCCGGTAACTTTTGATCGTAAATGCGATCGACACACAAAGTGCACTTTTTCATCGTGCCTTGCGCAGGGTCTAGTTCACGAGCACCGTACGGGCAGGCCCAGGCACACAAGTTACAACCCATGCATTTATCCTGATCCACTAGTACTATGCCGTCTTCAGCTCGCTTGTAGGAGGCACCTGTCGGGCAGACAGTGACACAGGCCGCCTCTTCACAGTGCATGCAAGACATCGGCATATGCACTGTTTTACTGTTCGGGGTATCACCTACTTCGTAAGTGCGAATACGGTTTAACCAGGCGCCGTTGGGGTCCTTGCCATAGGGATCTTTATCTGACAGCGGGCCAATAGTGCCCGAGGTGTTCCATTGTTTGCACGCAGTGGCACAACCATGACAACCGACACATGTATCCAGGTCGACAACTAATCCAAGTTTCATTATTTATCCCCCGGTGTTTGGCCATTGATTATTGATTTATTGGACACTTTCTCAGACTGTGCTTTGTTACTGCTGTGTTTCTCACCAGTGAACAGTGTATCCGCCCAACGCCTGATGATATTGACGTTTTTATGAGTCGCGTAACTGAGCATTTTCGGTGACTGCAGCGCATTTGGCTGAGGTTTAAGCGCACTGAACTGCGGCCAGGAGCCGGTCTCACCATTTGTAACCGGAGTTATTTTTACTCTTAAATCGTACCAGGCAGCCTGTCCGGTTATCGGATCTGAGTTAGTTATTTTGTCTCCTGAATCGCCCTTTGCCGGGAGTAATTCAGAGATCAGATGATTCATCAAAAAGGCATCAGTAGCCTCGTTTGCGTCATCGGACAGACCCCAGGCACCGCCACGCTTGGCGACGGCATTCCAGGTCCAGACAGTATTTTCATTGGTGCCCTCCATCAGTTTGATCTGTGCGCGGATCTTGCCGTTGTGCGACTCGACCCAAACCCAGGAAAGGTCTTCAATGCCCAGCTTTTCACCGGCAACTCTGTTCATGTACAAATAATTTTGGTTCATTATCTGCCGCAGCCAGGCGTTTTGGCTATCCCAGCTGTGGTACATAAACATCGGCCGCTGATTCACCGCATGGAAGGGGTATTCGTCCCTGTCTATGCGCTGCTCTTCTAACGGCATGTAGTAGATGGGCAGAGGGTCAAAATACTTAACCAAACGTTCTTTGTGATGCTCCTCGCTCGGCATAGGCCCGTCATACAATCCCTGACCAGCGAGACGAAACTTCTGCAGTTTTTCCGAGTAGATCTCAATCACAATCTGCTCTGTGGAGCCGCCCCAGCCCGCCTCTTTGGCTAATTCGAGATAGTCTTTATTGGCGTGGCGCATATAGCGCTGCTTCGGTTCCAGGGGAAACTCAAAGAATCCCTGGTTCTCCTCATAGGCCTCCCACTGCCTGGGGTTGGGCTCGCCGCGCAGTGACTTAGTGCCGTCGACACCGCGATACCCCGCCAGAAAACCAATCCCCGGCTCTTTTTCAAAATTGATGATAAAATCTTTGTAATCTTTGTAGCGACGATCTCCTGTCGCAGTCTTAAAGGCCGGAAAATTCAAGCGTCCGGCCATCTCGACCATTACTTCTTGCCATGACATTACATCACGGTCTACCTCGATCACCGGGGTGCGCACTGAGTCGCAGGCGGCGTGCGGCTCAGAGATAGGCCGATCGAGCATAGAGATAGTATCGTAGCGCTCCAGGTAAGTGGTGTCGGGCAACACCAGATCCGAATAGGCCACCATTTCAGAGTTAAAGGCGTCAGAGCAGACGATAAAGGGAATTTTATACTCACCATCGTCTTCCTTGGCACAGAGCATTTCCAGAGTCTGCGCGGTATTCATGCTCGAGTTCCAGGCCATATTGGCCATAAATAGCATCAGCGTATCTATCTTGTAAGGGTCACCTTTGACCGCATTGCTGATCACCATGTGCATCATGCCGTGACAGGAAATAGGTGCATCCCAGCTATAGGCTTTGTCTATGCGCAAGGGCTTACCGGCATCGTCGATCACCAGATCTTCCGGGCAAGTAGGAAAGCCAAGCGGTGGCGACTTTAGGGGGGTGTTGGGAATATTGGTTTTAGCCGGCTTAATCCCCGGTGGTATATGTTTGGGAAATGGCGGTTTGGCCAAGTGCCCGCCCGGGCAATCGATAGTCCCCAGCACTATCTGCAATAAATGCAGCGCACGGCAAGTTTGAAAACCATTAGAGTGTGCAGAGATGCCACGCATCGCATGCATAGACACCGGACGGCCGATAAACTGGCTTTGCTTGCGCCCCGCCCAGTCGGTCCACTCAATATCCAAAGTGATGGTTTCTTTAAAAGCTACATGAGCCATTTCCAGAGCAATACGTTCAATATCTGCAGCGCTGACTCCACATTCTTTAGCAGCGACTTCAGGTGAATACTCATCGTCCAGATACTTTTCCAGCAGTATGCTCATCGCAGTGCGCACCGGCGTGCCATCATCCGTAATAAACTCGGCAAACAGCGCCGGGCTACAATCGGCACTAGTGCCATCGACACAAGTTTGACGCTGCTGATCCCAGACCTGAGGCTTTCCCTCTGTACCATCGCTATTAGCTGCACCGCGATAAAACAAACCGTCTCCCACTTTACCGGGAGTATTAACCACTAGCTGCGGAGCATTGGTGTAGCGGACTAAGAATTCCTCATCGACCAGTTGATGTTTTAATAATACATGGATCATCGACAAGGCAAAAATTCCGTCTGTGCCAGGACGTATTGAAATCCACTCATCAGCTATTGCCTGATACCCTGTTCGCACCGGATTAACCGAGACAAACTTAGCACCGCGCTCTTTTAAACGTTTAAGGCCTAACTTAAGAGGATTGGAGGCGTGATCTTCTGCCACCCCCCACATCATAAAGTACTTAGTGTTTTCCCAATCCGGATCACCAAACTCCCAAAACGCATGCCCCATAGTGTAGAGGCCGCCAGCGGCCATGTTAACCGAGCAAAAGCCACCGTGTGCCGCCCAGTTAATGGTGCCAAATTGACTGGCCCACATGCCGGTCAGCGCCTGCATTTGGTCACGGCCGGTGAAATAGGCCAGCTTTTTTGGATCAGTGTCGCGTATCTTGGCCAAACGCTTTTCCAGAATACCTAGCGCTCGCTCCCAGGAAATTTCTTCAAACTCGCCCGCTCCACGCTCAGTGCCTGGTTTGCGCAGCAATGGCGAACTCAACTTAGCCGGGGAATACTGTTTCATTATTCCCGAATTGCCTTTAGCGCAAAGCACCCCTTTATTAACCGGATGATTGGGGTTGCCCTGAATAAAGCGTACTTTGTTATCTTCTACTGTCACTTTAATACCGCAGCGACAGGCACACATATAACAAGTAGTGTATTTGGTTTGTTGTTTATCTCTGTCTTCGAATTCAGGAAGACCCGAATCTATCGCTATGATGTTTTCTTGGCTTGTCATATTGGTGGTCCAAGCTGTGTCTATCGCTAACCTTAAATTGAACACAACAGCAGTCTTAGCCGATTGCTTTGTGCATATTTAGGTTGCCAATAGTACATTTTTATTATCATTATTATTTTGGTTATAAGTTTATACCACATTAGAATATAAAATGAAGTATCTCTGAGCAGGTCTAATTAACGCCATTTCTGTGCAACTATAGCTTAGGAATTCTCTGCTCTTTGAGCAAAGGCCAATTTTTATGAATGGGTAGATCCAGAGCCTTAATTATCACTGGCTATACCAATTACCCGGCACTGGTTCTTTTACTGTTAAAAACAGCCAATATACTTGTTTAAGCTAGTAATATTTACCATGGAAACTTGCATGTCAGACATTCAAATAGATCAACCAGACACTCTGTTATCGGTCAGTGACCTTTTCGGGATTAACTCAACGCTCAAAGTGCCGGCCTACAGCTATGCCGATGAGCACGTACCAGAGATTGACCCGGATTATGTCTTTAACCCGGAAGTGACTTTGGCGCTGCTGGCGGGATTTAGTCGCAACCGTCGAGTCATGGTGCAAGGGTTGCATGGCACCGGTAAGTCCACCCATATTGAGCAAATAGCAGCGCGCCTGAACTGGCCCTGTGTGCGTATTAATTTAGACGGTCATATCAGTCGACTGGATTTAGTGGGCAAAGATACGATAGTGATCCGCGATGGCAAGCAAATTACCCAGTTCCAGGAGGGGATTCTACCTTGGGCCCTGCGCCGTCCCACCGCGTTGATATTCGATGAGTTTGACGCCGGACGCCCAGAAGTGATGTTTGTCATTCAAAGGTTGCTGGAACGTGATGGTAAGTTTACTTTGCTGGATCAAAACGAGGTTATCACCCCGCATCCGCAATTCAGGCTTTTTTCCACCGCCAACACTATAGGCTTAGGCAACAGCTCCGGTCTCTATCACGGTACCCAAATGGTCAACCAAGCGCAGATGGATCGCTGGGATATAGTGACCAATTTGAGCTACCTGCCGGCAAAAGATGAGCTGCAGATCATTCGCGGCAAATGCAAAAACTTCACTAAAGAAATGCCTGATTCTCTGATCATGTCGATGCTGGAAGTGGCTAAATTGACCCGTAACAGTTTTGCCGCCGGTGACATATCGACTTTAATGTCTCCGCGAACAGTCATTTCCTGGGCTGAGAACATTGATATATTTGACGACCCGGGGGTGGCATTTCGACTGTCTTTTTTAAACAAATGCGATGAGGCGGAGCGAGGCATTATTGCCGAATTTTTCCAGCGCTGTTTTGATATGGAGCTTAGCGAGTCCTGGGCGAGCAGAGCTAATGAGACGATGGCAGATGGTCGTCATTGATACTCTGCAAGGTAGCATCGAAGGATCTATCGACAATCCAAAAATACGCATTGAGAAACTTCAGCAACATGTAGAAAAACTCTGTGCTGCCACCGTACGTGCCAATAGCGGCTGTGCCAGCTTTGAGTTTCGTGGTCAAAGACCAGAAGTTAACGGCCAGTCTGCGCAGATCAGAGCACCACACTTGCGCCCTGATTTGGCTTTAGATACTTATCAATCTTTTCGCGGCGCCGCTGACGCCATTGCCCTGCGACTCAAATACAGTGATACACAGCTGCACCAGCAGCTGATGCCAGAGAGCAAC
This sequence comes from Osedax symbiont Rs2, assembly GCA_000416315.1. Classification (GTDB taxonomy): domain Bacteria; phylum Pseudomonadota; class Gammaproteobacteria; order Pseudomonadales; family Balneatricaceae; genus Rs1. The sequence continues at coordinate 30,415 of ASZI01000042.1, read as the reverse complement.
ATTGGTCAATTGCTGTTCGAACTTTTAGAACAATTGCGCACTGAATCACTGGTGAGTGATTTACAACCAGGCACTCGAAAAAACCTGGAACATCGATTTCGCCAATGGTGCCGGCAATTTTGCGCCTCGGACACGGTCGAGAATCAATTGGGCTTGATGGTTTTCACTATCGCCCAGGTGGCCTGGTGTCGTCTGACTAGTTTGCCGATGAATCATCAGAGCGAAGACTTAATTGAGCCAATGCGCATGATGATAGCCCGTCATATAGGCGCAGCACTACTTGGAATGCGTAAAAATACCCGCGACCAAACCGTCTTTGCCCAGCACGCATTAGTTATTGTCGAAGTGATCGACAGCCTGATTGACGATAGCGATGCCGATGACCAAGAAATCGAAAGCCCTACCAAGAAAAGCGCAGCCAGTTTCAGCTTGTTTTTGGAACCTGAAACCGATGCCAACAGTGACATTTCAATTGCGGGGAAAGGACCTGATAGTATCAGAGTCCGACAGATAATAGAGCAGCTCAATAACTATCAGATATTTACCCGTAGCAATGATCAAGTTATTAAAGCCGAACAACTGGCACTGGACTCGCAACTTGATGATTTTGGCAAAAGACAAGCGCAGCTGTTGAAAAATCAGGCGATCAACATCCCCAGATTGGCCCGTGAACTTGCGGCCATCCTGCCGGGACAGCGAGACAGCGACTGGGAGTTCTCCCGCGAGCAGGGCTACATCGACGGGCGCAAACTAAACACTATTGTCACCACGCCAGGTTACCGTAATATATTTCGCAGCCAGCGACAACTGCCCAGTGGTAATTGTCTGGTGACCTTGTTAATGGACAATTCCGGCTCAATGAAAGAGCACGCCCACGCTATTTCTACGCTTATATACATTCTCACTAAGGCTTTGGAAATGGCCGGAGCCACTACTGAGGTATTAGGTTTCACCACTAAATCCTGGCAGGGCGGCAAGAGCTATAAACAGTGGATGCGCCAATTGCGTCCAGAAAACCCCGGGCGTTTATGTGAAACTCGTCACATTATTTACAAAGACGCCGACACAAAACTGCAACGGGCCAAACGTGGTATGGGGGCAATGCTAAAAGCTGACTTGTTTCGTGAGGCGGTCGACGGCGAGGCACTTCTGTGGGCGGCCAAGCGTATGCAGTGCAGACCTGAACAGCGACGCATTTTGATCGTATTATCCGACGGCTGCCCGATGGAGAGCGCCACCCATCAAACCAATCCAAGCAACTACTTGGACAACCACTTGCGTCAGGTCGCCACTATGCTTGAAAGCAGTGCTGATATAGAACTTTATGCACTGGGCTTTGGTCTGGACTTAAGCCCATATTATCGTCACAGCTTGGCGCTGCAGATTCCCGACAAAATGGAAAATTCGATGTTTAATCAGATTCTACAAATGCTGCAGCGAAGAGCTGTGTAAGAGCTCCTTTAGCCAATAAACACAGCCTTTTTGACTTTTGCTGAGCAACTGCTCCGCTATGCCTTTTGCGCTGCTAAACATGAGGAGGTCGATCCGAGGAAAAGGTTTTCAACCAGCCAGATAGCAGATGCATCGATTAAGGTTTGCTGGGCGCTGTGCATGCTCTCTATATTTGTAGTAGAGAGTGCCAACCCTAGATCAACCTCGCCTACGGTTCCTTTAAGGTTAAATTTTTTGGATCTATTAGAAAATTCAAGATCAAATGATTGAGATTTAATAATCGTATTAAGCATAGGTCTGATTAGATTTATACTTAATGAAATGACTTTTTTAGACTTAGACTTGCCTAATTCCACATCCCCTCTATCGCCGCTACCTTTAGCACCCAGCGTCAAACCGTATCCATCATTGGAGAGATTAGATGAATCTATTCGGGTAAAGGCACCCGATACCGTTAATACAACAATAGATTGAGCCGTGCGAATGCCCTTTCCTGTTCTTATGGCATTGACAAAATTCAACATCGATTCTTTATAAGCTACTTGCGCCTGACTTTCCGGAAGTCCAAACTTATTTAGTCCAGAAGATCCTCTGCTGTACTTTGAGAACATCGATGGCTGAGTATCCACAACAATAGCTTTTTCACTGTTTAACAAGCTAACAAGAGCGCCTTTCAACTGATGTACACCGGCATCCGCAAGCGGCCCGTCAGTGGTACTTCTCTCTCGGACTGTACCGTCAACCATATCCCTTACAATAATAATATAGGCAATATTCTGGTTGTGGTTGGCTATTTTTTCCTGGGTGCAAGCGAAAACATTACTTAAACTAGTGGTTGTTTTTACAGGCACTGAGCTGACGTTTTGAAAAGCGATCTGATTGCTACTGCAACCTATCAAAAAACAGAAAAACAACGGAGCAAAAACCTGACATCTCATAAACAAGCCCTATAATCCAAAGAAATTTATATTGTCAATATCGATGTTTATTTCAATATTTATCTGAAAGTTTAAAATATCGTCACGCTCAAAATCGATATAAACGCCGTAGAAAACTTTTGTCGGATTGTCTATATCATCCACAAAAAACTCTCTTCCATCTGGGCCTGTTACTTTGTAGCCATCAGTTTCAGTTTCTGATCGTAGCACTTTAGCTTCAGAGATCATGTTTCTGGCACTGTAGGATTTATCCGGGAGAGGAATTTTGGGAAATGTTGAATTCCCCTCCCCCCAGACAAGCACTGCCGGGAATGATAAAAGCAATATAATAGCTAGCTTCATCTGATCAATTTAATGCTATTCAGGCTTTGCAGGTTATCATTGCCCGCGTCTTGTTTCATAGACACTTCATCTGCACTGACATTTTGAATAATAGTGGTATAGCTTTGCTCACTTTCAAATTCAGCATAATTGGCCGCCTGCTGATTATCACTACCACTTTGTTGAGAAAATTTAATACTATTAGCCTCAACTTCCTGCAAAATGACGGTGCCATATTTATTGTCGTCTAATTTGATTCTGTTGATAGCTTGTAAATTTCCTGCTCCCTCATTTTGTACTCCCATAAATCGATCCAGCAGTGATTTTTGTTTGATTATTCCATATGAAGAATCAAGTTCTGCATTGTTAAATGCCTGAATATTACTGCCTCCGTACTGTTGCTTTATCTCGGCTTTATCGGAAATAACAATATTCTGAGTGATCAGATAATCATCAGCCATTGCCAGAGTGGGCAGGGCCAAAAGTGCAGCCACTGAAATACAGGTAAAATTTCTCATTTTTAATTCATCCTATCCTTAATATAAAAAGAAAATTATCATTGCATCATTTCAGAGCACATGTGAATTCAACAAGTTGAGGACTAAGAGCGTGTTAACAATATTGCACTTAATTTATTCTCATTTTTATGAAGTCTATATTGTTTATCATCCATGACCGCCACAGAGTATACTTAAAGTGACATAAATGAAAGTTATTTATTTTATATTCAGATAAGATCCTGAAACTCTATGATTTTCTTGACTGACGACTCGCTACTCGCTACTTTTATCCCACTAATTCTTAATGCCTATTGGCGCCCAGTTAGGTAAAATACAAAAATTCCTACTAGCCTTAATGCCCTCCCGTCGTCATTAATTTACCTACCGAGACAACATGAATTCAACGTTAATTAGAAGCACTGGTCACTATCTATTTGGCGCACTAATCTTTGCCGTTTACGGCATAAACGTCTGTCCGTTTATAGAATCTTTAAGCTTAACGGCCCTGCTCACGCCCATCATTATTCTATTCTCTGCGGCGCTGCTTTGCAGATATGCTCTGGAGAAAAAACTGCGTAATACCAAGCTAAAAAAACAGGCTAAACATCAATTTATCTATGATTTTTCAATATTTATTGGCGTTGCCTTACTGTTAGCTGCCTATAACAAACTAGTTCATAGCTTTCCGCTGGAGAGCGAGATTAAAGTATTACTGGGGATTATCATCTTAGGCTTTTTTATCAGCTGTGATCTATCTCTTTACAAAGAGTACAACATTGGCACGGTGCTAAAGAAAAACAACCAACACCTTGCACCAGATGAGCACCCCTACCCGCTGACCAAGAAATTCAGCTGGTTTGCTACTATCTGCCTGCTATCGATAGTCTTTGTAGTGGTTTTGGTAATAAATAAAGATCTACATTGGTTGATTAATCGAGACCCGAATATCGATCTGGCAATGGCCAAAGTCTACATTCTGGGCGAAGTGATTTTTGTCATCAGCGTGATGATGGCCTACGTTTTATTGATAATTCTCTCCTACTCAAGGAATTTAAAAAATTTTATCAGCACCCAAAACAGTGTTTTAGCGCAAGTTACTGATGGTGATTTATCCTCCCAAGTATCCGTTATCAGCAACGATGAATTTGGTCTGATCGCTCAACATACCAATGTGATGATTTCGGCATTGGCTGAGCAAAACCGCGAGATAAATTTGACCCGCGATATTTGCATCCTCAGTTTAGCCACATTGGCCGAAACCCGCGACAACGAGACCGGCGGGCACATTATGCGCACCCAGAATTATGTTAAAGCACTGGCGCTGGAACTGAGGAAAAACCGCAAATACACTGTCCAGCTGGATGACAACAGCATAGAGTTACTCTACAAATCAGCACCACTGCACGATATTGGAAAGGTCGGCATACCTGACAGTATTTTACTTAAGCCTGGCAAACTCACCGATGAAGAGTTTGCAATCATGAAACAACATCCACAAATTGGGGCAGACGCGCTGCAGCAAGCTAAAGGCGAGTCAGGTGATAGCTCATTTTTATCGGTGGCCCTTGACATCAGCCTAACCCACCATGAGAAATGGGACGGCAGTGGCTATCCCAATGGCCTCAAGGAAGAGCAGATTCCGCTCTCGGGACGCTTGATGGCCCTGGCAGATGTTTATGATGCGCTGATTACCAAGCGCGTTTACAAACCAGCCTTTAGTCACGAAAAAGCAAAATCTATTATCATTGAAGGTAATGGCAGTCATTTTGACCCTGCGGTAATCGATGCGTTCCTAAAACTTGAACAGCAGTTTATTGAGATAGCAAACGAGTTTAGTGATTAGTCTGAACGCCTCTGCAGATTCAGGCTCAGTAACTTAGTGCTCACACCTTTATCAAATTAGCTGATAGTGATCACGCAAAAAAACGGTCAAATCATTGGCCGTCGGTGTCACAGGAATCTGATACATCATGTCGCTGACAAAACCGCGATGATAAGTATTGTGGTTGACAACGTGCAAGATGATTTCACCAACACTCATATTCCCAGAACCACCGCCGACATATTCAAAGCTAATTCTCTGTCCATAATCGGGACTCTCCAGTGTATTCACATAGTCTATATACCATGCATCCATTTGCCGCTGTTTATCGCACAGCTGTGCAAAGGTGAGTTTTTGCTCAGTATTTCTCTGCTGATACTGATGCTCTGTATCTGTTAGGTGGGCTTTAAAGATGTCATCGACAACGTAGCTGTGATTCAAGGTGCTGATTATGGATTTAAAATTTGTCTGGCGCTGTTTATATAACTCAACGTCTTCTACTTGCTCCAGCACCGTGTAGCTAGTCTGATTTGCCCAGCGCTTATACTGGGTGAACATTTTCAGGGATTCCAACAAAGTAATGGCCTCTTTAGCAACAACGACAGTTTCAGTGTGTTGCATTGTATTGAGTTGTTAAAGGCGTGGATAAAGTCACACTAACAGGTTAGTTAACGAGTTAACCAACAGGTTAACTAACCTGTTCGCCAGCTTATTTATCCGCACTGTCGCTACGACAAAAACAACATAGGCAATGTCAGCAGTAGCAAAAAGCTCATACTCCAGTTAAAACGTTGATTGAATTTTGGCTCGACCAATCTTTTCGAAACCAACTTTCCTATAGTGATCCACATAAAAGTGCCAGGTAGGGTTGCCAGATTAAAGAGCGCCACCCCCAATAATGCAGAGGGCCAAAACAATTCATTTTCCAGGGTAAAAACAGAGCTGGCTGTCAGTAGCATCGCCCAAGATTTTGGGTTGATCAACTGGAAACTGGCGGCTTGCAAAAAACTCATTGGATTACCTTTTGCACTGCCATCCGGTGCTTTGTTACAGGCAATTTTAATGGCAATATAAATAATATAGCTACAGGCGAGCAAACTCAGTAGTTGCTGCAAGCCGGGCCAGGTTTTAAATAACTCGCCTAAACCGAACAGTATCGTTAAGTGCAGCGCGGTCATGCCAAAGCGAATGCCTAAAACATGCGGTAAAGTTTTGCGGATACCAAAGTGGGCACCAGAGTGTGCCAGTAAAATATTGTTAGGCCCGGGGGTCAGGGTTGTCACCATGCAAAACAAAGCCAGTGTGGGAGCCAGATCGATCAATGCGCTGTTCAAGTCAATTTCCTCTTGATTTACATTTATTGTATGCATACAATTCAAACAAGTGTATGAGCGGCTAATTTCTCACAACTCCTTTAAATGAGCAACGGTTTTATTGTTATGGGTACAATTTGGAAAGTAGATAAACAAGCATTTGATGCAGAATGCATAAGCCAGGCAAAATACAAAGTGTTAGCGGGTTACATTGAAGCGGCAATCAGCTCAGGAGAGCTGCTACATCAACAAAAGCTACCGGCACAGCGCTGGCTGGCAGACCAGCTAAATGTGACACACGGCACTGTTACCCGCGCCTATGCGCTGGCGGAGAAAAGGGGCATAGTGGTTGCAAAATTGGGCGCGGGGACTTTTGTCAATTCAGCACTATTCGTGCGCGAGAGTAATCATTGCATCGATTTTTCCGCCAGCATGCAACCCATGCTCGGCCAGCAAAATATATTGGCCCAGGCAATGCACGAACTGGCCAATGACTCTGTGGCGCTGTTACAAATGATGGCCTATTCTGCCGAGGGCATCAACAGGCATAAAAAGGTGTTTGGTCAATGGCTGAGTGCTAAAGGCATTGAAAACATCCCTAAACAGCTAATATTCACCCAGGGCGCTCAACAGGGAATTTATTCGGTGCTGCAGGTTTTGACACAACCGGGGGATATAGTGGTGCACGAAAAGCTGTGCTACCCAGGTTTTCACAAAGCAGCAAGTGCATCTGGTCTGGAAACTCAAGGGATTGCACTGACTAATGAAGGACTAGATTTAGTTGAACTTGAAGAGATTTGTCGAAAAAACAAGCCGAAAGTCTTGTATATCACGCCCAACATGCAAAATCCGACCAATCTTCAATATTCACAGAAGCTACTGCAAAAACTACTGGCACTGAGTAAAAAGTATCAATTTTATATTATTGAGGATGACGTTAATTACTGTCTTAGCCAGTACTGGCGACCACCTTTCCAACAGCAGGCGCCTGACAGAGTTATTTATTTATCCAGTTTGTCCAAATATTTTGCCGGGGGTTTACGCATTGGCTATATGTTAGCGCCAGACGCTTTACAGGCGCAGTTAAATAAGCATATTCACGCTCAATGCTGGATGGTGTCGACGATGAACTTCGAGCTCGCCTGCCGTTTTATCGAAAACGACAGCTACCTGCAAAACCAACAGCGACTGGAAGCAGAACTTAATTACCGACAGCAAGCGTTTATAGAGATGCTTGAGCGTTACAATTTAGTTCCCAGTTGCGGTGGCTTAAACCTTTGGCTGGAGTTACCCGATGATATCAACATGCATCAATTGAGCGGCCTGTTACTGGCGAATAATATCAAAGTGCGAACTGCCGATATCTTTACCAGCGCAAATACTCAGTTGCGCATTAATGCTTTGAGAATCGCTATAGGCGGGCCAGATACTCGCCCATTATTTTATCAAGGGGTTGCTATATTTTCCAGAGTACTGGGACAGCTAAAAGAAGATACGGATAGGGTTATCTAATCAGTATCCAGTACAGCAGTTGATTACCCAAAAGGCCTAAGTTGAAAAAAACAGACCGCGCTGTACTGCTTAAACAGCGCGGCTGAGGAAACTCTTAAGCAGATTTTGGTCTGTGATTCGACCTCTAATTTAACTGTTTGACAGATCAATGATCTCTAATCTGACCGGCTATCATCGCCACTACTAAAACTAAGATATTACTGCCCCTGCACTACAGTAATGGCGATCACGTTCAATACATCATTGGCATTGCAGCCGCGCGACAAATCGTTTGCCGGTTTTTTAAGTCCCTGCAAAATAGGACCTATTGCCTCGGCCTTGCCGATCCGTTCCGCTAACTTATAGCCTATATTGCCAGCCTCCAGTGATGGAAAAACTAACACATTAGCTCGTCCTTTTACTTCTGAATTTGCAACTTTGCGCTCGGCTATATCCGGAATAATGGCCGCATCCAATTGCACGTCACCATCGACCATAAGCTCTGGGCGTCGCGCCTTGACCAATGCAGTAGCCGCTACCACTTTATCGACCGCTGGGTGCTGTGCACTGCCGTTGGTCGAAAAGGATAACATGGACACTCGGGCAGGTTCTGCCAACAGTTTTTCAGCGCTGGCGGCGGCGGCCAGAGCGATTTCAGCTAGCTGCTGCTGATCGGGTTCAATAATTAGAGCACAATCAGAAAAAATCACTCCGCCTTGCATCTCGTGAAACGGCTGGCAGAGCATCATCAAGAAGAAACTCGAGACCATGGCGGCGCCCTCGGCTTTGCCAATGATCTGAATCGCTGTGCGCACTGTGTCACTGGTGGTGTAAACAGCTCCAGCCACTGACCCATCAGCATCTCCCAGATGCACCATTAACTGCGCGTAGTACAGTGGATGGTCCGTCAATTCACTGGCATCATTTCTAGTCATGCCTTTGTTCTTGCGCAGCTGATAGAGAACCTCGCTATAGGCTATTTTATTAGCAGCAGATTGGGGATCAATAACATTGATGCCAGCCAAGCTAAGGTTGAGCCGTTGCGCTTCACGGGCGATGCGCGGCGCATTACCCAACAGGGTAATCGTCGCTATGCCTCTGGCCACACTTTGCACCCCAGCGCTGATGATGCGTGGATCTTCCCCTTCCGCTAAGACAATGTGCCTGACATCGGCAGCAGCGCGGGAAAATATATTATTCAGTGCTTTCATCCCTTAGTGACTCCAACAGGGAACATGTAAATAAGTCCTGAAATAAACAGCGGGCTTATTTGCATATTCTGTATCTAAAATGAAATAACCTGAGCTGCCAATGTGCAACTCAGGTTAGATAGTGCCGGGCTTAAACGAAGTCTTTGTACTTGTCTAAGTGACGCACTGGCTTAGATAGGGCATCGCGACGGAACGGATCACCTAGCTCTTTAGTACACATAACTTCCAGTACAGTAGTGATTCCCTCTTCCATCTGTAGTCTGACCGCCTCTTTTAGAGCCGGACCGACATCTTCGAGTTTATCGACAACAACACCGTGGGCGCCCATTGACTGAGCTATTCCAGCAAAGCTCTGGTTTTCAAGTTCGCCGGCGACAAAGCGACGGTTATAGAAATCAACCTGGTTTTTCTTCTCGGCTCCCCATTGACGGTTGTGGAATACTACCGCTGTAACCGGGATACTTTCACGCACACAAGTCATGATCTCTACCATAGACATACCCCAGGCACCGTCACCGGCGTAAGCTATTGCCGGGCGTTCAGGAGCGGCCACTTTGGCGCCGATGATAGTAGGGAGTGCATAACCACAGTTACCAAAAGACATAGGGGCAAAAAATGACCTTGGACGATCGAACCGCAGATAGCTGTTGGCCACTGAGTTAATGTTACCGATATCAGTAGAGACCATCACATCTGCAGGCATGGCTTTTTCAAGCTCACGCAAAACCTGGCGCGGGTGCATAAAGCTGCCCTGCTCGGCTTTTTGCTCTTCAATCATCTCCAGTGAATAAGCATCTTTTTCATGTGTCCAGTCGCTGAGCTCGGCTTCCCATGCGGCTTTTTCTTCGTTGATAACCTGCAGGCGAGACTCGCGGTTTTGCAGACATTTAGGCGAATGACCTTTAAGCAATTCCATCAGTGCCAGTGCCGCTGCTTTAGCGTCGCCGTTAATGCCCACATCGATGTTTTTAACCAGACCCAACATCTTAGGATCACAATCGACCTGAATAATTTTTGCATCTTTAGGCCAGTAGTCCATGCCGTGTTGTGGCAAGGTACCAAAAGGTCCTAAACGTGTGCCTAGCGCCAGGATAACGTCTGCTTTGGCGATTAGTTTCATTGCCGCTTTAGATCCCTGGTAGCCCAGTGGACCCGTCGATAGACGATGCGATGCAGGGAATGAGTCATTGTGCAGATAGCTGTTCACTACCGGCATATCTAAGGCTTCTGCAATAGCAACAGCCTCTTCATAGGCATCTCCCATCACAACTCCGCCACCAGAAACCATGACCGGGAACTCAGCGCTGGCTAACAGTGTTGCCGCATCTTTAAGTGCCTGGGAGCCACCTGCTGAGCGCTCAATACGAATCGGCTTAGGAATTTCGCACTCGATATCCCCGTAAAAATTATCTCTTGGAATATTCAGCTGAGTCGGTGCATTTTCTAGCATCGCTCTATCAAAGCAGCGTGCGGTAAGCTCCGCCATGCGAGTATTATTGACCACACTCACCTGATAGGCGGTAATAGTTTCAAAGAACGGTAGCTGCTCCGCTTCCTGAAAGCCACCTAGCCCCTGACTGTTAGTGCCTGTTTCAGGAGTGATGCAAACTACTGGAGAATGTGCCCAGTATGCAGCGGCGATGGCTGTAACAAAGTTGGTAATACCCGGGCCATTTTGCGCGATACAGACCCCGTGACGACCTGAAACTCTAGAGTAGCCATCGGCCATATGCCCGGCTCCCTGCTCGTGTACAACCGGAATTAAACGAATACCTGCCGGAGTGAAAATGTCCATAGCATCCATAAATGCTGAACCCATTATGCCAAAACAGTCAGTTACTTTGTTGGCGACCAAGGTTTCTACAAATGCTTCGCTGGGAGTCATACGTGCCATATTAGCCTTCCTTCTTATAATGTCTGAGTCTATGTCAGAGCTGAGTACGAATATCTTATAGTCGATATTAGTAGCAGCCACGTCTGGACAATAGAACCAGATTTAGACTCTAAGTTGAGCCAGAGCTAATATGAGAAGAATGAAAAAGGGAAGGTACGCAGAAGGTAAATGAGGGGCTAAACAGCCCCTGTGCTGATATTGCTGGAAAATTTAGCTTAATCTTGCCTCACTCCTTAGACAATCGAGTGGATTAACTCGGCCAATTTTTTAATGCCGGGCTCGATTTTATCGGTGGCTATAGAGGAAAAACCCAGTCGGAAATAATTTTTTGCCGCCGGTTGTTGCAAGAAATGAATTTCCCCTGCCTCGATCAGAATACTCTGTTCACGGGCCAGCTGCTGTAGTTGACCTGCGTCTAAATTTTCCGGCCCCTTAACCCAATAACAGGAACCACCAAAAGTAGGCTGATCATGTGATTCCGGCAGATACTTAGTCAACGCCTCATCCATGGCTCTCCAGCGGGTCTGATAATTACGCATTATGTTCATAATCAGTGAATCGTGATAGCCGCGCTCTAAAAATAGCGCCACCGACCTCTGGTTATTGGCCGCTGGGTGGCGCAAAATTAAACGCCGCAGTGCCCTGGCCTCTTTGATAAACTCGGCGGGACCGACGATATAGCCCAAGCGCAGCCCCGGAGCCAAGGTTTTTGATAAACTGCCGACATAGATCACCCTATCATTTTCATCCAGGCTCTTTAGCGCCGGAATAGGGTTTGAATTAAAGTTAGTTTCACTTTCGTAGTCATCTTCGATGATAATAAAGTCTTCATCACTGGCTTGTTGCAGCAACTGGTAACGCCGCTCTAATGGCATAGTGACCGTGCTCGGACACTGATGACTCGGAGTGGTATACACTAAGTCACAGTCAGACAGAACATCACCTACCAACATCCCATCGCTATCGACAGGTATGGATTTAATCTTGGAGGGGTTTAAGCTGGCAATATTGCGAATATCCACATAACCAGGCTCTTCCAAGCCAATGGTGCTGTTTTTGTCCAGCAGCAGTTTCACCAACATATACAGTGCCTGCTGTGCTCCCACTGTGACGAGTATCTCATCGGCACTTGCCCAGACTCCACGACGTGGTAGTAAGCGAGTGCGGATTTGCTCTATTAACAGAGGATCATCTTTATCAAACCTGTCTGCTGCCCACTCGTTGATTGCCGGCCCGCTCACAGCATCTTTGCAGCATTCACGCCAGTTAACGGTGGGAAACATGCTGCTGTCAAACTGCCCGTAGATAAAAGGATAGTCGTAGTTTTGCCAGTCTTTGGGTTTGATCACGTTACATTGGTTACTGGGGTTAAGCTTAAAACGCTGCTGCCAATCGGGGGCATTACCGTTGATTTTTACATCGCTGTTAGGGTCTTGTATCTCAACTTTGACCTTGCCATTTAAGATATCTGGATTGACAAAGTAACCGCAGCGTTCTTTCGCTATGATGTATCCGTCATCTAACAGATGCTCGTACGCAATCACTACAGTGTTACGGGCAACATTTAACTGCTGCGCCATTTTGCGGCTGGAGGGTAGTGGTTTTTGCAGCGGTATGTTGCCGTTTAATATAGCACCTGCTATCTGCTCACGTAGCTGCTGTTGTAAACTTGCACCTTTTCCCTGGCTCAAATGAAATAGTTGAAACATTAAAAATACCTTCGTTCAAAAGCGGCCATTAGCACAATAATATTGATTCAATTCAGTGTGCCACTAAATTGTCATAAAAGCACTTTTGCAAAGTGACAAAAACGACAAAGCCAAACCTGAAAACACAGGTTTGGCTATTTTGCGAACAGCACTGCTAGCTTGCTACTAGTTCACTGCTACTTTTGCCTCCTCAATCACAGGTTGTTGATTAGGCGCCAATTCCGCCAATGCGTTGTCCAGTGCATCGACAATAATATCTATTTCTGCACGGGTCGCTATTAGGGCAGGGCTGAGACAAACAACATTGTTGTACTCTTTGAATGAACGATTGGTCCGACCAATAATCACCCCATTTTTCATGCAATGAGCACCCAACTGCATAGCCAGGCTTTCATCCACCGGCTCTTTAGTCTCTCTGTCTTTGACCAGTTCAAAACCGACAAACAAGCCTTTGCCACGCACATCACCTATCACTTGATATTTCCCCATTAGTTGATGTAAACGTTCGAGCAAATACGCGCCCTGAACCTGTACATTCTCTAATAAGTTCTCATCCTCGATGATTTTCATATTGGCCAGCGCTGCAGCAGGCCCTGCGGTACAACCGGCAAAGGTTGAGATATCGCGGAAATAACCCATGCGTGGATCGTCATCTTCTTTGAAGTGATCAAATACAGCTTCAGTTGTCACTGTGCATGAAATTGCCGCATAACCTGAGGCAACCCCTTTGGCCATCGTCACTATATCGGGTTTGATCCCGTAGTGCTGATAACCAAACCAAGTCCCAGTGCGACCTAAACCACAGACCACTTCATCGATGTGTAACAAAATATCGTATTTATTGCAGATTTCCTGAACTCGCTGCCAGTACCCTTCGGGCGGCTCAATCACTCCCCCACCTGCGGTTATCGGCTCAAGACACAAAGCACCAATAGTGTCGGCTCCCTCGCGCAAGATAACTTTTTCAATCTCGTTGGCAGCGCGCAGTCCATAATCATCCACCTCGCCCCACTGCGAGCGATATTCACAGCAGTGCGGTACTTCAATAAAGCCCGGAGTAAAAGGACCGTATTGATTTTTACGTTCATACTGGCCGGTAGCACTTAATGCAGTAATAGTTGTTCCGTGGTAATCGCGCTCGCGAAATAGTATCTTATACTTTTTGCCACCGTATTTTTTCGCCGCTATTTGTCGAACAATCTTAAAGGCTTTCTCGTTGGCTTCAGAGCCTGAGTTGGAATAGTAAACCCGCGACAGACCGGGCATTTTTTCAATCAATTTTGCAGCGTACTGCGCTGCGACTACATTGCCAGCGGTCTGCGCAAAATAATTCATAGTGACTAACTGATCACGCACTGCGTCGGCTATTTCTGTACGACCGTAGCCGACATTAACTGTCCAAACAGCCCCTGAAACTGCATCCAGATACTCATTACCTTTGGCATCCCAAACGCGCATACCAGCACCTTTGACGATAACCATAGGGTCGGAATCTTCATAAACTTTATGCTGAGATAAGTGATGCCATACGTGTTTTCGATCATTGGCCACTACTTGTTTGGCATCGTACTCGTTCAGATTAATTGTCATATTTACCTCCCCCAATCATTATCGATTGCACTGTTCGTTGAATATTGTTTAAAGTGCATGCGCTCAAGTGTGCGATAACTAAGAGCAGTTTTCGCTCACACGTAATCTCTGCCTGTTCACATGCCTTGCCCTTAAGCTATAGGGGAATGCAAAAAAGCAGATAGAACCAGATCTTTATCGACATTGATACCAGTAGGTTTCATCGGGGGTAGCGGCTGGATCTATCAGTTTAAGGGATCTGGTTTAGACACTCATTTATACAAATCCAGTTGCGTTTTAAGCCTGCTTTGTGGTTAATACAGACCTTGTCTGTCTCCTTAATCCGCTACAATAGACTGCTTTCACACTTAGATTTTTAGAGGTTTTCATTGAACACTGAATATTTTAAAGGATTTTCCCTGACCGCAATGGGAGTTATTTTTCTCAGTTTTGACGCGCTGTTTATCCGTCTGATTGATAGCGAGAGTTCCGATCTGTTGTTTTGGCGCGGCATACTACTGAGTATTATTGTCGCCATTGGCTGCAAGCTAAAATCGCCGGGGGAAGCACTTTTTCGCAGTGACTGGCGCTACATCCGCTCTACCGTTTTATTTGGCATCAGCTCTATCTGCTTTGTCATGGCAATCAACTCAACCTCTGTTGCCAATGTATTAGTGATTATCAGTGTGCAACCACTGTTTGCGGCTTTTCTCGCCTGGATATTACTGGGTGAGAAATCACCACTGGTGACTTGGGTGGCGATTGTCATCTCTATGTTTGGTATCGCCTGGGTATTGATTGACTCTTGGCATGGCCCAAATCTAAAGGGAGATTTACTGGCACTGGCCTGTGGTCTGGCCCTTTCCAGTAAGTTTGTTAATGACCGAGCCGAAACCAAACATTCTATGGTGCCCTCGCTAATCGGTGGCGGTCTGATCATGGCGCTGTTTGCTTTATTTAATGCTGACTCTATCATGCTGCATGGCAGCCAGTGGCTCTGGACCTTGATACTCTGTTTGGTGATAGTCCCTATCGCCTTTATCTTGATCCCCTTAGGGCCCAAACGTACCCCCGCCGCTGAAGTGGGCATGCTAATGCTACTGGAGACAGTAATTGGCCCGCTGTGGGTTTGGATCTTTTTGGAAATCGCACCAAACACAGCAGCCTTGCAAGGGGGCAGCATAGTAATAGCCACCTTGATTATCCACACCTTGATACGTTTAAAGATGTCGCAAAGGCAAGCAGCAGTGAGCCGGGTTTAATCCGGCGAAAAGGATCTCACAATTTTTGTAGCTGCCCGCAACTTGGTCGCGAGCTTCAGGCTAATCTAGTCATGGTTAGCCTTTTCTCTGGGTTCATCTCACCATTCATTCCCTGCAATCTATTGATTTTTTTAATTGGTTTTCTTGGCATGAGCAGATTAAAATATTTTTCTGCTAGCCAATCAACAAACATAAAAAAACCTACGACATGCCAAACCCAGTAGGCCGCTGATTAGCTGGATAAACACTATGTTTGCTGAAAAGTCTAAATTGTTACATCCGCCAAAGTCATAGCGATTAAACAGAGCAAACTGTCTAGATCTGAAAATCCCCCACCCAAGTTACCCACATCAGGAGGTTTTATGTCTATTAATTTATCCCAGGTCGATAATGTGAAAATTCAGGCTGTACACCGGGCCAGTTGTCATTGTGGCAATGTTCAGATAGAACTTTCACTGCCACATGGGTTAGTAGATGTGCGCAGGTGCGATTGTTCTATGTGCCGACGTCGCGGCGCTATTGCCGCATCTGTGCCACTGTCGGGAATAAAAATACTGGCAGGGGAAGAGGCATTAAAGCTATATCAATTTAATACTAAAACAGCCAAACACTTCTTTTGCATCAACTGCGGTATTTACACTCACCATCAACGCAGATCAAATCCCAGCCAATACGCTTTTAATGTCGCTTGTTTAGAGGGAGTTAACAGTTTGAAAATTGAGCAAATAACTGTTTATGATGGGATACATCATCCGGCTGACGAATAAAACATTAGTTGGAAGTTGGAAGTTGGAAGTTGGAAGTTTAGGGAAAGATTGTCTAAGGAGAATGGGTTGGATAACAAAGCAGTCATGCAAGCTTATAATTTTCATGAGAGAGTTAACTTACAGATCAGTGGCTATCAAAAAATTGCGCGATCTGAGCTAGTAAAATTTGTTTCCCAGGATCAACAAGGCAGCTTTATCGGCTACTTTGATAGTAATGATCAGGACATTGATGCCATCATTGCCAGTGAAATCGACTACTTTAAAAAAATGCAGCGCTCTTTTGAGTGGAAGACTTATGATCTTGATTTGCCACAGGATATGGGTAAACGTTTAGAAGCACATGGTTTTATAGCGGATCAGCCCGAATCCTTTATGTTATTAGATCTGCGCTCTAGACTTGCCACTTGTACCAATACCGATGTCTGCGTTGAAGTCGTTGACCGGGCGGGAATAACAGACGCAATAAGCGTGCAAGAGGCTGTCTGGGGTGGCGACCTAAGCGACAAGCTAAATCACTTAGTACTCACTGGCCAACAAAATCCAGAAAACCTGACTGTTTATGTTATCTATCAAGATGATATCCCGGTTTCTTCGGCCTGGATTATGTACAACGATAACAGCCCTTTCGCCGGGATCTGGGGTGGCAGTACTTTGCCCCAATATCGCGGAAGAGGCTATTACAGTGCTCTGTTAAATAAACGCATAAGCGACGCGAAACAACGAGGTATGAAATACCTGTGCATAGATGCAAGCGAAATGAGCAGGCCTATAGTGGCCAGACATGGTTTTGAGTTCATTTGCTACACTACCCCCTACATCTATCAAATTTAAGGACCCTATGCAAAATAAAGCCTGTAGTTTTCTCTGTGAATCAATAACCGCTGCTTAAAAACCATGCACTGATGATTATCAATACTTAGAAACTGCAAACTAACATATTTTTAAGAGACGCTTTATCGATTGTTTTCTGTATCTTGCTTGCCTAAGAATTCCCTTCGACTAATTTTATAAACTTGTACTTCTTTATCAGCCACTTTTTGATTGTGGCTATAGCTTTGTCCTAGTTTTTTTGCCAACTTCATAGAAGCACTGTTTTGCGGATGGACTAAGCTGCAGATAGACTTTTTTTTGAGATTATTCATCCCCCAATGCAATGCCGCTGTGGCCGCCTCTTGTGCCAGACCCATACCCCAAAACACAGGTAAAATGCCCCAGCCCAACTCTATTCCAGGCCAGCCTAATCGCTGCCAACAAACTCTGCTGTTTGCTTTAACTCCACGAGCCAGAATCCGTAGCCGCGCAGCTGCCAGTGACCTGCGAGCATCGCTAAAACTCTCCAGCTCTGCTGCGCGCTAATAGGTTCTCTCTCACCTAAGTATTTTATATAATCTGCATTGCATTCAAGTCGGCTAATGGTTACGCGTCTTCTTGGCACCAACCTCCCAATCGCAATCTCGAGGTCTCAATCACGGGTACTGGCATTTTCGTCCTTGGACTATTTTGTGACAGAAGAAAATTTTCAATTTATCTGAATCTAACACTCGAAGCGCTCAAATATTTACCGATCATATTTGCGATAGGCAATAAAAAGCCCCGACCTAAAAGTCGAGGCTTAAGTGTCTGACAGCTACTTTAATAAAGTAGCTTTAAACTTTACCGTTGCGTACAAAGTTATCAGTGGCGTTGATGAGTTCAGAGCGTATTCCGCTCTCACTCATTGCATGACCGGCATCAGCAACCACTACATACTTAGCTTCAGGCCAGGCTTTGTGCAAGTCCCAGGAACTTTGCATAGGACAAACGACATCGTATCTGCCCTGTACGATAATGGTTGGAATGCCCCTGATTCTATCGACGTTATCCAATAGTTGGCTCTCTTTTTCCATAAAGCCTTTATTGATAAAATAGTGACCCTCGATCCGTGCAAATGCATCGGCAAAGGCATCTTCGCCTGCCTCTGCTATTGCCTTCGGGTCTTGGATAAGCTGTGATGTAGAAGCTTCCCAGACCGACCAGGCATTCGCGGCAGCCGCTCTGACACTAGCATCTGCACTGGTTAAACGCTTGTGGTAGGCTCCGATAAAGTCACCGCGCTCAGCTTCTGGAATGGCATTTTTGTAACCTTCCCATGCATCTGGGAATATATGCGAGGCGCCTTCCTGATAAAACCACTGCAGCTCTTTTTTACGCAACATAAAAATACCGCGTAAAAATAACGCATCTACAGATTCAGGATGGGTTTGTGCGTATGCCAGTGATAATGTTGAGCCCCAACTGCCGCCAAATACCGCCCAAGATTCAATATTCAGATGGTTTTTAATTTGCTGGATATCGTTAACCAAAGCCCAGGTATTGTTATCTTCTAGCTCGGAGAAAGGGGTAGATCTGCCACAGCCGCGCTGGTCAATTAAGATGATACGGTATTTTTTCGGGTCAAAAAAACGCGCCGCATTAGCGGAGATTCCACCACCTGGACCACCGTGTAAAAATACTACAGGCTGTCCTTGAGGGTTGCCACACTGCTCAAAATATATGCTGTGCAAGTCACTGACTTTAAACATTTCAGTATGAAAAGGTTTTATTTTAGGATAGAGAGAAACGTCCATTACTGCCTCAAAATTTATTGTAATAAATGAGTATTGCCCGATAACATGCTGTTTAAATCGAGTGCTATAAATACCAAGTAGAATACTGGTTGTGCCAATTAATATTGCTCTATTAACCAGTAACAGTCCTTGGCGCAAGTAGCCAACAGTCTACACTAAATTAGATACCTTTATTTTATTTGCGGTGCTTTTTGGGTATCAGTTATAAAAAAGTAAATTGGGTGGTAATAATAAAACAAAGTGGATCTTCTATAAGCCAATTATTCATGTAGTTTTGTCCCACTGACTACCTTTCACTGTTCAAGCGGAATTATTGATGATTTTTGAAAAAATTGTACTAGAGAACGACAGCGTTCGCCTCGAGCCACTAACCACAGAGCACAAACAGCAATTATGTAAGGCAATCACTGACGGTGAGCTTTGGAACTTACATGTCACTTTAGTCCCCCACCCCGATTACATTGATGCCTTTATAGCTAAAGCATCAGACCTGTACGACAAAGGCGACGGCATTACTTTTGTTACTATCGACAAAACCTGTGACAAGGTTGTTGGTTCCAGCCGTTTTATGAAAGCAGATTTCGCCAATAAAAAAATTGAAATTGGCAATACCTTTTTGGCAAAAACCGCTCAACGCACCAAGATCAATACTCAGAGCAAATTGTTGATGCTCAGCTATGCCTTTGATCAGTTAAACTTTAACCGGGTGGAGTTTTTAACCGATTATCTGAATAAAAAATCTCGCGATGCCATATTAAACTTGGGCGCTAAACAAGAGGGAATCCTCTGTAATCATATGATCATGCCCGATGGCCGAGTCAGAGATTCGGTGTTGTTCAGCATCATTAACAGTAGCTGGCCCGGCATCAAAATGCATTTGAACAGCAAACTGAAATGACTGATTTTTATCAGTTTAGTTTTCTTGTTATCTAATGCACAATAGCAGTTTCTGCTCTTTGTGGTGAAGCAGACGCTGTTGCGATTTTTTACAAAGGTTGCATTTAACCGACTCGCTTACTCCCTTATTTTGAGATAACTATGCAGCCATTACGCGTCGTTCAAATTACCGATATTCATCTTTTACCCCAGCGCGGGGATAAATATTACCAGGTAGATACCGCACAGTCTCTGGAGGCGGTGTTAGCCGAAATCAAACAACTCGAGCCCAAAGTGGATATGCTTATCGCCAGCGGGGATTTGAGTGAAGATGGCACAGCAGCGACTTATCATAGACTAGCCAATATCTTCGCCCAACTAGATATACCTGTGTATGTAACCGCAGGTAATCATGATGATCCGCAGTTGATGTCGACTCATTTACAAAGCGACAATATCTACATTAAAGCTTGTGTCGAAGTAGCCAACTGGGGCTTTATTTTCCTCGACTCGCAAGTTGCCGGCCAATCTCACGGGCTGCTATCTGCCCGGCAACTGCAAACTATCGGCGATTATTTGAAACAAAATGCAAAGCGTCCGGTATTAATGGCTTTGCATCATCCCAGTTTTACGCTCTGCCCGTCACCTGGATGCCAGTTGCAAAACGCAGCGCAGCTACAGCAACTCTTAAACCGTCATCCTAATCTTAAAGTCGTTATCGCTGGTCACACGCACAATGCTGTCACTGATGATAGCCAGAGTTATCGCCAGTTCACTACCCCATCCACTTTTGCCAACGCTACCCACAAGCAAAATTTAGCCGAGCATAGCGAACAGGACTTTTGGATGGGCCACCAGCTGGACCGTACAGACATAGGTTTCAGAGTATTAGATTTAATGGCGGGGGGGGGTTTCCAGACCCAAGTTCACTGGCTGAAGGTCTAGCGATGGAACATAAAACTATTGCCGGGCGCACTTTGGAAATACGACGGCACAGTATGAGAGATAAGCCCGGGGCTCACTTAAACACTCGGGGCATAGCCTTGGCAGAGTTAGTCGCTAGCTGTAGCCAAGCGTTTGATTTAGTGATCACCAGCGACATTCCTAGGGCTATTGAGACAGCTCAAGCGATGGGTTGTGCTGTCGATGAACAACAACGGGCGTTAGGCTACCTTCCCGCAATAGTGTTTGAGCAAATAAATTGGCCAAGTTGCATTGCAGATGTTGCGGATATAACTGCAAAAAATAAACCTTGTCAAACATTTGCTCAGCTGCAAGCAAAACTCTGGTTAGATATTTCCAACAAGCTTAGCCCCGGGGGAAAAGCTTTAATCATTACTCACGGGGCTTTTATCGACTTGGGCTTGATCGCGACTCTGCCTTCAGTAGACTACAAAGAACTGGGCCCTGCCTTTGGCTATTGTGAGGGAATTCGCCTTGTTTTTGATCAAGAGCTGGTCGACTTTGAGATGTTACGCGTGCCCAAAAAGTATCAGTTGATTGAGAATTAACTGATACTTGGATCAATCTACTGCAACGTAAAATCTCCCGTCATCTATGAGCAAGCAGCCAAGCTGCTCTAACATTTTCAGGCCTGATGTCAGCGCTATGATATTAAACTTGCTAGTAACCTATCAGCCCAATATCGGCAGACCCCAGTAATTCATAGTGTGGCCCACTGATCTGTTAACGTCGCTGTTGCGACTATCTTGCTAATGGTGCATTTTATAATGCAGTCAACTCTAAATACACAACCTGCCCTTTCCCTATGATTTAACCTTGAGTAAATACATAATAGCGGGTAAATTTGATGTTTATCTATGGCTAGGTTTCAACGTCTCAGCTGCACATTTTTCACGGTTAAATAGCCAGTATCAACGCAGTAATGAATGGCTTATGCTGTTGTCTGTATCAGGAAAATCTGACCACAAGCACAAACAGCAAGCTATTTCTTCACAGAGTATTTCAGCACATGCAAACAGGTATATTGGCTTTTGCAGCAAACAGTTTTTCCATTATGTATAGATGGAAATATTATGCTTAAATTGATGCTTTTGACTTTCATCGCTCTGGGTTTATCGATAACTCAATCTATAGCAGAGACGAAAGAGCAGCTAGCAATCGCGACAGAACACTATCCTCCCTACGTTATGCAACAACCAATTAATGGACTTAGAGGTTTCGACTATGAAGTTGCCACTGAGACTTTTCTTCTCTTAGGGCAAAGTATTGAAGTGAGTTTTTTTCCTTGGAAGCGTGTACTGCTCTATGCAAAGCTTGGAAAAACTGTCGCTACCCTAACCTGTGCCTATCGAAAAGATCGTGAGGGTTTTCTACTATATTCTGATCCGATCAGTGAGTTCACTAGCGGCTTTTATGTACGAAAAAATTTTGATGGGCCACAGGCCATCTCATTTGCGGATATCAAAGGTCAACGTATAGGATCTGTGGTCGGTTATGATAGTTTTAATGAGTTGCAAGATGTTGGGCTAAAGCCAATCAGGGCAAACAATACCAAAGCAGGTATTGGGATGCTAATAGCCAAACGTTTTGATTATCTCTATCTGGCACAACAATCTACAGATTTTATCATTAAACAAATGAGCCTAACGGATCAATTAGATTTTTATCCTATCTCCAAGAAAAGTTATCACCTTTGCTTTTCCAAAAATCACCCAGGCGTGAAGCCTCTTATTGACGCTTTCAATGGCGCACTAATAGATTTGAAAAAAAGTGGCAGATATCAAATTATCCACGATAAATATAGATAGATTGCCAACTTAGAGCACCGTTGAAACACTCCCAGAGTCATAATATTGATGTCTTTATATTTTTTAAGAACTGTTCGAGTTCACAGGGATTACGCAAACGTATATATTCAACATGCTTAAATTCAGTGCATGTTATTAATTTTTCATACTTGATTTTGTTGCGGTTGTAACATCTAAAAAACCAGACAAATATAGATTTCCTCGACAGGAAAGCTTTGGCAAAAGTTTCTTTATTTCCCGTCTCTGGCCAAATTTCCTGTTTGGCGTAAGCACGCAGCATTGTCCGTTTGAATAATTGCCAAAACGTGCGTAAATAAGAATAATCCAGCCAAATAATAGTAT
This sequence comes from Osedax symbiont Rs2, assembly GCA_000416315.1. GTDB lineage: Bacteria > Pseudomonadota > Gammaproteobacteria > Pseudomonadales > Balneatricaceae > Rs1. The sequence continues at coordinate 7,571 of ASZI01000042.1, read as the reverse complement.
CTACATCGGCCCACTTAAGCGTATTGGTGCGGCTATAATTCCCATCCAATACCCAATCATCCGTCGATATTGCCAGCGCCACTTTGGCAATAAATTCTTCGTCAGTGGTTTCTACCCAGTCGGCCTTCCAGAAAAGTTGATCCATGTGAATGCAAGGGTAGTCGAGTTGCTTTGCCAGTCGTTTAGAAAAGGTTGATTTTCCACTGCCTGTTGTGCCAGTAACATTTATCTTTTTCATCTTTAACTCTTTGATAATGAAACTGTGATATAGCCTTAATAGTCAGTGATATAAATCGCACTTTAAAAGTCTTAGACCTAGTATTTATTTACTCAGTTACATTTGCTCTAGGCTCTTTCAAGTCAAACTAAAAATACAGTCGCAGTCAATAATATTGACCTGCCATTGAATTTCTTACTCAGTCAAATTTAAGCGTTAGCGCTATTTAAATTCAGCAGAAAGCTGCTCAAAAACTTGACGTCCCTCTCGTATACATTAGCCGGAATTTCTTGCTTGAAGGTCTCGTTGTATTCGAGCTGATTGTTCGCCCAAGCTTTATAGGAGAAATTTGGGTCTGCCATAGGGTTAACATAAGCGGCGGATCCTGGTTCATTAACCCCTAAAAAATTGCCATTGGCGTCCGTTTGCACGTTAACAGAGAACATCATAGTCATCATACTCGCTGCGGCCATCAACCGATCTTCAGGGCTGCTGTTTTGCAGGGATTTATTCCAGGCGGCAGCTACATCAGCGGGCGTATTAGAATTGGGAAATTTAAAACTTTTTGCAGTACCGATTTCGGTAATAGCATCATTGTTAGCATCTAATCCTTTGCCGGGGACTAACAGTAAATTGTCAACTCCCTCTGCCGACATTTTATTGACTGTTGAATCTGTGATCGATGTGCCCAAAGAGTGGACTTTTTGCAAAACCTGACGATCTTCAAAGCTTAAGCTTTTAATAAATTTTTTGCTATCCACAGGCTCTTGCTGTTGTGCCATCATCGCCAGTTCAACAAAACGCTGGCGATTTTCAGAGAGCTTTAATACAAAATCGTTACCGGCACCACGGCGCATAGCATCGGTGATTTCTGCTTTAAAATCACTATTAAAGCTGGCGAACAAACGCTCAGTGTTAGCTGTATTAACGCGCTCTGTCGCGCCACTGCTAAGCTGATTGCTGTCTGATAGAAATGTATTGATTTGCATGATATCTCCGTATTCAATGACCTGAGTTACCAACAAAAGCAAAAAGTGGGCCAGCTTTGATTATCATTCTGTTTTTTCATTAATCAGCAGCTAATAACTCCGTATCACTGTGTTAGCAGAGTAATGAAACTTTTATGACTGCAAAAACCAGTCTGCTTAGAAAGGGCCTGATGCTCATTTGCCTTTGATATAAAAGGAATATAATTGCCACCGGCAATATAAAACTAGCAACATTGACCGCTTCAGACGTAGCTCAAGTGTCATATTTATGTAATCAGTGTTGTTTACAACAACGATCTGAGACTGAGAAAACCCTCGCCAATTGATCAGCTTACAAGCTATAGGTTAAGATCAGTCAAATATTTACAACCTCTGTGCTGTGCCAATACCTTTGAAAATATAGCTATTAATAGCTGATTTTCTCAGCGCAACTAATGCTATAATCCTGCCCCTGAAATCTCAGTTGTTTGAGAACTTAAGTTAAAACCCTTTAAGAGTTAAAACTATGCCCCCTGTATCAAACCCTTCTAATGATATTGTCATTGTCGGTAACTCCTCAGATAATCCATTTGCAATCGACGTCGCTTATGCCATGGGTCAAAACCAAGACATAGCAGATTTAATCGGTATGAAAGCTTTTACCAATACCGAATTTTGCCCAAGATTTATCTCTGATGAGCTGGATTTTAGCACCATAGGTAATGTTTTAGCCGGTAAAACAGTTGTTATTGTCAGTACCAGTAGTCTAGTAAAGACTCGCCAAGAACTGGCAATGCATAACTTTTTCATCGCCAGAGCCGCTAAAGAAAACGGCGCTAAAAGCGTGATACTGCTTGAGCCCGATCTGTTTTTCAGCGCACAGGATCGCGGTGCACATGCAGACTTAGGTGAAACTGAACACCCGCGTAGTAAAACTGATTTAAAGAAGTTTGATGGCCAGCCTTTTACCTCTAAGCTCTACGCACAAATGCTTAAATTATCAGGTGTTGATCGGGTTCTAACAGTACACAATCACTCTTCTTCAGTGCAGAGCATCTTTAGCCAAGTGTTTGAGGGCAATTTCCACAACTTAATCCCCTACGAAATTTACGCCCACTACTTGCTTAATTCCAACATTATTAATTGTGGCCCTAAAGGCGAAGGCCTAGTACTTTGCGCACCGGATAAAGGTGCCAGAGGTTTTGTTAAAGCAATGTATGCAACCCTTGGTTTAAGCAAAGCCAAATTTATCTTGTTAGATAAAGAGCGTACAAGTGAGCACAAGGTCAGCATTACTTTGCACAAAGAGAGTGAGGACACCTTTGAAGGTTTGGAAGGGTGCAGCATCGTGCTCTTTGATGACATGGTTCGCACTGGATCAACAGTAGTAAAATCTTGCCAGTTCTTGCAGCAGCTACAACCTGAGCGGATGATCTTTGCAGTTTCACATTTCTATGCCTCCGATGAAGGGCGCGAGCGCATGGCTAACAATGCCGTCGATGAAATACTGACACTCAACACACTACCGACTATCTTAAACCGGGATGTGCAAGGGCGGTTGCGTAAGAAGTTGGTTGTTCTTAAAATTGAAAAGTGGCTGGCACAAGAGCTGGGGAAAATCCTTGAGTTGCCACTGACTAAAGAAGCCAATCCGTACAAGATTGATATGTCCTCTAAAAACCCGAGATTTAGCCGTAAAATCTGGTTTGCCGATCAATTAGATTCACTGCACCAAGACGCTGGCGAGTAATTGCCCAAATAAAAAAGCGCCAATCAGGCGCTTTTTTTTGGATCAGTTACACAGACTTTTTCGGGGCACTGATAGTTCCCCGTTAAAAACCCTGCAACTGACTGAAATTAACCTCAGCTGCAGCTTGAGTTCTCGCTACCAATTATCATCCTGTTTCTTTTCTTTAGCGCGCTGTGCTCTGTGTTCTTTGCTGGTCTCGGGCTTATCTTTTTTATCCACTTTTGGCAGCGCTTTCCACAAGCCGCCACTGTTGTAATTGTTCCAGCCCCACTTTAACCACCTGATCAGTGACAGCGACAACCAGATAGACCACAGCAGCATCAATATCTGATAGCTCCACATAGGCACACTGATCACAGTAGTCTGAGGTAAGTTGTCGATTATAGCATCCTGGTACCAATTCAAACTGCTCGCATAAGAGCCGTTACCAGTGACTTGCATATCCGGCGAGCCAAACATTAAGCTGTTAGCAACACTGCCCACTAATGCCAGCAACATAACAAAAGTCAGCGCCGCGATAGCGACTTGTAACAGATTATATTTTCTGGCACTGGTCTGACTGTCCACTAACGAGCCGCGCTTAGCCAGAGCTAAAAACCACAACACCACCAGCAGTGTAATCGGCCAGAAGCTAGTCGCGACACCTGTGCCCATCAGCATCCACTCCCAGCTTTTCAACGGAGACCAGCTCTGGCGACCCAGCGCAAAACCTACAGCGAGTATCATTAATAACACTCCCCAGAACAAAATAGCCGGACCGATAAGAGGACCGCTCACTGCTAAAATCCAACGATTTGCAGGCATACTGGATTCTATTTTGATATTAGTGGCGCCCGGGATGGCCAGCACTGGTGTATGGGTGACTAACTGAAACTCTTGACTGCGGTTAAACTCTATCACCACACGGCTTTTACCCGGGGGGATAGGCAAGATGACGACACCTTGCTCTTGCACATAGATAATGCTGTTACCGTTTAAGCTAATGTTATCAATGTCTGCATCTTCGGGCAGCTGCAGGGGATAATCACTGCCCTTGCTGGCCCGAAAGTCCAATTCTAAAACAGTTTTCGCCAAACGTTTACCTGGCTTATAGAGCATAGAGACCCCATCGATGGAATAGCTCACTCCCGCCAAAGGTTCAGGTTTTTGCAGCGCGATCGTCAACTGATCACCGGCAATGGGTTGCCAGCTTAAGGTTGCGGCATTGGATTTTATCGGCGTAATTCCCTGATAACTTGCATGCCATTTAAGTGAGGGATTCAATTGCCACACTTCGAAATAATCACCGGAGTCAGTGGCCTTTAGTGCCACAGCTGATGATTTTTGTAAGTCTGAGCGCCAGGAAGTACTAGAACTGTTTTGCCCTAAATCTACCAGCACTCTATTATCTTGAATTTTGACCCCTGCGGTGGTTACTGACTCCCCCGGTAGTAAGTCAACGGTTAGATTAATGGCACCTTTAGTAGGCGCAACGCGGCTCACCGTTGTTGTCAGCGTCCAATCCACGTCCAAAGATAATACTCTGGTTACTTTTACCAGCGGTTGGATTGGATTAGCAGTTAATCGCTTCTCGGTTTCTGTCACTGGCTGCTTTTTCAATTTACGCAGTGATAAACGGCCACTGGGAAGCGCTTGCTTGTCAATACCTGATACCTGCCAGCCCTCCCCTGTATAGCGAGTAAGCTGCGGGACGTTATCAAACTGTAACTGTAATTGTGCTAAATCAGCCGCCGGTAATCGCAGCTGCACAGTGTGTAAGCCTTTGTCTAATAGCAAGTACACCCGATTACGGTAAAGACTTAACAGATTTGTAGCTTCACCGTTAACTGTCACTTTGACACTACGACTATCCGCGACACTCAGCGGCAAGCGCAAAGGGGCTTTAGCTAATACTGATACAGTCATATTCAGCACTATTTCAGTTTCGCTGGCCTGAACATTCAGCCGATTAATCGCCAGACAATCCGGTTGACAAACCGGTGCTTGATTAAGCCTTTGATAGTACTCTTGCAACATTTGTTGCGAGGGGAAATCTGCAGCCAAGGCTTGATTGGAACCTAGACCAGAAAACACTAGCACTGCTGAAACTAGCAGTAAACTGGCACTTGCAGCTGGATTAGCCACTGTATTTGGCTGTTCAGGTGTCACCGCGTCAGCTTCTGACGTACTGCCCGTATCCGAGCCATTGTGACTCTGGCGACGCCACAGCAGATAAGCCAATAATACAAACAAAACAATGCGCAGTAGATTTAGACTGCGATTGACCCAGGGGGGAGTAATAGTCAACTCTATACTCTGCCCCTCTATTATTGGCCCGCTGACATTAATATTGACACTGTTCCAACGCCAGCTCGGCATACCAGGTCCAGTCTGCACTACTTCTCCTTGCTGATAACGCTTTTGATAGACCAGTGCTGGCGACGGTTGCATCGATCCTAAAGTGGATTTTTGTTGCATCGCCTGTTTCTTCATGGCCCTGACCTTTTCACGTACCACATCTTGGCTTTCCATCAACGCTGAGGACATAGGTGCTTCTAGCTCTTGCATGTCATAGAGAACTTCCTGATCATCACTGTGTCCAGAACTATCCATCGAATAAGGCTTTTCCAGTTGCGGGTAAATAGCTAACCTCGCCTGCTCTACCGCAAAGGGCAAGAAGCTCAGCAACACTAGCACTAGGCCCAACTGATAGACACGGATCAGTACTGCGCGGACTTTGTTTTCTGACAAAACGTTGACCACGAAGTGCAAACCTATAATGACTAACAGTAAGATGATGCTTGGGGCGCCATCAATGTTATTGATCGACAGTGCGTACAACAACCCGGCTGCACCTGCAGTTAGACCATATTGCTTACACAGTACTACTACAAACAAGATCACAATAAAAATCTGCCATAAATTCCAGCTCGACAGGTAATCGTTTGAAACACTGTCCGCCCCACTCACCGAGAACATACTAAAACCTGGCGGTAAGTTGACTTGCAAAGAGGCACTGTTGAGATCACTCAACCAAGGGTTAATGGCTATATCACGCCCTTGCACTATACCTACTGAGTTTATCTTAATAGGCCCAGGTAAGATTTCTACCCCCTGATCCGCATCGACGCTGGTCAGCAGCACCGGATTGCCATTAATACTGATACGCCCCGCACGGTAGTCGTCACCGGCGCTGAGTCGATCCAGATAGCCGATGTCACCCGATACTTTCTCCTGTGAGGTGAAATTTTTGCCGCTAAAGCTCAACCACAATTGCCGATCTAAGCTCAAGGTGTGTCGATCGGGATTTACATCGCCACGGCTTTTCTCATTCAAGCTTAAACTTTGCTCAGGGGTTAACAAATAACTGCTGAAGTTTTTCCAGCGCTGCGGCATATTTGTTTGCCCGCCATCGATTGCAGAACCTTTTACATCAACAATGCGATAGTTACGGTTAGGGGAAAAGCTCCATAACTCTTGATCAGGCCATTTTTTTCGAGCCTCGACTGTAAATTTCTCAACATCTTCCACCAGTCGGGCCTGCAGCATAATCACATGCCGGCCGGCATCTAGTTGTACTTGCATATCACCATTAGCATCGACACGCAGTGGCAGCTTTGAGCGGATATCGGTTAACTCAAAACCTGCCGGTAGCACCCGGCCCAAAGTTTCAATGCGTCTCTCACCTGCAACATTTATCTCTATCTGGCTCTCCAGCCACAGCGGGTAGCCATCGCGGATTAAGCGATACACTTGCACATTCAGGCTATTGCTGGCTTTGGCGACTTTTACTTCAGTTTGATTAAGTAGCAGGGATTGATTATCGACACTGGCCTGGCCAATTTTTTTGCCATTAATGATTAAATTGACAAAAGTACTGGCGCTGGGGAGCTTCAGAGACAAAGGCATAACACTGATAGCAATACGCCCTTCGACTAAGTATTCACCTGCGGCTAAGTACAGCGCTGGTTGTTGATTGTGGCGCATGATTTTTTCCGGGTAGCCATTTACCCGCACCACGCTCGGCCATGAATCCCTGTCTCCGGGTAGTTCAATCCAGCCCTGTTTTTCAAGAATATGTTGTTGCGAAAAACTGATTTGACCGGTGCTGACCTCGACGTCTAGTGGAGAGTGCCAGTGGCAATTACGTCTAATACTTTGTGGCCCCTGACTACAGTTCAGTTCAGGATACTGCTGCACTCCCCAGCCCTGCCACTGCTTTAAAGCAGGCGGTGCCTCAACAACATTGGGTGTAGCATTCAGATTGAGAGTCGTTAATAACAGCAAGCAGCAGAGCGCTTTCATAATCCTAAGCATCATAAATCCCTGATTTTCATTTTTCACGCATGCAATGCATGATTTGATTAATGGATTATAACTAAAAGTGATTTGAAATCATCCTGTTAATCAATGATATTGAATACTAGCGAGTCGGAAGTAGGAAGTAGGAAGTAGGAAGTCAATCATGATCTATACAATCAAAACCTGAGTTTAATCTTCTAATCCAATCTGTGTTATAAAAAGGTACGGATATGACTGTTATCTAAGATTAAATACGCAGCAGTAAGTTAATCAGGAAAATGGAACCTATTCGCACTTCGAAACTTAATTCAAATGTGCATGATCTTTTATGAATAAAACAAATTCAGAGCATTTT
>ASZI01000041.1 GCA_000416315.1 Osedax symbiont Rs2 | reverse complement strand
ATTTATTTTACAAAATCTTGACTAATTTATAAGTCGATGATATTAAAGGGCCTGAATCTTTCTTCTGTCTGCATAGCTCTCGTAATTGTAAGCTATTATTTGTCAGCAATAGGACCTTCCAGCACATGAAATTTCTTCGCAATCTCTCCGTCAGCAAAAAACTCGGCTCTATCATCGGCCTTTTTTTAACCTTGATTTTGGCGCTTTCCTATCTGGATTTACAAAACTTTCATAAACAGTTAGTGGCTTCGAAAAATGCTCAGTCTAAAGAAATTATTGCCAGTGCTAAATCAATTGCCCTTAGCTATTACCGGCAACAACAAAAGGGAGAATTAAGTAAAATTGCTGCACAGGCGGCCGCACTTAAGGCAATTACCACGATCAGATACGATGGCAGTAACTATATATTTATATCTGACCTTAACGCTCACATGATCGCACATCCACTGAAACCTTCGTTAAACGGCAAAGACTTAAGTGCAACAAAAGACATCAATGGAGTGGCAATATTCCGCCAATTTGCCAGAGTAGCAAGAACAGAGGGCTCGGGCATTGTTTCATACCGTTGGTTAAACCCTAATACACAGCAACAAGGACAAAAAAACTCTTATGTCAATTTGCTAAAACCTTGGGGGTGGATTTTAGGCACGGGAGTTTATGTGACTGACATCGATCAACTGTATAACGAGCAATTGATCAATACATTGATGTTGCTGTTGTTAGTACTGCCAGTGATTGTATTGTTTACTGTCGTGATCTCTAAAGGCATAACCAAGCCTTTGGCTGAAATTAGTAAAATCATCGATAATATGGCCAGTGGTGATTTTAGTCATAAATCAATGCACTCATCTGGCGATGAAATAGGCGCACTATCGCGCAGCCTCAACCAAACTATTGACGGGCTACGTACACTTATTTTGAAAGTTGATGATTCCTGTAGCCAGATTAAAGACTCAACAGACAGTGCCGCAATCACCACATCACAGACATTTCTTGGAGTACAGCGACAAAACCAGCAAACCGAAGCGCTGGCACAAGCGATGCTGCAAATGTCTGATTCAGCACAAGCTGTTACGCGCAGCGCCAAAAGTACTGTTGGCTACAGTACTGAAGCAGAAATTGCTGCGCAGCAAGGTAAAAAGATCGTCGACTCAACCATTGTACATATCAGTAATGTTTCCAATGAAATGCAAGGCATCATTAGCACTATAGGTCAGTTAGAAAAAGACACCGGCGAAATTGAATCAATTCTTGATACCATCAGTAATATTTCAAACCAAACAAATTTACTGGCTTTAAATGCTGCCATTGAAGCGGCGAGAGCAGGTGAGGAGGGCAGGGGATTCGCGGTCGTGGCGGGGGAGGGCCGCGGGCTAGCGATGCGCACACAAAACTCCACTGGAAAAATTCAGGAATTAAACGAGAGACTGCAACAGACATTCAAAAATGCCAAACAGATGATTGAGAAAGGTGATCAGTTAACCAAAAACAGTGCGCACAGTGCCGCCAATGCCGGTGAGCAAATATCGAATATAGTGGCGCAGATACAGAAAATATTAGCGATGAATAATGAAGTAGCCCATTCGGCAAACAGGCAGAGCCAGGTAGCAAGCACTATCAACGATAACATCTTCAACATAAGCCAGATCGCCAGTGAAACCAGTACAGGGGCGGATGAAACCAGCAAAAGCAGTAAAAAACTGGCAATAATGGCCAATAATTTACAGTCCAGTTTAAAACAATTCAAAATTAGCTAACGTCTGTATTTACTATTCAGCTCTAATAATAGTTTAGAGCTTAATAGCTTCTGTCTAGGGCTTCGCCAACAGAGCTTTTGATCATGCCGCTCATGCAGCCAAATGGAATTGGCAGTTGAAAAATATCTAGTTGCTCGATGATGAATTTCAGGTTTTATTGGCGGTTGTTACTTTTGGCTCCCTAGGTTTGACGAGCCTGATTAAGCTATTGATACCTTTTTTGAATTTCCAGTAGTACCCCGTTTTGAATGATAGCCTCGAACGCTTGCTGAAAGCGAGCCAACATTTTTTTAGAGACTGATTTTTTGCTAAAACCAAAATAGACAAAAGTTTGGTAGAAACGGTAGCTATGCAGTTTGAATTGTCCTGGTTGCAATACATTTTTGAGCCGATAAGCAGCGGCATAGTGATCATCCAAAATACCTATCACCCGACCAGCACTTAGTTTGACGGTATTACTGTGATTATCAGAATATTCAAATTTTTGTGAAAAAGATAATTCAGTCTCAATCTTGTTTGTAAACTCAGGCCCGTAAAAAGCCCCTTTATCGATACCTATGCGCTTAGATAATAGTTTAATGTCATCTAGTTGCTCAATTTTTAAATGACTATTTTTAGGCACAGTTAATACAATCGTTTCATCAGACATTGGGCCGATAAAATGCACGAACTTTTTGCGCTCTGCTGTCACGGTCATATTTGATAATATGTCCAGTCCCCCTCGTTTAAGTAAATGTAATGCACGTATCCAAGGAACGTCTACAAATGTAATTTCACATCCAGCCTGTTTGAATAGCGCTCTGCTTATATCGACAGCCAATCCTTGCCATTCGCCGCTAGAGTCTTGATAATATTGCGGTTTATATTCTGTAACACGCACTGATAAATTACAAACGGCATAACTAATTATGGGGAAAAGACAGATGTACAATCCAAATAGGTACCGATACACAAATGCATCCTCTAATGAGTGGATGAAAATAAGTTTAATATCTGAGAAATGCTGAACATGTATTTTGTACTAAAAATACTTTATTAGGGATAAAAAAAAGTAGCATTTTTTAACAATAGCCGCTTTATATCTCCTTTTTGCCAACAATAGCAACAGCCAATCTGCCACTGCTACTTAGATAGCTTAAGCACAGTGCGAATCGAAGACGGATTTGAGATGTTTACGCAAATTTTTGCAGCTTACAGCTGATATCGACATTGAAAGCGGCGGTATTATTGTTGCAGATTTAAAAGGCGCATCTGTATACCCGCTATCGATAAAGAGAAAGGTAGATCACTGCCAGTGACAGAGGGCTTCGAACAATAGAAACTTATTCCTGGTTATAACTATTAGGTTGAGTGTGTCGGTGTTTTCAGGGTAGTTGTCAGATCTACAAAATTGCACTGGGCTATAAATCCAATAGCATCGACGTAGCCGTATCTAAAGGATTGAAAAAGACGTGAGCGTCTGCACCTGACATTTGGCTGGTTGTTATGTGCATTTATGTAGAGCTCCTTAATATTAGTGATACTTTCATAGCAACAAGGCAGATGTCTTATAATTCTTAACAGAGGAGGAAGCTTTTACTGGAGGTGTGGGAACACTTTTTCTATACTATATGCTTAAAATATAGACTCGATGGATGCCTTAAGATGTTGGACAGAAGAGGATTTATTAAGTATTCAACGGGGGTGACCGGTTTAGCTTTGCTTCCAGAAGCAGTATTTGCCGATGAATCAAATAAACGCAAACAAGCCAAATACATCTTCAAGTTTAGCTCCCCCTACAAAACAAAGGACTATAAAGTCACTCCCCATGCACACCTAGAAATCAAACAATTAATTGAAAAACACACCAACAATAATATCTATGTAGAAATAAGGGATAATGGAATAGACGGCATTGGTTCATCTTTAGCTAATAGCGTGAGACATGGCAAGACCAACTGCGCGTTAATATCAGTATCCAACTTGACACCCAGAATTCCAGAATTAGACATTTTAAATATCCCTTTTTGGTCATCAAGCCCACAAGAATACACTGCTCTTTGTAACTCTCCCGTTTGGCAGAGACATGTCCTATCAAAATTTGAAAAGCATAACTATTATCCATTACTCCATTATGTTGTGGGAGCAAGAACAGCTACGTCTACCAGGCTGTATGGAAAACGCATAGTTGCACCTGAGGATTTTGTCGATGTGCAATTTAGAATACCAGGTTCAACAAGTTTGCAGGTTTTTTATCGACTAACGAAAGCAAGCACCCAGTCTATTGGCTGGCGGTTGACAGCAAGAACAGCCCGGGCAAATAGATTTCAAGCACTTGATTCCTCCATCACCGGGCTTTATGCAGGGCCGGACGGGCTACGCAACGAGATCGGTATCATTTCCGAAATCGAGTCTGTCCATGACGGCTGGATTGCATTAGCCGATTTAGCTTTCATAAACGCGCTCGACTCAAAAACTAAAGCTCAATTTCTGATGGCTTGGGAAGAAATACGACAGGCACAGTTATTACAGTATGAAAATGCGACCAAGTTCTGCTCGAATGAGTTCAAAAAATTAGGCACAAAAATATATCAGTTAACACAACATGAGAAAAATGTACTATCAAATGCATTTGGGCATGAACGGGTTGAATGGGAGCGAGTGAAAAAACGTCTGTTAGGTGAAGACGGCATGTTGATTTTTGATGGTATGTATAAAGCAGCAAAAGGCTAGTAATTTGCTAATAGAAAAATCCAAATATGTGTAACCGATTCAAATCTCTTAAGGCAACTTACAGTGAATAATGACTAAAATAAAGAACTGTTCAATGACAGTTCTTCGCCGATAGTCGTCATAGCTAATCGAAGATTCAGCGATTCCCATTCCTCAATGTTTTTTATACCTCTTATGACCACAAAAGATAATGAACATGATAGGAATTTTAACGATTCAAGATTGATGCATGAAAACTTTACATCAGGGATATATACTCAAGACCAGCTTGGAAAAAAGTATTAAATTGCGTTAGTGAATAAATCCATTTCTTGTGCAGTTCAAAATAGAGCTTGTTAGAAATAAAATAATTCAGGCAGCATATAGCATCTATAAAATAAAACAAAAAAGTTTGTTGGAACGTATAAAGTTATGTGATGCGCATGATCATTCATATATTATTCATTCAGTGACGGTTAGTATCATAAAAATAATTAGCCTCGATACTTAATGCCTCCTTAAAGTTAAATGGACTTGCAAGAGATTTAAAGCTGTCGCACTAATATTGGACACTTAAATATGCAAATTCACGCCACTCGACAGCCAATTCTAGACAGATCTAAAGAGCTAATCGGCTACGAACTGCAATTTCGCGACAGCATTGGCAGTACTTTTCAAAGCTTAAGCAAAGAAAAGAGTTCAAGAGATGAAACAATTGCTCAGCAGCTTGATTTCAGTCTCATGGATCTTACCGGTGGAAAACCCGCATTCATTAACTTCACAACGAAATGTTTACAGTTAAATTACCCCAACCTTGTATTTTCTGAAAGAGTTGCAGTAGGGGTATTAAAGTCCGCCAAGCCCGGTAAAAAGCTGTTAGCTGAAGTTAAAAAACTTAAAGCTGCAGGCCATACCGTTGTCATAGAAAATCCTGAAGCCCTAGCGGTGTGGAAGCACTTTTACCCCTATATAGATATAATAAAAATTGATCTCATAAATCATTCATTTGAAGCAATCCAAAAAATAATATCCACAGCAAAGAAATTTCCAAAAATCAAATTTCTGGCCCATAAAATAGAATCCTATGATAGCTTTGATGTGGCATTAGACCTAGGCTTTAGCTATTTTCAAGGGTACTTTTTTGCAAAACCTCAGCAGGTGCAGCTAAACACTAACTCCGTGTCCCCCTCTCAAATTGCTTTAATGTCCAACACAAGAAAATCACAAAAGAAGACATTAATGGCACGTCAGCCCATTTTTAATACCAACATGCAGACAGTTGCCTACGAGCTACTGCATCGATCTTCCGCGAATGACAATAATGCGGTTTTTAACTTCTCCGGATCGCTCGCGACTATTGATGTACTGCTCAATAGCTACACCTCGGTTTATCAAGATAAACATTTAAAGCGTATGCCCGCCTTCATCAACTTAACATATGACTTAATAGTGGATAATACTTTACCTGACTTGCCTAATAATCAAATTGTACTAGAGATATTAGAAGACGTTAAAGTCACTGAAGAGCTGATCAAAAGCGTTCAGACACTGCGTAAAAAAGGCTACACTATTGCCCTCGATGACTTCCTTTACGACGACCAATACATCCCACTGCTAAAACTCGCTCAGATAATTAAGGTCGATGTAATGAATATGAGCTTTCAACAAGTTACCGAACAAGTTGAAAAACTTAGCACTTATAAAGTCGCACTACTAGCTGAAAAAATTGAAACCCACGAGATGTATAATCACTGTAAGGCGTTGGGTTTTAAATTATTCCAGGGTTATTTTCTATCTAAACCGAAAATAATCGAAAATACTAAAATTGAACCATCCAAGCATAAATTATTGAGCATTATTCAAGCTTTACACAATCCAAATGTCAGCAATGAAGAACTAGAAAAGCTCATTTTAAAAGATCCAGTGTTTACTTTTAAATTACTGCGTATTGTCAACTCCAGTGCCAATGGCTTAGTGCGCGAAATCAGTTCAGTGAAAGAGACTCTCAACATATTAGGAGTTGGGGAGGTAAAGAAATGGGCATTGATCATTGCGATGATTTCCAATGAAGAGAAACCAGAGGAGTTGGCTACTCAATTACTAATTCGCGGCAAAATGTGTGAAATAGTAGCTCTTTCGAACGGTATTTCAGATGTTTCAGGCTATATGATTACCGGTATGATATCGGGGTTAAACGCTATGTTAGATATAGAAATGAGCGATTTACTGAATCAAGTCCCTCTAAGCTTAGAAATAAAGGCCGCGATCAGCGAGGGGCAGGGTGATATGGGCAAAATTTTGTATAACACTATTAATTTTACCTGTGGAAATTGGAAAAAACTATCAGCTGATATTGATAATGAAGTCTACGACAGCGCCTATAGGGAAAGTATCAATTGGGCCAGTGAATCGATGGGAGCTGTAGGTTAGGCCTAACGATAATCGCCGATGTTACAGTTTATAAATGAAGTTTTTTGAGTCCCTTGTATATCCCCTAACTACTTTGTTTTTTCGAGGTGTAATTTGAGGATGAACATAAAACGGGGGCAGGGCTTGCCTATTGCCCCAAAGTCAAAACACAAGACCTGACCCCAATGGTTTCTACAAGACCTGACCCCAATGGTTTCTACGACTTGACAGTTTCAACGCTAATTAGACCTGGTGAGCGTGGCTTAAAACATTAAATTATTGATACTAATGCCATTTGATGATTTATCACATAATACCTAGCTGTTTTAATACTGAAATTGCTAAAGCATTACCTTTCTCGGCACTTTTCTTAAATAACTGAATCGCTCTCACTTTATCAGAAGAAACGCCTTCTCCTTTATAGTAAGCCCTCGCCAAGCTATATTCAGCAGTGGCTAAACCTTGATCAGCCGCTTTCGTGTACCACTTAACTGCTTGTACATTATCTTGCTCAACACCCTCTCCATTAGAGTAAGATGAGCCTAAATTAAATTGGGCTGATGCGTCTCCTTGCTCTGCAGCTTTTGCGTACCATTTAACTGCTTGTACTTTATCTTGCTCAATACCTTCGCCCTTATCGTATGAGGACGCTAAATAAAGCTGTGCATTAGCATGGTCTTGCGCTGCCGCCTTCGCAAACCATTTGACCCCTTGAACTTTATCTTGCTCAACACCTTCTCCTTCAAAGTAAGATACCCCTAAATTGTATTGAGCGCTAACATGACCTAGCTCTGCAGCTTTCATGTACCATTTGCCCCCCTGTACTTTGTCTTCCTTAACCCCCAAGCCGTTATCGTATCTAATTCCTAAGTTATAGCAGCCAATTGAAACACCTTTGTCACAGTCTGCTTGGTTTTCTTTAAGCGTATTTGCACTGGCAGAAACACTCGCGACAAAGGTAGCCATTAGCAATAGTCTTCTCATTATAAATCCTTCAATCATTTGGGTCAGAGTAAATGAGAACATATATTAAAACCTACTATAAATCAATGGGTTCAGAGTATAGTGCTGTTAAGTTAAACTGTTTTATCATAGGTTTTTGGACCACGCTACTGGAAAACTCATTGGGCCGCATTAGTCAGAACTTGGTGGTGACCTCAGTGCAAACTGATTACTTGATCCAGCAGTACCTTGGCTGCTTGGGACCAATGGGCGCAGCGACCGTCGATATCATCAGCAAATCTACTCAATGGCATGAAACGCCCGAAAAAGAATGGCACGAATATCAGCCGCTTCTATAAGAATGCCAGCACCGCGACTTACACCAAATACTGCACTGGGTTTTACAAAATCATCATTATCTTATTATCTTATTAGCTTTTTTTCGCAAACAAAGCCGATACCCCAGCTATTGAAAGCAACGATCCACCGCAAAGGTTGAATATAGATTGAGTTTTTTGTGAAGACAAAAGCTGCTTAGCTTTACCAGCAAACACAGCATATATAGTGGCATTTAGGGAAGCTAAAGCAACAAATGTAATTGCAAGCCCCAAAAGCTGATTGGTAGCATCTGCACTTGTAGTTACAAATTGCGGTAAGAACGCAACAAAGAAAATAATTCCTTTAGGATTCAATGCTGTAACCATATATGTATTGGTAAATAGTTTCCAACTAGAAGTCTGTTGTTCATTTTTACCAATAGCGGGCGGCTTAACCCCTGCCATAAATAGCTTTATACCTAAGAATATTAAATATAGCCCTCCAAGCCACTTTACTGCTTGAAACCAAAAAGTTGATTCAGCTAATAGGACCCCCAAGCCAAGTAAAGAAAGGGCAAGTGCCGTAGAATCACCAAGTGCAACTGCCAATATTAAAGGGCCCTTTGCTTTATGCCCATGAGATATAGAATAACTTATCACTGTAAGAATGGTTGGTCCTGGAATACTCAATAATATTATTGATGCAGCGACAAATGTAATCCATATTTCAATGCTCATAAATGCTCCGATGTAAGGTTAAAAGCTTGGTAGTGGGATCTATTATTGATCTGAAAGTGATATTCACAAAAATACAACCAAGCTGTTTACTATAATTTGTCTAAATTAGTAGATATAGTTAAAATCGGACAATACGTACTTAGAATCAGTCAGCTTATGTCAAAAAAATTGTTTACTCATATACCATTAAAACTGCAAAAATTACCGCATCCCATTTTCTACCAATTGCGTTCAATGCCCGAAAACACTATCTATGTTCCCCATCAACACCTATGGGGGGAGTTTGTCTATTCCTTTAGTGGGACATTAGAAATGCAAGCAGAAGGTAGTGAATTTCGTGTGCCTCCTAGTTATGGGTTATGGCACCCGCCAAATACAGAGCATCATGGAGGTAACCGCCAAGCTTCATTTCACTGTTCAATCTATATTGATCACGAACTAGCTGGCCAACGCAAGATGCCTGAACAGACTTGTGCCTTGATGGTTAATCCAATGCTTCGAGCGATGCTAAACCATTTACGGCTAACCCCGCCTCGGTCTCTCTATACATTGGAGCAAAGTAAATTATTAGACGTGCTTTTGGATCAATTGGCGATTGCTCCGATTGCGGGTAGTTACCTTCCTGATTCCAATGATCCTATATTGAGTAGGGCTCTAATGTATTTGCAAGACCACCCTGATGATAATTGCTCACTTAAAGAATTAGCGGAGCATTTGGGGACTTCAGAGCGAACCTTAACGCGTAAAGCGCAACGTGATTTAGGCATGGCGTTGAGTGAATGGCGTCAACGTCTGAAGGTGATGCGTGCCATTCCGATGCTGCAAGAAGGAGCAAGTATTGAAAGTGTAGCTTTGGATCTTGGCTACAGTACAGCTTCCTCTTTTATAGTTATGTTTAGGCGCTTGCTTAATACAACTCCTAATGAATATCGAAAAAGTGCTGGCTAGAAGGCATAAAGTTCTTATGTATGTTTTGGCCGACAGCCGTCATAGTTAATCGAAGATTCAGCGCTTGCTAATCAGCCAGGGTAGCGCCAAGACCTGGCCGGTATTAGTCATCTAGGTTAGCTAGCTCTTCGACTATGCACTAACCGATAAATAAACAAGCAATCATCGCTAATATAGAGTGCCGCCAGGGGTGTCGGTTATCTTGTGAAACGTTGACCTTTATTGATTCTTATAACCGTCAGCTTTGAAGATTTATGGGTGGGAATGTTTTAGTGGGCAATTAATTCAAAAATAATTGCCCGGGATTTCAGCTGTGATTAGCGTGCGAATTATTACGAAATAAAGACCCAATAATAAGAAACAGCAAGAAAGGTACCGATGATCTTAAGGTACAGATTTTAATGCCTTACTATTTCTAGTTGTTTTTTCTACAATCCCAACAACTCGCTAACGAAATCCGCATCCTTATCGCCGCGTCCTGACAAGTTAACTAATATAGTGCTGTCACTGGGCATGTCTTTGGCTAACTTCATCGCCTGGGCAATTGCGTGAGCACTTTCCAGCGCGGGAATAATTCCCTCCAGTCGTGAGAGCAGCATAAAGGCATCCAGGCACTCCTGATCATCGATGGCCACATATTCTACCCGTTGGATATCTTTTAAGTGGCAATGCTGGGGACCAACACCTGGGTAGTCCAGCCCTGAGGCGATTGAATAAACAGGCAGCGGATTACCTTCGTCATCTTGCAAGGTATAACATTCAAAACCGTGAATTGCGCCTTTTTTTCCAAGTGACAAGGTAGCGGCATGCTGATCTGTGTGCAAACCTTTCCCCGCCGGCTCTACACCAATCATTTTTACGTTATCATCATTGAGGAATTCAGTGAACAGTCCCATAGCGTTGGAGCCTCCACCTACACAGGCAATCAATACGTCCGGGAGTTTGTTTTCGCTGGACAAGAACTGGGCTCTTGCTTCTTTACCGACAATACTTTGGAAATCTCGGACAATTTTTGGAAAAGGGTGTGGTCCTACTACAGAGCCGATGGCGTAGATCGAGTTAATAGGATCTTTTAAGTATTCTTCAAAGGCGCTGTCGACTGCGTCTTTTAAGGTTCTTGTGCCAGAGCTTACCGCAACCAGCTTGCAGCCCAATATTTTCATCTTAGTGACATTGGGATGCTCTTTGGCAATATCAACTTCGCCCATGTGGATTTCACAATCAATGCCCACCAGTGCACAAGCGGTGGCCAGAGCAACTCCATGCTGACCCGCACCTGTTTCTGCTATCACTTTAGTTTTGCCCATATGTTTGGCCAGAAGGGCTTCGCCGATGCAGTGGTTTATTTTATGCGCACCGGTATGGTTAAGATCTTCACGCTTGAGAAAGATTCGTGCTCCGCCCATTTTCTCAGTGAGGTTTTTAGCGAAGTAAATAGGGCTGGGACGACCGACAAAGTTAGCGTAAAGATCTGCAAGTTCATTTTGAAATGACTCGGATTTTTTCACTTCTTCATAAGCTTGATCTATTTCATTCATTATCTCTATCAGTGAAGGCGGGATCAATTGTCCGCCATATTCGCCAAAGTATCCCTGCTGGTCGGGCATTTGTGAACTTTCAATTAGCATCGCTATTACCTTTTATTAGAATTTTTATAAAACTAGCTGTTTGTTGATACAAGTCATACTAGTGCTAAAAGAAGGCCGGTTGCTATACGCACACTGAAAGGAATATACAGATAATGAATTTAAAACTGAGGCTATTTGCGCAATGTCGTGCTCGGGGATTCCCCATAGACTCGTTTATAGGCAGCAGAAAAACGTCCCAATTGACTAAAGTTCGAATGATTGGCTATTTCGGTGACGCTTTGGCTTTGGTTTGGCTCACTCAAAGCACAATGCACTTTATCAAGTCTGGCCTGCAGAATATATCTCATCGGGGTAGTACCACGAAAGTTGTTAAACCAGAAGTAGATGGATCTGGCACTGACTCCAGAGAGCTCAACCAAGTCATCAATACTGATAGGATGATCTAAATTGGCCGCAATGTATGCTTCGATTTCTTTGAGCTGTCTTGGCCTGATGTTAGTGCTCTGGCCGCTTAGTGATTGCTGATAATTGTGACTAAATGAGTAGAGTACATTGGTTAGTAGGCTCCTGTGCAGATCATCAAGCAATGCTCGAGAACGCCAGGGATCAAAACCATGGTCAATGTCTTCTATCAGATGTTTTATCTGGCGCCACCATATTACAGCGTGATGATTGTCTAAGTGTTTCACTTGATGACTAAAGATGATGGGTTTGCAAATTGGCCGGCCTAGTATACGCGACAAACTTTGCTCTAAAGCATCGCGTTTAATTTGCACCATCAGTTTTTTGCAATCGCGGTCCCAGCGCATCTTGGTGTATTCACTGGGGTTTATTACAGATGCAATCTTATCCGAGCTGGAAAACTCAAGATCATCAACAATGATTTGTGCACTACCGGCAATAGGTAATTGAAATAAAAAAAAGTCATCCAGATACCCGGGCTCTACTTTGACCTCAGCGCCGTACTGCAGATAATTTAATGAAATATCCAAAAGCTGAACTCTATTATGGCAGGCCTTTAGTTGACTGTTTTTTGTTGGAGCAAGTACATGATCACAATATACCCGGCTGACGACCTCACGCGCTTCATCGGTATCACTGGTTTCAAAGAGGCGGAATTCTTCAAGGGGTTTAATCATTTGCCATTGACCTGATAGTGTTGCTAATTGCGCAGAACCTTAAACTTGATACGCAACTAACCTAAGCCAAGGTGGGATAAAAGGCAAGCCAGTGACAGCAAGAGGGCTTAAAAAGATGCTTAAGTAGCTGATAAATTGCCACTATTGGTAAAAAGGTAAGCTCTTTAGCTATAGGCATTTTTATTACCAGTTGCAGCGTTGCATAAATTGAAAATAGAGCGTAAACACAAATTTTATGGCGATGACATGCATTGGCTAAGCAGTATGTAAGGTATACTTGACAATAGCAAGTGTCAGGTATACCTTACATTCGAGAAAAAGTTAATCTTTACTTAAATACCAAACAAACTCAGTAGCACACTGACAGACTTAGCTTAAAGGAAAAACACAATGCACAGTGAAAAAAATTCACAAAGCTATTTTACAAAACGTTTCATGTTATCTATGTTATTGTTTTTATTATTAATAGCAGCGCAAACTTTTACGATTGAATTATTGCAGTTGTCTGATTGGCTGCTAATAGTAGTCACACTTGTACCGATACTGCCTTTGTTATGGGCATTTATTATTTTCAAACAACGCTTTCAAACTTTAGACGAATACATGCAACGCCTCACGGGTGAGGCATTTTTATGGATGTTAGGGATAGTATGTTTCGCCAGCTTTGCCTATGGCATGCTAGCTATGAAGCTAGCGATGCCTCAGATCAGTGCCGCTTATATTCTCCCTGCAGTATTTGCCGGTCACGGGCTGATTTTAAGGTTGCTGCTCAAAGAGGCCGATAATGAAAAATAGGGTAAAAGTATTACGTACACAAAAAGGCTGGTCACAACAGCAACTTGCGGATTTATTAGGCGTTTCCAGACAAGCTATCAATGCTATTGAGAGGGATAAACATGACCCGTCGCTGAAGTTAGCCTTTGAGTTGGCGAAGATATTTTCAAGTGATGTCCAAAGCATGTTCCATCCTGATTCATCTGAAGATCAATAGACACAGCTTATAGATCATAGGGTGAAATATTAACTACAGCAGATGTGATTTAGTCGAATAGAATCTTAATTTGTTTCTATAAAACAGTCACAAAAATTGCTTAAACACCTTCTAGACTAACTTTAACAACGATATTTAATCTATTAATTTCAATAACAAAATTGATTTGCATCAATATTTAATAAGAGATCACATTTTAATTTTGAATCGACCATTGTTTATTTCTCACCCTAACTATCTTTAATTGAAGGGTCAATTAATTGCACATTCCAAGGGAGGTATAAAATGGCCAGTCAAGACGTCGAAGTAACTTTTAGCCAATCAAATCAGCTAGTATCAATTACCGATACTCAGGGAGTCATTACTTACGTAAATGATCAGTTTTGCGAGGTCTCTGGATATTCCAGAGAGGAGCTACTTGGGCAACATCACAACATAGTGCGTCACCCGGATATGCCCAGAGCTGCCTTTGCAGATTTATGGTTAAAATTAAAAAATAATCAGCCCTGGCGAGGTATGGTTAAAAACCGTTGTAAAGATGGTAATTATTACTGGGTAGATGCCTATGTCACTGCGCTGACAGAAAACGCTGAAGTCTCTGGATATCAGTCGGTAAGGGTTTGCCCTAGCGTTGAGCAAAAGCAGAGCGCACAGGCATTCTATCGGCGAATAAACAAAGGGAAAACACTGTTTGATTCCCCGTCAGCAGGACATTGAAACATTCTCTGTTTGCATTACTTTTCATCAGTGTCTGCGCAGCGCAATACTACTTTACCCAAAGTGTTGTAAGTATTATCGCTCCATTAGCACTGTTACTGGGAGTCTCTTTCATCTACTGGGAAGAGTTGGTAAAACTGCCAGTATTTATGTTAAAGGTAAAAACACAAATCGACAGCCCCTCAAGGTATATCTTTTCAGGTAAAGGGTTGGTGGGAATTGCCGACTATTCTCAGGAAATGTCCAAGGCGAGGTTGCGAACGGTTCTGGGCAGAAGTAGCGATTGTGGATCTTTACTGGTGGGTACTTCAAATACATTAGGCGAAGCTGCCAATAAGTCATTAGGGGGGCTAATGACCCAAAATGAACACCTTAGTCAGCTCACCAACGCCATTACCGATTTTAGTAGCTCGATTACAGAAATTTGCCACAGCACTGTCAGTTCCAATCAGCATGTCAATGAAGTGAATGGGGTTTGCAAGACGGCAATTGAAAATATTTCCAAGGCGGAGCAGACTGTTTCTCTTTTGGCAGTGGAAGTCGAAAACTCTGCCAATTCAGCGTCTGAGCTGATCGCTGATGCGGACAAAATTTCTAGCATCATGCTGGAAATTAGCGGGATTGCCGATCAAACTAATTTACTTGCCCTCAATGCAGCAATAGAGGCCGCCAGAGCAGGAGAGCAAGGCAGAGGTTTTGCAGTAGTTGCCGATGAGGTTCGGGCGCTAGCTTCTAGAACGCAGCGGGCGACAGGACAAATTCAAGACTCAGTAAATGCTCTGCGACAAACACTAAGCAGCTGGGAAGATATGATGAGAAAAAATCAGCATCAAGCTAAGGATTGCAGTGCACAGAGTATTTGCGCGGGGCAGTCAATGCAAAAGGTGATCAATGTCATGGGCTTAGTTGCAGATGTTTCGCTACAAGTGGCCGCTGCCACTGAAGAGCAAAGTTTAGTTGCCGAGCAAATCAGCAAAAGCATTCAAACCATCGAGCTGATATCCGCAGATAATACACACTTGGCGCAGAGACTGATGGAGAATGGCGAGGAAGTGCAAAACAGTGCCAACAAAATTAACGACCTGAATAGAACATTCCAATAAGAACTAGCGACAATTATCGAGCAGGTACTTAAAACATCCAGTGCTTAGGCTCGAAGGCAACAGGTAGGGTTGTGAATACAAAGATCGCTAGTTTTACTGCTGCTGTGCAAAAAACAGTCAAAGCCGATGATTAGTTCTAAAACAGAAAAAAATATTTTACTTATACACTGTAATCGATAGATTTTTCAGGATATATAAAGGATTCTTGACTATAATCAATTTTTTCTAAAAACAGCGGTTATTGTCTCTCATAGGAAACATTGCTTGGTCACGACGAAACAAAGGAAATAGCACCCTTGTTATTAAAATTTCTTCTCCGATCAAAGTGGCAATACCTTATTAGTCCTTATTTAGATTGAATGTTCTTTGTAGACTTTTCAACAGTAAATATCTTGTTTTTCTTTTGATTATCAAGAGGGACTAGATGAATCCATCATTGGAAATGACATGTTTAGTTAGCAGTCGTTCAGCTAATTAAAATGAATCAGTACGTATTTCCGATAGAACATACGACAACAAGGAAGGATGAATCTTGGGGTCGATACACACATTCCAGTAATAAGGTTCTACCACAACATGATTAACCAAACCTCCGAAGTATCTTTTAGCTCATCCGAGCAACTTGTGTCTATAACTGATACACGCGGTGTCATTACTTATGTCAACAATGAGTTTTGTCGTGTTTCCGGGTATTCAAAAGAGGAATTACTCGGGCAGAATCACAATATTGTGCGCCACCGAGATATGCCAGCCGCTGCATTTGCCGATCTATGGGAAAAGTTAAAATCGAAGAGGCCCTGGCGTGGAATGGTTAAGAACCGGTGTAAAGACGGTGGCTTTTACTGGGTTGATGCCTATGTCACTCCGGTGACTGAAAAAGGTGTAGTCACAGGCTACCAGTCGGTTCGCGTCAGCCCCAGTGCAGAGCAAAAGCGTGATGCCCAGACGTTATACAAAGCCCTCAATGCAGGCAAGACCCCTACAGATTTTTCAGCAAGCAGGACATTGAAGCACAGTATGCTTGCATTATTTGTCATTTGCTTAGCAGCGTTTGAGCTCTATACCAACAATAGCTTAGCTGGCTTATGGGTGCCGATGTTAATGCTCTTGGTTGTGCTAGGGATTTATTGGGAAGAATTGGTCGCATTACCCAGCTTTATTTTGAAAACTAAACAACAAATTGACTCTCCATCTAGATTAGTTTTTTCCGGGAAAGGCCTAACCGGGATTGCAGATTACAGTCGCCAGATGTCCAGCGCCAGGTTGCGTACCGTACTGGGGCGAAGCAGTGACTACGGCAGCAATTTAGTCAATACTTCAGCTGTACTTGGGGAAGCCGCCGATAAGTCATTGCAAGGGCTGGAGATGCAAAATGAGCACTTAGGCCAATTGAATGTTGCAATCAATGATTTTAGTGCTTCCATAACAGAGATCTGCCACAGTACAGTCAAATCTAATCAGCATGTCAATGAAGTTAGTGGCGTCTGTAAAGAAGCAATCGAGAGCATTACCGAGGCAGAGCAGACAGCTACCTTGTTAGCACACGAAGTTAAAAATTCGGCGAATTCAGCGTCAAAGCTGATCGTAGACGCTGACAAAATCTCCGCTATCATGTCAGAAATTAGCGGTATTGCCGATCAAACCAACTTACTGGCTCTCAACGCTGCGATCGAAGCTGCCAGAGCGGGAGAGCAGGGTAGAGGTTTTGCGGTGGTTGCGGATGAGGTGCGAACCTTAGCCGGGAGAACCCAACTGGCGACAGTGCAAATTCAGGATTCTGTATCCGGCCTTCAACAGACGCTCACTGCCTGGGAAAGTATGATGCGCGGCAATCAACAGCAAGCTCAGCAGTGCAGCGAACAGAGTGTCTTAGCAGGATTGTCGATGGAGAAGGTGATGGGGATGATGGGTAAAGTCGCCGACACTTCGCTGCAGGTCGCCGCAGCTACTGAAGAGCAAAGCTTAGTTGTTGAACAAATAAGTAAAAATATTCAGACCATCGATGAGATATCTGAACACAATACTACTCTGGCGCAAGAACTAAAAGGCACGGGAGATGTAGTACTAAGCAGCGCTCATCAAATTAATGAACTCAATGGTACTTTTCAATAGAGTATTTAGAGCAACTGCCAATGGACAGGTATGCCTTTAGTGATTAGCTGAAAAGTCACAATAAGGCAATACTTGCGATATATTTGACTATAGCCTAACTGGCGAAGCCCAAGGCACCTTGCGTTCGGGCTTTGAGACTAATGTACTGCAAATGTTTTTCAGCGAGTATATGCACACTGGTTTATCAGTATCATCGAATAAAGTATCAATCTTATAGATAAGTGTTTTGCCTAACAGCGAGCAAAGATGATGAAGTCACAGACATGTTTATGCCTTAGGTTATCATGATATTTATCTCTGTCAGCGAATGCTGTTTTACTCTAAGATCGACTTGAAATATCGACTCGTCCTCAGGCTTAAATAGACCGCCCCTCGCTCATTTTTGTATAGCCAATTATTCGAAAAATCTCGAATTAAACTTAGCTTAAATTTCTTGCTTGCAATGCACCGTTTATCAGAGTTGTAAACGAGCTGTGCCTAGTTGTTTTTGTTCAGGCTGGTTGACAAACAATCATCAACAATTAATATTGCGAACGTTCGTTCTATTAATTAGTGATCGTCAGGTGATAATTAAATGGCAAGGAAAAAGGCGAAGTCTTGCATAGCCAGCGCAGATAACAAATTCTGAAAGCTGCTAAGCATTGTGTTTTAGCACAGGGCTTTCACCAGACGTCTATGCGGAAAATTTTACTGCTGCAAATATTAGTACCGGTGCTGCGTATAATTTTTTTTCCAGCAAAGCCGATATTGTGCCGGCGTTTGTGATTAATGAAAGGCAAGATATCGTTGAACTCATTTCGCGTATGACATCAGTAAAACAGCCAGTGCAGGGGATCTCCAAGCTTGTTAATGAGGCAATAAAATACAGGTCTCGTGATCAGGCGGTACTGGCTGTTCAAATTTACGCCGAAGTCAGCCGCGATCCCAAGATAAGCTTACTGGCACAAGAAAATATGCTTGTGATGCAAGACTGTTTCAAAGCTTCTATGAGTGACTCGCTAGAATTACGTTTAAATTTAGTGAGCTTAGTGTTGGACATCTCGCTCTGATTGGGAAAGCACTGCTTTAAGCTTGGCTAGTACAACTTACATGTGCAGGCTCTATGCTGCAGTGCCGGCGATCATTTAAAGGCATTGTTGACTGCTTCAACGATTTTTTCGAAACTGCCATCTTGCTTCATTTGCTCAAGGGTGGCGGCAATTTTGTGAGCTAATAGCTGATGTTTTTTATGCATATATGAGTAAATTCTAGTTGGGTGTAGCTTGTATATTTTTTTAATATTTACAAATTGTTGCTGCCCTGCTAATAAGTTTTCGCCCAATCTGTTTTCCGATACCACCAGATCAACCAAACCTTCGGATAATATTTTAAAGGCGTGAATGTCATTGTTGGCTGCCACTATGTTTTCAGGTGACAAATACTGAGGAAGAATTTTCTCCAGGTTTTTTCTACCTCGAGAATAGGCAACAGTGTAGTCTTTGAGGTCATCCCAAGTGTCAAATTTTATTACTTTAGTGGAAAATACCGCCAACCAAATAGACAGCAATTCAGATTCTATCCTGATTAGGTCTGGGTATTTATTGCCGCTGACCTTATGAAAATCATAAACTCTGTGCAGTTCTCCGTCTAAGTCTCCGGTGCTTGAATACATCAGCGATCTGAGGCTTGGGTTGTGCACCGCTTTAAAGCGAATTTTATTGCGCTTAAAAGCTTCCGTGAGTACCGGGACAATGATGCTGGGCTGATATTGGTTCAGAGGCTGGCCGCCGGTGAAAGTAATCTCTTGGATAGTCTGGCCATAGGCGGGGGAGAGCGAAAATAAAATCAGTGAGTAGAAGTACCAGGGCTTTATGTTGTAAAATTTTCGCATGCTGATCTCCTTTATAACATTGCTAGCTTGGTACTTAACTAGATAATCCCACTAATCTAAAAACAGTAGCAGAAACAACAATAGTATTTTTTGTATTTTTTGTGAGATGTACGCTGGTAATAACAGCGTGATATTTAGTTGAGAGCTGTCGCGAGCTTATTGAGTAATAAATGATCTGTCTTGCAACTCATTTTTAGTGGCGGCGCAACAGAGAAGTTTATGCAGATGCGATAGTACTGATAGATTAACAATCAACCAGGACATGGCAAAAGGCAGAGGGCAGTTTCGGATAGAGATATAGATTTAAGATAATAGTTAAATAATAATAACTTAGAGGCAAACATGGACAAGATATTAAATTGGGGTATTCTCAGCAGTGCCAAGATTGCACGAAAGCAAGTAATACCCGCATTACAGCAGTCTAGAAAACTTAAAGTGACGGGGATCGCATCACGCAGCCAGGAAAAAGCGCAGGCAGTGGCTGATGAACTGGGTATTGAAAAAGCATACGCCAGTTACCAACAGCTACTTGCTGACCCAGATATTGATGTCATCTACAACCCGCTGCCAAATCATTTACACGTACCTTGGACAATTGCCGCTTTGCAAGCGGGTAAACACGTACTCTGCGAGAAACCTCTGGCACTGAATGCAGCTGAGGCAGAGCAAATTGTAGCAGCGAGCAAGCAAAGTGGTAAATTGGTAGAAGAGGCCTTCATGGTAAGATCCAACCCACAGTGGTTGTGGGTTCGAGAGCAGGTTTCGAGCAAAAGCATCGGTGAGCTCAAAGCTATCCAAGGAGCATTCAGCTACTTTAATGATGATGCCGATAACATTCGTAATCAGGCGGATATTGGCGGTGGTGGCATCTATGATATCGGCTGCTACTTGATAAACACATCCCGTTTCATTACTGGAGAAGAGCCTTGCAGGATTGCCGCAGTGCTTGATAGTGATCCGCGAATGAAAACCGACAGATTGGCGTCAGCCATTATGGTCTTCCCCAGTGGTGTGCAGATGACCTGGGTCTGCTCAACCCAGTTAGTGCCTTATCAAACAGTCAATTTTCTCGGCAGCCGTGGTCGTATGGAAGTGCAGATTCCGTTTAACGCTCCCAACGATAGTGAAAATGTGGTGTTGATCGATGATGGCACAGATTTATCGGGGAAAAGAATACAGCGAAAAACGTTCCCTGTTAGCGACCAATATCAGTTACAAGCGGATAATTTTTGCGACGCTATCAATCAGGGAAGCCCTCAAAGTAACCCGCTTGCCGACTCTATCGCCAATATGCGGGTAATAGATGCGGTATTTGAAGCAGCAAAACCCGGCCAGTGGGTAGAGCTTTAGAGGTCCAAGTTTAGCGAGCCGTTTTCAGTTTAGTCCCGTTAGATTTAAAGTTTGCAAAAACACAATTTGATCGTATATACGGGCTTTAGGTAACCCAGAGGATGATTATCGCAGCAGTAAAATTTGCCATGATTGGCTTCCTTAGGCTCAACAAAGACTTGTTGTATTTGCAAAAGCATATATAATCCTAATCTTTATAATAATCATTACTATTTAGATTAGGAGATATTGTGTTTAAAATTCTAACGAGTTGCCTGTTGGGCCTATTGAGCTTTAACCTTGCTGCACAAATTAATGTGCAAGATGAAATGGGGACTTTCAGCATCCAAGCCCCTGCTAAGAGAATTGTAGTGCTGGAGTTTTCTTTTGTCGATGCATTGGCCAGCCTTGGTGTATCTCCTATAGGAGTGGCCGATGATGGTAAAGCTGACAATGTGATCCCCCAGATTAAAAATAAAATTCAGCCATGGACGTCAGTCGGAAAACGCTACACACCTAATCTGGAGATTATCGCTGCATTAAAACCGGACATGATCATCGCCGATAAACAAAGTCATGCCAGCATTTATGCGCAGTTGAAGGAGCTTGCGCCGACGCTGATGTTAAAAAGTCGTGGTGAATCATATCAGGACAACTTAGTGGCAGTGGCTAAGATTGGTAAAGCCTTAGATCAAGAGCAGAAAATGACCCAGTTGATTGAGGCACATAATCAACGCATGGATGACTATGCCAGCAAGATCAACAGCGATAAAACTTTTTTGTTTGGGGTCGCTAATGCCCGAGGTATCTGGCTGCACTCTCCCGTTGCCTACGCTGGTGGGGTAATGACCCGCCTGGGGTTGAAAAGCGCGATTGCCAATGAAACAGAAAAAGCGTATATCAGTTCAACTTTAGAGAATTTATTAAAGGCCAATCCTGATTATTTATTAATCGGCGAGTACGGCGAGCAAACAGTGATCGATAACTTTACTAAGAGCCCACTGTGGAGCATGATCAGCGCCGTTAAAAACAAAAATTACCAACCGACAGATCCATTTCTTTGGTCTAAAAACCGTGGCATGATTGCCGCCGAATTGATGGCCGAAGAACTTCAAGGGATGATAAAATAATAGCTATAACTTTTAGATTGTCTATGCAAACTATCGTAAGTTTGCTCTGAGTAGTGATCTTCTAGGCTATTTCAAAACTAGGAGTCTGCGCGATCTGCAGACTCCGTATTCTGTTACTGACAAAAATAAACCAAACTCAGTTCAGGTCATCTTGATAGACAGATTTAAGTGACAGTTGAGTTTTTGCAGTTTCCTGTTTAAGTAGGTCATACCACTTTT